>JAKSCL010000176.1 GCA_022360615.1 Hyphomicrobiales bacterium
CACGACGCGGCGGCCGTTTTGGCGCGTCGCGGCGACCCAGAGCCCTTGCGGGATGTAGATGCCGTGGTGGGCAATCAGGACGTCATAGTCGAAAGCCTGGCTGAGCCGCTCGGCCGTGAGCGCCGTCTGGCAACCCGCTTCGAGGTAACGCCAGAACACCTCTTCGCCTTTCGCGACCCCCTCCAGGTCGGCACGGGCAAAGAAACGCAAAGTGCCGGCAAGCGCGTGCTCGCCGACCGGGAGATCGCGAAACTGAAAGCTCCGGGCCTCGCCGGACCCAATGCCCGCAGTCTCACGCGCAATTTTCGGTCTGTCACCCGGTTCAGCGAATTGCGAGAAGCGGTAGACCGGAAGGCCGAGCGGCCGCAGAAAAGCGTCCCCAATCGGAAAACAGGCTTGGCAGATATCCTTGCGCGATCCGTCGTTGAGGAAGCGGTCGCGGTTCGGATACCAGTCGTGCTGCGCAGCCATGCAGGCCGGAAGCGCGGCATCGCATAAGAGGAAGGCCACCCGGACGCCCCTCAGCGTAAGCGCCACCGCCAGATAGCTGTCGAACTGCAGCGCGGCGAGATGACCGCCGACAGAGGTCGCGATCAGCACCCTGGGCGCTTTGTCGTTGGCAACGGTACGGGTGTGGATGGTGTTCCAGCTCTCGCCGTCCAGACCTTTTTCAAGCGTGGCCGACCAGTCGAAGAGAACGTCATGGGCCTTGCGCTTCAACCGCGCGACGCGAAGCGGCTGCAGCGGCAGTCTCTTTGCGAAATCGAGCGCCCGTCGGCGAAGCAAGGATGCCATGACGAAAAGGCGCCCGTTTTCTAGGCGGTCAGCGCTGCCCCAATCTCTTCCGCAATCGAGACCGGATCGAGGCCAAGGCGTTCGAGCACTTCATCGGGCGCGCCGCCTGGCGGCACATCGGTGAGGCCGAACTGCCTAACCGCCCTGCCCTGCCAACCCGATTTCAACGCTGCAGCCAGAATGCGTTCGCCCTGCCCACCGGAGATATAGTGGTTGTCGATGGTAAAGAGCGCCGGCCTACCGGCGATCGTCGATTTCAGCCACGCCTCGTCGATGCGGTTGAGGAAGGGCAGGTTGATGACGGCAAGCTCTTTGCCTGTATCCTTTGCAACACCGTCGGCGGCACGCACAGCATTTCCGCACATTACCGGTCCATATGCGAAAATCGCACCGTCGCCACCCTCGCGAATAGCATAGCCTTGGCCGATTTTGAGGTCCGCGGGCGGCGTTGCTTCATAAGGCCGTTCCCACGGAATCGAGGTTATGCGCAGATAGACGCTCTCCTCGGTCCCGTTTGTCAGGAGCGGGAACAGCGCCTTCAAATCGGCAACGCTTGCCGGATCGATAAGGATCAAATGCGGACAGCCGCCAATCGCCGAAATGTCACGCACCGACTGGTGCGAATGGCCGGGGGCGGCTGGAAGAATGCCCGCCAGCGCGCCAAAATAGACGACCTTCGTCTTTTCCGTACAGTTGTTGTAGATTTGCTCATTCGCCCGGGTCGACAGAAAACAAGCGAAGGAATGGCAAATCGGCAGAAGGCCTTGCAGCGCCATACCGCCCGCCTGGCTCACCATGTCCATTTCCGCGATGCCGCATTCAATGAAGCGGTCTGGGAATTCCGCCTTGAACGGCAAAAGCCCGGTGTCGAGGGCAAGGTCCGCGTCAAGCGCCATAATCCGCTTGTCGGCCCGCGCGGCATCGAGCAGCAATTCGGTGTAGGCGGGAAGCAACCGCTCCACCGGAACCGAGGCGTCCGCCACCGCTTTCACTGGCGGTTCGACGGTCTCGAGTATGAGCCCTTCGCCACGCAAATCCGTCAGCCGGCCGTTCACCCGGTTGAGGATTTCCTGGACACCGACAGAATAGGAATCGGCATCGGGCGCGCCGGAGTGGAATCGGTAGAGATCGGCATCCGATTCCATCGCCGTATGTTCCATGAAACTCACGCCGCAGCCTTTGACCGTATCCGCAATCAGAAGCTTTGGCGTATCGTCGGCGCCGCGCCAGTCATCGAGAATCTTTGCAAAGCCGATCAAATCATGGCCGTCGACGCGCTTCACATCCCAGCCGAAGGACGCAAACTTAGCCTTCAGATCACCGAGATCGCTGGTATCGGAAACGAAAGTGTCCGACTGTAGCTTATTGTGGTCCACAATGGCGATGATCTGTCCTTCTTTCCGGTTGGCGGCGGAAACAAGCGACTCCCAAATCTGTCCCTCCTGCAACTCGCCATCGCCGAGCATCACGAAAATACGGCGGGCATTCTCGCCGCGGCTGCGAAAGGCGTGCGCCATGCCCTTGGCTTTCGAGATGCCCATGCCAAGCGAACCAGTGTTCGTGACCAAGCCCGGGAACAGCCGATCCGGATGGCCAGGCAGGCCATCGAGGCGGCGGAATTTATGAATGAGTTCGAAATCCTGCTCGCCAAGCGCCGTTAGCACGGCATAAAGCCCCGGTGCATCGTGCCCTTTTGACGAGAAATAGAGGTCGCGCACCGGTCCATCCCGGTTCATCTCGTAGAGGTGCAGCCAGCTCACAATGTCCATCGAGGAAAAGCTTGAGCCGATATGACCAGAACCGGCACGGGCGATCATATAAAGCGTGTTGATCCGGGCCAGATCGCCGAAAAGCTCTGCAACATCCTCGCGTGAGGCGTTCATCTGCCGAAGCCGGTCGAACTCGTCGCGTTCGACATAGTAAAGCGTATTGGCGACGACTTCGCCGATCAGTTCACCCATTGCATTCTGTCCTTGTTCGCGCCCGGCGCTTGAAAGTCTCGGGCCCTGCTTTAATCGGTTGGAAGCGTTTTTGGAAATGGCGGTACATCAATCGGCGGCAGTTCGACATCGCCGGAGGCGGCCAACGCCTCAGCCGCCACCATGTCTTCCGGCAGATTGATGTCGAAGCCGTCAAACCCTTCCGAAATCCATGGAACAATCGTGTGCCCGGCAATTGTGGGCGGCTCGGCGAGCGCCACACGCGACCAGGCGATCTCAAGACTCGCATTCTGTTTGTAGACTTTGGGCAGCGCCGCCATTTGCTGACTGTGCCAGGGCGTCTCCTCCGGTGAAAGCGGCAGAAGCGGATACATGATGCCGCCGCGTATCACCCACATTTTGCCCGGGTGCTCGCTGACCGGCGAAACGGCACGCAATGAATCAACACCGTTGGCGGCGATAAACGTCTCAAACGCGGCTTTGATCGTCGAGGCCCGGCGAAAGGGATTGGTCGGCCTGAGAATCGAGAAAATGTCGTAAGCTTGGCCCGCTTGCCCGAACCGATCGAAAGTGAAGCGCACCCATTCGATATCGGGCGAGGTTGAGGTTGAAATCTCACGGGGGCGCAAAAATGGCACATCGGCCCCGTAATACTCGCCGATTTCCTTGTAGAGCGGATCGTCTGTGCACAGCATCACGCTTTCAAACACACCCGACGCCCTTGCCGCCGCGATCGTGTAGGCGAGTGCGGGGTGGCCGCCAAGCCGGGCAATGTTTTTGTGCGGCACTCTTTTTGATCCGGCGCGCGCCGGCACAAATGCGATCGCGTTGGGCGGGTTTGATGGAGGCATCGATCTTTCGGAAGAAGGCGAATGATCTGCTTGATTGCATGCCGCAAGCAGTTCTGATGTTGCGTGCACCAGATGTCAGATCAGGCCGCCACCCGTCAAGTGCGTGACGTTCCAGGGAATGCGCCCAGCACCGGCAAGAACAAAAAACCTCCCGCCGATCCGCGGGAGGTCTCTTCAAGACCCACAGATGTGAGAGACGGCCTCGATCAAGCAACCACCCGCAACGGCGTGCCGGCGAAAGCACGCGGCGCCAGCGCGTTTTGATCGGCGCCTGTCTTCATGTAGATGCCGCGTTTATCGCGCATCGGCTCGAAATCGGTCGTGATGCCGACAACGGTCTCTGCCGCGCCAAGGATCAAAAAGCCGTCTGGTGCCATGATCTGCGCCATCCTGCTGAGCATGTCCGCCTTTGTCTCCCGGTCGAAATAGATGAGCACGTTACGGCAGAAGATGATGTCGAACCGGCCAAGCGCGGTGTAAGAATCCAGCAGATTGAAGGTTTTGTACTGAACCATCCGCTTGATCTCGGGGTTCAGATGCCAGAAATCGCCTTCTTGCTTGAAATATTTAAGAAGCAGTTGGATTGGCAAGCCGCGCTGCACCTCGAATTGCGAATAGGTTCCGGCACGGGCCTTTTCCAGAACGTCTTTACTGATATCCGTCCCCATGATCTGGATGTTCCAGCCGGCAGCCGGAAGCCCGGCTTCAAGAAGCGCTATCGCAATCGAATAAGGTTCCTGCCCGGACGATGCCGCAGCACACCAGATTCGAAGGGTCTTTTCGGTCCGGGATGCCTTGAGCGCCGGAACAATCGTATCGACCAAGCGGTCGAAAGGCGCCTTGTCCCGGAAGAAGAATGTTTCATTCGTGGTCATCGCCTCGATGACCTTACCGATCAGCGGCTCAGCGCCCGTCCGCTGCAGCAGCGGGATGAACTCATCGAGCGTTGTCTTACCCTCACTGCGCGCAATCGGCAGAAGGCGCGTTTCGACCAGATAGAGCTTTTCGGGCGACAGGATGATACCCGACCGGCGTTTCAGAAGATCGGCGAGAAACGAAAAGCTTGTCGGATTCATTATTTGCCACCCCGTGCAATCTTTAGAATATTCGAGCCGACTGCATTGAGCGGAACCATCGCACAAGCCGCCCCCGCTTCATAAGTTGCGCCCGGCATGCCCCAAACGACGCTCGACGCTTCGTCCTGAATGAGAACATTTCCACCGGCATTTGCAATCGAGACGGCACCCTTTGCGCCGTCATGTCCCATGCCGGTCAGCACGACGGCAAGGGCGCCACCACCAAAAACATCGGCTATGCTGTCAAAAAGCGGATCGACAGCGGGCTTACAGAAATTCACCGGCGGGCCGTCATTGAGTGCAATCACCGGGTTCGCCCCACTGCGCTCGATGACCATATGCTTACCGCCAGGAGCAACGTAAATGGTTCCGGTGCGCAGCGTTTCTCCGTGCTCGCCTTCCTTCGCCTCCAGACCGGAACAACGGCGCAGATGATCGGCAAGGATCGGCGTGAATGTGGCCGGCATATGCTGTGCGATCAGGATTGGATACCGCGCGAGGTCCTTGCCGATTTCACTAAGGACCGTCATCAGCGCCTGCGGCCCTCCGGTGGAACTGCCGATTGCAATAACCTTGGCCGGACGCATTTGCATCTGCCGCAGCTTACCCGATGTCGGCGCGGAACCCTGGTCACGCCTCCGCCGCGTAGAGATATGGCCGCGCGCCGCCGTGCGCGAGGAAGGAGGCCGCTGCCGCACATCGCCCGCCGGCGATCGGCGGGCAACCACCCGCCCCCCGAGCGCCCGGATTTTGGCGATCAGGTCTCGCCTGAAATCGACCGACGTAGTGACGCCGTGATTGCCTTCCGGTTTCGGGATGTAATCGCGCGCGCCAAGTGTGAGGGCGCGCAAGCTGATCTCGGCATTCCGCGTTGTCAGCGTCGATGCCATAATAACGATGAGGTTTGGCTTTTGCTTCATGAGATGGGAAAGAGCGGTAATCCCATCCATCTCAGGCATCTCGACATCGAGGATAACGACATCGGGGTCGAGGTTCTTTAGCCGATCAACGGCAATGCGGCCGTTCTGAACCGAGCCGACGACTTCCATGTCGTCTTGTTCCTCGATCCAACGCGTCAGTAGCGCCACTTCTTCTTTGGACAGTTCCTTGCCGGAATCAACGGGCGGCATCCTCAATTCTGGGTTGGGCGATTCAATGCGGTCCACCAAATCACTGGCGGCCGGGTCACCGGCGCGAATCGCGGACTCCTTCGCCCGTTCCTCGACATCCAAACGA
>JAKSCL010000242.1 GCA_022360615.1 Hyphomicrobiales bacterium
ATCACGTCGTAGCGGCGCATGAGGGCGGCCACGTCGTAGCAGGGCTTGGGTTGGATATCGGCTGGATCCGAGGGCGCAGCGCCGTCCTGGGTGATCAGGAAATACTCGCACTCAACGCCGTGCTTCAGGCGATAGCCCCTGTCTAGCGCGGCCTTCGCGACGCGCTTTAGTGTGTTGCGCGGGGCGTGTTCCACTTCCTTGCCGTCCATGAAAAGGTCGGTGGCGAGCCAGCCCACATTGGGTTTCCACGGCAGTTGGATGAGGCTCTCGGGATCGGGGATCGCGAACATGTCCGGATCGGCGGGGGTCATGTCGAGCCAGGCGGCAAAGCCGGCAAAGCCCGCCCCGTCGCGCGCCATGCCGCCGATGGCGGATGCCGGCACGAGCTTTGCGCGCATCACGCCGAAGAGGTCCACGAAAGAAACCAGAAAATAGTCGATGCCCTTTTCACGGGCGATGGCGGCCAAGTCGGTCAAAGGTTGGGTCCCCCCTGTTCTCTGCTGTTCCCCGTTACTCTCAAGTGCTTGTGCGTGCGGCAATCGCCGTCGCCGCGCCTGCCATGATGCCGGCGGAAAGCCGGTTGGCGATGCGCATGGCGCGCGGGCTTCGAAGAAGGCGTCTGGCGGCGTGAGCAGCCGCCACCCAGGCAAGGTCGACCGCGACGAGCACCGCGAGCATCACGGCCAGAAGCTCCAGCCATTGCACGGTACCGATCGCCGCGAGGTCGAGAATGGTCGGCAAGAGCGCCAGGTAAAACACCATGATCTTCGGATTGCCGAGGGTGACGGCGAGCCCGGCGAAGAACATGCGCCACGGGTTGCCCGTCGGCACCGAATGGTTCGGGTCGCCCTTCACAGGGCTCGTCCACATCTGCCAGGCGAGGAAGATGAGATAGGCGACGCCCAGCCATTTGATGATCACGAAGCCCCAGAAGAAGGTCTCGGCAATGAGCGCGAGGCCGAAGACGGCGCAAGAGAGCCACAGAGCCTCGCCGATCCACATGGCCGAGAGAAACGGCATGACGCTCCGCCAGCCCCGGTTCAGCACCTGCGCGCACAGGGCGGCGATGCTCGGCCCCGGCGAGCCCGCGGCCACGGCCAGCGCACCGGCAAAGACGATGAGGGCGGTCAGGTCCATGGCTTAGCCATATCTCAGTTTTGCCCCGGCACCCAGTTCGTGCCTGCAAGCGGCACCTGCGCCATGGCGGCGGCCTCGACGGTGAGGGCGGCGAGGTCCTCCGGTTCGAGGTTCTTGACGTGGCTCTTGCCGTTGGCGCGGGCGAGCGTCTGCAACTCCATCGTCATCACCGAGAGATAGTTGCGCAAGCGCCGTCCGGCTTTGACCGGGTCGAGGCGCTTTTCGAGTTCGGGTTCGGTCGTCGTGATGCCGGCGGGGTCGAGCCCCTCGTGCCAATCGTCATAGCAGCCCGCCGTCGTGCCGAGCTTCTGGTATTCCTCTTCAAGCGCCGGGTCGTTGTCGCCGAGGGCGACCAGCGCCGCCGTGCCGATGGAAACGGCGTCGGCGCCCATCGCAAGGGCTTTGGCGACATCGGCGCCGGAGCGGATGCCGCCCGACACGACGAGTTGCACTGTCCGGTGCATGTCGAGTTCTCTCAGCGCACGGACGGCTTCGCGCACGGCGGGGAGGGTGGGGATGCCCACATGCTCGATGAAGACCTCCTGTGTGGCCGCCGTTCCGCCCTGCATGCCGTCGACGACGACCACGTCGGCGCCCGATTTCACCGCAAGCGCCGTGTCGTAATAGGGCCGGGCGGCGCCGACCTTGACGTAAATGGGCTTTTCCCAATCGGTGATCTCGCGCAGTTCGTGAATTTTGATTTCCAGGTCGTCCGGCCCCGTCCAATCGGGATGACGGCAGGCGGAGCGTTGGTCGACGCCTTCGGGCAGGGTGCGCATATGGGCAACGCGCGGGCTTATTTTCTGGCCGAGAAGCATGCCGCCGCCGCCGGGTTTCGCGCCTTGGCCCACCACCACTTCAATCGCGTCGGCGCGGCGCAGATCGTCCGGGTTCATGCCGTAGCGCGACGGCAGATATTGATAGACGAGGAGGGAGGAGTGCTCGCGCTCTTCATCGGTCATGCCGCCATCGCCCGTCGTGGTCGAGGTGCCCATGGCGGACGCCCCGCGCCCCAGCGCCTCTTTGGCGTTCGCCGACAGCGAACCGAAGGACATGCCGGCAATCGTGATGGGGATTTTCAAGTGCAGCGGCTTTTTGGCGAAGCGCGTGCCGAGCACCACATCGGTGTCGCAGCGCTCGCGGTAGCCTTCCAGTGGATAGCGCGACATGGACGCGCCGAGAAACACGAGGTCGTCGAAAGTGGGCAGATGCCGCTTTGTGCCGCCGCCACGGATATCGTAGATGCCGGTTGCGGCTGCACGCCTGATTTCAGACAGCGTGTAGTCGTCGAAGGTCGCGGATTTGCGGGGGACCGTGCGCGGGCTGTCGGAGTAATCCGCCATGCTTTTTCCTTTGCGGCAGTTTCAGGGAAACCGGTGTCCGTTCGGGCGTTAGGTCCTCAGCCCTTAAACTGCTCAGTAGCTGTCCATGTGGTCGATGTTGAAATTGTAAAGCTTGCGCGCGGAACCGTAGCGCTTGAACGCGGCGGGGTCGGCGTCGATGCCGGCCTGTTCGAGGAGCGCGCCCAACGCCGCCTTGTCCGCGTCACCGAGCGGCTTTTCTTCGCAATCGGCGCCAAGGCTTGCGACTTTGCCGCGCACGAAAAGCTCCGCTTCATAGATGGAGTCGCCCAGGTCGGCGCCTGCATCGCCCAGCACCACGAGTCGTCCGGCCTGCGCCATGAATGCCGACATGTGGCCCACATCGCCTTTGACGACGATATCGACGCCCTTCATGGAAATGCCCGCGCGGGCCGACGCCGAACCCTCCACCACGATCAACCCGCCATGGCCGGTCGCGCCGAGCGACTGGCTGGCGTCGCCTTTCACCCGGATGGTGCCCGACATGATGTTCTCGCCGCAGCCGGTGCCCACATTGCCTTCGATGGTCACGGCCGCGTGCTTGTTCATGCCCGCGCAGTAATAGCCGGTGTGGCCCTTGATCGTGACCTCAAGCGGGGCGTTGAGCCCGCAGGCAAGCGCATGCGCGCCGCCGGGGTTGAGGACCGTGAAGGCGCCTTCCTCGGCTGCGTGGAGCGCACTGTTGATGCCGCGCAGCGAAAGCGCCTCAAGGTCGAAAGTGGTGTTGGAGATGGTCATGCCGCCCGTTCCCACGCATAGACCTTTGCGGGCTGCGGCTCCCAGATCTCCGCGTGATCGACACCGGGAAGCTTGGCGATGGCGCGGAACTCGGACGACATCGCCACCCAGTCATCCGTTTCGGCAATCACGGCGGGCTTGCAGGCAATGGGGTCGCGGACAACGGCGAAACCGTCGCGTGTGCCGATCGCGAAGGTGAAAAACCCGTCGAGGTCCTCGAGCGCGTGGCCGATGGCGGCTTCAAGATCGTCGCCTTCGCGCATGCGCCAGGCGAGGTATCCGGCGGCGACCTCGGAGTCGTTTTCCGTCTGGAAGGTCTCGCCATGTTTTTCGAGCGTTTCGCGCAGCCGGTTGTGGTTCGAGAGCGAGCCGTTATGGACCAGGCAGGTGTCCTCGCCGGTTGAAAAGGGATGCGAGCCTGCGGTCACGACGGCGGACTCCGTCGCCATGCGTGTATGTGCAATCGCATGGGTGCCGGCGCGCTTTTCAAGTCCAAAGCGGTTGGCCACGGCGTCCGGATCGCCGACGCCTTTAAAGAGTTCGATGGCGCGCCCGACCGAGAGAACCGTCACATCGGGGACCGTTTCGATAATACGTTTGCGCGCTTCAGCACCATTGCCCGCAGTGCGCAGGATGGCGTGATCTTCGAAGATCGCCGTTTCGACACCGGCGTTCAGATGACGCTCCAAATCGGCCTCGAGCGCCCGCCAGTCGGTCTCGCCGGTTTTCGAGAGACAGGTGATTTTCGCCGTTTCCAAAGGCGCGTCATAGACGGCAAAGCCTGCGGAGTCCGGTCCGCGTCCGACCATCTCATGAAGCATCAGCGCGGTCAGCCGGCCAAGCTCCGGCTCAAGCGATGTGTCCTTTAAGAAGAGACCGACAATGCCGCACATGCACGCCTTACCTTTTGAAACGATGGAGGGAGGGTCATCGCAATTGATTTCACCGTCAAGAAATATTTTTGAATGAGGGTCAATTTTTCTCATCGCCGGGCGTGACGATGATGGAGAGATAAACTGCGGGTAGTTTGCGTAGCTCCAGGGGACCGTGCAGGGCGGTGGCATCGAAGAAGAGCGAGTCGCCGGGCGTCAGCTGATAGGTCTGGTCGCCGTGCCGGTAGCTGATTTCGCCCTTGAGCATATAGATGAACTCAACGCCCGGGTGCTGGAAGATGGGATAGGCGTCGGAGTGCTCATCGAGCGTGATCAGGAAGGGCTCGACCTGGGTCGCGCTTCTCAGGCTATGGCCGAGAAGCTGGTAGATATGGCCCTTCGCCGAGCCGCGCCGCTCAATCGTGAGCCCCTGGCCCGCCTTCACATGGGTTGCCTCGCTCTTTTCATCGAAAGCGGCAAAAAAGGTTGAAATCGGCACGTTCAAGGCGGTCGCCAGCGTTTGAAGCGTCGAAAGCGAGGGAGAGGTCTGGCCGTTCTCAATCCGCGAGAGCATGCCGGCTGAAAGGGATGTTGCCCGTGCAAGGTCAGAGATGGTCAGGCCAAGCGCCTGACGCATGGCCCGGACCTCGGCACCGACCGCTGTTTCGAGCGCGTTTTCTTTCTCCATGGATGTGATGAACCGCTTTTCATTCCCGATGGCTGTCACTTTTATCCGAGCCCTGCCAGTCCTCAAAGTGAAGGTGTATTTTGCCTTTTGCTATCGGTGGGATCTTTTTCGAGCAATATTTTGCATAATTTATTTGCATTTTCGGCTTGTGTAAATGTTTTTACGTAGAGGTATTTATAGATA
>JAKSCL010000186.1 GCA_022360615.1 Hyphomicrobiales bacterium
AGGCGCCACGGTGGAAACGGAAATGACGTCTTCAAGCTTTCTTAGTTTGCGTGCAATCAGCACTCGCGACGCCCATGGGCAAATGAGCGCCACATAAAGGTGGTAGCGCCCGGCTTCCGCCTTGAAACCCGCTTCGCCCGTCGGACCGGCACGTCCGTCCGGTGTAATCCAATTGCGGAAACTTGAGACCTGGCGGAGGAAGCGGCCATCCTTGTCCTTCTTTTGCACCGGGTCCCATTTGGCGGTCCATTTGCCGTTGACGAGCATCGTGTGGCTCCCTCGACTTTCGCTTTAGACGGGAAGGACCGGCGCGGAGACCGCGCCGGTTCCTTGTTTGGTGGTGGTGTTAGGCCCGCGCTGGCGCGCCATTGGCCGAGCCGCTTTGCGTCAGGTTCACGGCGTAGGCGCCGCTGCCGAGAAGCGCCTGAACGGCCAGCATCACTGTCCAGAATGCCGGGAATTCCCAGCCTCCGCCTTCAGCGGAGAACACCCAGCCATTGCCGAGATGGGCCCAGGTGGCGCCGAGCATCAGCGGAATGAGGCCAAGCGCGACGACCCGCGTGCCAATGCCGAGGATCAACGCCACGCCGCCAATCAATTCTGCGGCGATCGTTGCATAGGCCGCAATGGCTGGAAGCCCAAGGGATTCGAAGAAGGCGACCGTACCCGGAATGGTGAAGACCAGAACTTTCAGGAGACCGTGGGCAATGAAAAGGACCCCCATGGACACCCGCAGGATCAGGGCGGCATAAGGAGCGGTTTGGTTGTCGATCATTGGTTCGTCCTCTCGTCTGTCCCGCTGATGTGCGGGTTTGCGTTTCGTTGATGAAAGGGAATTTAGTTGATTACGAAATAGCGATAAACGGAGGTATTGATGTTTTTTTATCAATGATATATTGTGAATTGATGGATACGATCGATGGCATGAGAAGTTTCGTTGCCGTGGTTTCGGCAGGGTCCTTCAAGCGCGGTGCGGCCCGGATAGGGATATCGCCGGCGCTGATCTCAAAATATATTGGCCAGCTTGAGGAGCGGCTGGGCGTCCGCCTTCTCAACCGTACGACGCGCAGCCTCGCTCTCACTGAGGTTGGGCAAGCTTACTTCGAACGTTGCGTGCGCCTGATCGATGAATTCGATGAGTTGGAAGCGGCCATTCAAGACAAACAAGCGGCCCCGCGCGGTCAGTTGCGGATTTCGGCGCCGACGACCTTCGGTGAGACCTTCATGGCTCAGGCGATCATCGCCTTCATGGAAGAGGCACCTGAGATTGCTGTCGACATGGTGCTCTCGGACCGCTTCGTTTCCATTGTCGATGAGGGTTATGACCTCGCGATCCGTATGGGCGACCTGCCGGACTCAAGCCTGATTGCGCGCCGCCTCACCGAAACCCGTTTCATGGTCTATGCGAGCCGTGACTATCTGAAGAAGCACGGAGAACCGCGTATCCCGGAAGAACTCGAACAACATGAGTGCGTTATCGACACGAATATGCGCAATCCGGTTCAATGGCCGTTCAAGGTCGATGGCAAACGGGCGAATGTGCGGGTCAATGGGCGCATCAAGGTGAACAGTGCCCGTGCTGTCAGGGAAATGGTGTTGGCGGATAAGGGGATCGGTATCACACCTGCCTTCATCGTCCGCCCGGATTTGAATGAAGGCACGGTTCGGTGCCTGCTGGAGGATTTCGAGGCGGTGCGTCTTGGCGTCTACGCTGTTTATCCGCACAACCGTCATCTAGCGGTAAAGGTCCGCACTTTCGTTGATTACTTGGTGAAGTATTTCGCCCGCTGCGACGATCTGGTGTGAGGGTGCCTGCAGGATAACGCGGCGTCAGGTTGAGACTTGAAAGTCTTGGATATCCGGCCAAATCCCGTGGGAATGTGTGAGCGCCTCGGTGCGGGTGTTCCTCTTCTTTTCATAATTATGAGAGCCCTTCGAGGCGCGTGATTTTCATGGATGCGCAAATCGAGGAAGCTATGGCTAATGTCATCAAATCCAGCGGTTTCGGCCTCATATGGCATCAGGCGTGGCATGTGGCGTTCGGTCTCCTTGTCGCCTTGCTTGCAATGTTCGGGTTTTGACAGGACCGGGGAAGAAAGCCCGGCTGACATGACAGAAAAGCCCGGCATTGAAAGCGCCTGGTTTTTCTTTTGCTCTATCCCTCCGCTGCCGAGCACGCCCCGCCACCGAGCACGCAGAAACGCGCGCAATGCGGATGGTTCAGCTTGACCGCACCGTTTTTGAAATTCCCGCCATCCGCCCTCAGCGATGCCTCAAGCGTCTGACCCATTTCGAATGCTTCATCATAAGGGATAAGCGTGCAGGGCAGGACAACCGGCCCTTGCGCACCCTTCCGCTTCACCACCATGCGGCTCGTTGCGCACATGATAGAGGACGGCGATTTGCCCAAAATACTCCAGCATTGGGTGGTGATTTCAGGAACGTCGGCGCCTTCGTCCATTTCAGGAAAAAGGACGAGTGCAATGGGGTCGGATGCGTCGATTGCGTAACCGCGTTCTGTGAAAAGCCGGCCGTAGCCTTGCCGCGCCTCGGCCTCCTCTTCACCCCAACAGGTGCGCCCGGCGGCCGCCATGGCGAAGCCGTTCTCGCTCAACCAATCCATACCCGCAATCGTTTTGGCAAACGTACCCGGTCCGCGCTCGCGCTCATGCAGTTCAGCGGTATAGTGATCGATGCTTATGCGAATCTGCAAGCGATGGCCAAAGCGTTCATTAAGTGCAAGAAGCCCGTCTTTCACGCGCGGTCGCTGCATGGGCTGCATGGCATTGGTGAGGATCAGAACCTCGAAACCTCGCTCGAGTGCTTCCCCAGCCATGGCGATCATATCCTTGTTCATGAAGGGTTCGCCACCGGTGAAGGCGATTTCGCGCGTGTGAAGGCCGAGCTTTTCGATCTCCTCGTAAAGCGCAGTGGCCTCGTCCAAGGAGAAATAGACGAGCCGGTCATTCTCCGGGCTCGATTCAATGTAACAGTTCGTGCAAGCGATATTACACAGCGTGCCGGTGTTGATCCAAAGCGTTTCCAGCCGTTTAAGGCCTACGCGCGCGCGTTTTGCGCCATCCGCCGTCCAATCGGGGTCGACGAATTTTTCAAGCGCAAGGGGAGGGCGTGCAGGCGATGATTTTAGCATGTCTGTCCGGTATTACGTCACGGAACTAAGGACGAGATAGGCGAGACCTAACATGAGCGCTCGTCGTTTCGCACGATTTTCGATACAAAACCGATCACATCTGCCTTATTCGCCCGGTTGTTTTACCATTCCAGCAGTATCGCGCTTGTCCATCTCCTCCTTGAGCGCGGCAACCTCTTTCCTGAGCGCCCGCACCTCTTCCAGGACAAGAGCGGTTTCGTTGAAGACTTGGGCCCGTTCTTCCTGCGCCTCTTCATTGTGGGTGGACTGCATGGCATCAACGATGATCCCGATAAAGAGGTTGAGCACGGTGAAAGCGGTCGCAAGGATAAAGGGCAGAAAGAACGCCCAGGCCATCGGGTAGGCCTCCATGACCGGCCGGACAATCCCCATCGACCAGCTTTCAAGCGTCATGATCTGGAAAAGCGTATAGGCCGAAGCGCCGATCGTGCCGAACCATTCCGGGAAGGTCTCTCCGTAAAGCTTCGTCGCCATCACCGAGAACACATAGAAGATCAAGCTCAGCAAGAGGACAATGGAGCCCATGCCGGGCACGGCATGAAGAAGTCCTTGCACGACACGGCGCATGGACGGAACGGTCGAGACCAGGCGCAGCACGCGCAGGATGCGGAAAGCACGTAGGACGGAGAGATTGCCGCTTGCTGGGATGAGCGCGATAGCGACGACAATGAAGTCGAAGACGCGCCACGGATCGCGCCAGAAGGCCAGCCGCCGGACATAAAGACGCAGGATGATCTCAACCACGAAGACGGTGAGAATAGCCCGGTCCAGTGCCAAAAGGAGGGTGCCAGCGGCAGCCATTGCGGTATCGCTCGTTTCAAGGCCGAGCGTGATTGCGTTGACGATGATGAGCGCAATCACCGCTTTCTCGAAACGCGGGTCCTCGACAAGCCGGCGCAGCTTTTCGCGCAAGCCGGTCATCTCCGGGCATGGGTTGGAGGGCAATGGCCCCTCATTCATCGTAAATCACTCCGTAACCCCTACCCGTCATGGTAGAAGGCCGACCGTGTTTGGAACGTCTTGACAGGTTTTGGCAATAGCGGAATTTTGTTCGAAATGCGGGTGTAGCTCAATGGCAGAGCAGGAGCTTCCCAAGCTTAAGACGAGGGTTCGATTCCCTTCACCCGCTCCATATAACTCTATTTCACAGCGGTGCTATTCGCGCCCATAATTTATCGGATCCGAAAGGTCTGAGCCATTGCGTGGTCTTCTTCTCCGGTAGATGCGGCGGGCATGTGATTAGCCGAACCGCTTCTGATATATGATGCTTATCCATCGTCCCCAAGCCGACATCCGCGAAATGGTGCGGCCCACGGGTTTGCTGCGCGCCGGCGGCAGATCCTCAAACAGCGGTCTGTCATGGGCACACCGTCGGATGAAAGGATTGCCAGGTGCGCTGGCGGAACGCTAGCGGTAGTCGGGAACATCGATGAGATATGCTCTGATTTTTATCAGCGCGTCCGCCACTATCGCCATTTTTGAAGAATAGAGTAGGCAAATGCTGAATGCCGGGAGAAAAAAAGGTCCATTAGCAGCCCTGCTCATAGGCTTTATCCTGTGTTTGTTGCTGCCCGCCGGCGCGGTTGCGCCGGTCTCGGATCAAACGGAAACATTCGTCTTTCCCTCATTTCGCGATCCGCACCGACGGGTGGAAAGACCCTCTGACGACACGCCGAGCGCTCTTCGCTTCTTGATGACGGACGACTTTCCGCCGTTCAGCTATGTTTCGCCGGATGGGCAACTTGTTGGCTTTAACGTCGATCTCGCGCGCGCGGTCTGCGTGGCGATCGACACCGTTTGCTTTATTCAGATCAGGCCATGGGATTCGCTCGGTGAGGCCGCTCAGGTCGGCGAGAACATCGCCATCATGGCAGGGATCGTCATGTCGCCTGAAACCCAGCGATTATACGCCTTTACGGATCGCTATCTGACGCTGCCCGCAAGGTTCATGGCCCGCAAAGACGAAGTGCCCATCGACTTTCACCCACGCACGTTGGCGCGTCTTAACGTTGCTGTTGTCAAGGATTCGGCCCACGAGGCTTTTGTAGGTGACCACTTCGAGACGGTAACCGTAACACCGAAGGAATCCCTTGGTGATGCGCTCAAGGCATTGAAGGCGGACGAGGTCGATCTGGTCTTCGCTGACGGCTTGCGGCTCTCACGCTGGCTGACGGCGGGCACCACGCATGAAAACTGCTGCACCTTGGCTGGCGGCCCTTATCTTGAAAGCGCTTATTTCGGCCATGGCCTCGCAATTGCTGTGCCGCGTAAGGATGAAACACTGGTGCAGCTTTTGAACTACGGGCTCGATCAGGTGCAGCAGAATGGGGTATTCGAGGAAATCTATCTACGCCACTTCCCGGTCGGGATTTATTGACATGGCGATCTATTCCGCTGTTGCAGTTGCTTGTCCCTCATCGGGGAAATAGGCGGCGAGGAAAATGTCTTGTACGGATGTCAGGCTGAAGCCGTTGTCCTCCACATGCCGGCGTCCAGCAGCACCCATGCGCATGCGACGGTCGGGCGCATCGGCAAGCCGCTCAATGGCAACCGCCAGATCCTCGGCATGCAGGCGCTTCAAGATGATGCCCGTCTCCTTATCCCTGACGATCGCACGGCACCCCGACCGGTTTGATGCGATCAGCGCGCAGCCGGACGCCGCGCCTTCGATCAAAACCCTGGGTATGCCCTCGCGATAGCGGGACGGCAGGACAACAATGTCGGTATCCGCCAGAAGCGGCGGCATGTTTGAGACTTCGCCAAGAACCTCGATGCCGGGTTCTTTACGGATCTGGTTGAGCTCGTCTTCGCTCAGGCCGTCCGGCCGCCCGGGTTCCGTCCACCCGGCAAGGAGGAAACGGATATCGTTGCGCCGCCCATTGATGATACGCGCGGCATCGACGAAAAGGTCGACACCCTTCGGTTTGATCAGGCGGCTTGCAAATGTGACCGTGGTCTTGACGTTCTGGTGCCGCGTGAAACGGAATTGATTGAGATCGATGCCGGCTCCGCTCAAGACGATGCAACGTCCCGCGGGTGCGAAGCGGTAGCGCACGAAATAGCGGCGGTCAGCCGGGTTCTCGAAGGTGAGTGAGACGTTTTCGCTTGAAAGCACGTGACGCAGGCCCCAAACCACGCATTGGCGCCGTACCATGCGCAGGTAACGCCGGAAGCCACGCCGCCCCCCTTCCTCGTCGAATACACGGCCGAGCCCCGCGAAAGTCACGACGACGGGAATGCGGTACTTGGCCGCGGCTCGTCCGAGCCATGTGGCCCCCAGCCCGCCAAAGAGAACCGGTTTGATGGTCAGCAGATGAATGGCGTCCGGCTTGAGCTTGCGCATCATTCGGATGACGCCCGACATGAGGCCGAAATCGGTTTTCAGAGAAAGCCGGTGACGCTCAACCGGAATGGGGATGAAGGTGATGCGCGGATCGGTGAGTGAGGCCGTGAGCGGATGCGGCGGCGTCGCAATCAGCGCCTCATGGCCTTCAAAGAGCAGCCGCTCGACAATGTGAAACCGGTGCCGGAGGAAATAGGGGAACTCATTGCAGACAAAGAGAACCCGCTTCGCGCATCCCGTCTCTCCGTCCATTTCCCGAGCATCGTCGCTTGCATGATGAACGCGCGCCTGCGGTTCGGTCTCCGGCGGAGCCGGTGCCAAAACGTTTTGGAGTGCCTCGCGTCCGCTGGGTTCGGCCATGGCTCTTTAGGTAGAGAAACTGTGCCCCTTACGCGACCTGAAAACGCGCTCTTGCACCGCGTTCGATCGCGGCGACCACGAGTTTGTCGAGCCCCATACTGTCCCGGATAAGCTGAAGCAGACGGATTTCTTCTTGCTCGACCACAAGGTCGGCAGCCGCAACCTCAACGGCAAGCGCGTAAGCGGTTTCGAAAAGCCGGTCGGGCAGGCTCCGCTCGACGAGTGCAAGAACGGTCTCGAGCCCATCCGGCTCGGCAAGGATCGCGCCGCAGTCCTCCGCGGTCGGAACCAGCCAATCCGGGTTGAAGCCGTCGAACACCGGAAGGGTTTGCACGAGCTGGCCTATCTTCTGCAATTCCGTGTCGGTCATGCTGCGGTCGACAGCCGACATGGTCACCATCACATAAATCAGTGCGGTGTGAGTATTGATTGTCTGTTCCATACGCATCCTCTTGGCGGCAGATCAGGTGGGCCCGATCGCGGGCCAGAACCTATGGCTTTCACGCAGCGATCACAAGCCTGCGTGATGCGCTGCACACAACACGGCCCAATCGGCCTCGTCAGGAGCGCCAAAAACCTCTAAACCCGGCGCTTGCCGTTTCTAAAGAGGGAGCAGACGGTATGGCCATCGATCTTGAAAGGATCCGGCGCGATACGCCGGGCACCGACCACGTGCTGCATTTCAACAATGCAGGTGCCGCGCTGATGCCGACAGCGGTGATCGAGGCGCAAACCGGCCATCTCGCCCTTGAAGCGCGCGAAGGCGGATATGAGGCCGCCAATCTGATGTCGGAAAAGATCGACGCCGTCTATGACAGCATTGCAGCGCTGATCAATGCCGGCCGCGATGAAATCGCTGTTGTCGAGAATGCGACAGTCGCCTGGGACATGGCGTTCTACGCGCTGGCTTTTAGGCCGGGCGACCGTATCTTGACCGCTGAAGTGGAATATGCCGCGAATTATATCGCCTACCTTCAGGTGGCGAAGCGCACCGGTGCGGTCGTCGAAACAATTCCAAGCGAACCGGCGGGCGAGGTCTCGGTCGAAGCGCTGGAGCGGATGGTCGATGACCGGGTGAGACTGATTTCGATGACCCATGTGCCGACGAATGGCGGGTTGGTGAACCCTGCCGCCGAGATCGGCGCGGTGGCGAAGCGGCACGGGATCACCTTTCTCCTCGATGCCTGCCAGTCGGTCGGGCAGATGCCGGTCGATGTGCAGGCAATCGGCTGCGATATTCTGTCGGCGACCGCCCGCAAGTATCTGCGGGGTCCGCGCGGCGCCGGGTTCCTCTATATCCGCAAGGGGTTGGTTGAGAAGCTGGAGCCGCCGATGATCGATATGTTTGCGGCTGAATGGGTGGAGCCCGGGCGCTACGAATTGCGCAAGGACGCCCGGCGGTTCGAGAACTGGGAGAACAATTACGCCGCCAAGATCGGTCTCGGTGCCGCGGTCGATTATGCGCGCGCGGTTGGTCTTGAGACATCATGGTCGCGGCTGAGGGTCCTCGCCGATGCGCTGCGTGCCGGACTTTCGGACATTCCGGGCGTTAGCGTGAAGGACATCGGATCGGTGAAGGGAGGGATCGTGACCTTCGTCAAGGATGGCCTTTCCAGTGATGACATCAAGACCCGTTTGCGTGCTGAACGGGTAAATGTTTCCGTGTCGCCGCCTTCGAGCACGCTTCTCGACACCTTGGCACGGGACCTGCCGCCGCTCGTGCGCGCCTCCGTTCACTATTATAATAGCGAGGACGAGGTGGACCGTTTCCTTGCCGCCGTCCGGGCCCTATAGAGATGGGCAAAAGTGAGAACACCAATGACAGACGTGATTGACCGCGAAACGCCGCCAGCACTCTGGCACGAGCTTGGCGAGAAGTCGAAAAGCTGGGCCTTCGACGAGGCCCGCAAGGTCGTTGCGCGTCTGAAGAAGGCGCCGAAAGAGAGCCCGGTCATCTTCGAGACCGGCTACGGTCCTTCCGGCCTTCCGCATATCGGAACCTTCGGCGAGGTGGCGCGCACAACGATGGTACGCCATGCCTTTGAGGTGCTGACCGAGGGCCGCGTGCCGACGCGCCTGATTGCCTTTTCCGACGACATGGACGGCTTCCGCAAAGTGCCGGGCAATGTCCCAAACCGGGAGATGCTGGCCGCACATCTTGACAAGCCGCTGACCAAAGTACCCGATCCCTTCGGCGAATATGAGAGCTTCGCGCACCACAACAACGCCCGGCTTTGCCAGTTCCTCGATCAGTTCGGCTTCGACTACGACTTCTTCTCGTCGACCGAAACCTACGCTTCGGGCGCCTTCGATGAGACGCTCCTGACGATGCTCGAGCGCTTCGACGAGGTGATGGCGGTGATGCTGCCGACCCTCGGACCTGACCGCCGCGCGACCTACTCGCCTTTCCTGCCCATCTCTCCCAGAACGGGCCGCGTCCTCCAGGTGCCGACCTTGGAACGCAATGTGGCGAAAGGCATGATCGTCTTTGAGGACGAGGACGGCGATAAAACCGAGCTTTCTGTCACCGGCGGCCATGTGAAGATCCAGTGGAAGCCGGATTGGGCGCTGCGCTGGGCAGCGCTCGGCGTCGACTATGAGATGTCGGGCAAGGACTTGATTGAGTCCGTCAAGGTCTCCTCGAAAATATGCCGTGTCCTCGGCGGCATTCCGCCCGAAGGCTTCAACTATGAACTCTTCCTCGATCAGAACGGCGAGAAGATTTCAAAGTCGAAGGGCAATGGCCTGACCATCGAGGAATGGCTCACCTATGCCTCGCCCGAGAGCTTGTCGCTGTTCATGTATCAAAAGCCGAAGACGGCGAAGCGGCTCTATTTCGACATCATTCCGAAGACGGTCGATGAGTATTACAGCCATCTGGCCGCCTATCCGGGTCAGCCAGTTGAACAGCGTATAGAGAACCCCGTCTGGCACATACACACCGGCAATCCGCCTGAAGAAACGATCCCGGTGTCCTTTGCCATGCTGCTTAATCTTGTGAGTGCTTCGAACTCCGAGGACGCCTCGGTCCTGTGGGGCTTCATAGAGCGTTATGCGCCGGGCGTGACGCCTCAAAGCGATCCCGAACTCGACCGGCTCGTCGGTTACGCAATCCGTTACTTCCACGATTTCATCAGACCGGCAAAGACATTCCGGCCGCCAAACGACATTGAACGGGCTGCGCTAGAAGAGCTTGACGCCGAACTTGGCAAGCTCGACGGCAGCCAGGACGGCGAGACCATCCAGAATGTCGTTTATGCGGTCGGCAAGGCGCATTCATTCGAGAATCTGCGTGACTGGTTCAAGGGCATCTATCAAGTGCTGCTCGGCCAGGACCAGGGCCCGCGATTCGGTTCTTTCATTGCCCTTTACGGAATCGAGGAGACCCGCGCCCTCATCAAGAAAGGTCTGAGCGGGGAGCTTACGGCGAGCGCCGAGGAGACGGCCTAGCGCCACATACCGCGGCGTTCTTGCTCAGCCTCGCTGCGTGCGGTCTTGAGTTCTTCGCGCGCATCCTCCTTGACATCCGCCCAGCCCTGGGCCGCAAGCCACATGCCGATATCGCGTTTCCCGATCGCGCACTCGCCGACGAGTGGCTTGGCCTCTTCATCTCGATAGACGCAGGAGACCGCGCGGCGCCGGATCAGCCGGTTGAGCGCTGTCGCTGCAAAGGCGCCGCAGGGCCACGCACCGCTTTGCGCATTTTCGCAGGTATGATCACGCGGCGTTGGCACAATGCCGGCTATCAGGATTTCGCGCTCTCCGGCAACCAGCCGCCCGGCCTCGCTAACCTGGATATTGTAAAGGGTACGCTTGGGCGGCGGTTCTGGCCGTTTTGGCGGGGTTGGCGGCGCGATGCGGGTAAGCGGACCGGTGATCTCGGGTCCGGGCAAAACGCTTGGGGGTGTCACACTGCGTGCTTCCGCAGGCGGGGGCGGCAGGGCCTCAAGCGCGCCTGTTGTCGTGGCGGTGCCGTTTCGATCTGCTGTTTCCGGCGCATGGTCATCTGCCGGAGGCTCATGGCTGCCGACCGGAATGCCTTGACGCGCGATGAAATCAATGAAGTACAGGCCGGCGCCGGCGAAAATGCCAAGCGCCAGAAGCCCGATGGTGACTTTGCCGAGGAATCCGCGCATGCCGAACCGTCCGCAAGCCATAACGCAGAAGCAGAATAATACGGGAAAATGACAATTTGAACCACCCGGCGGGGATCGTCCCGGTTGATGCCGGGGGCCTGCCTACTGGCTCGCCCACATGATCCGGGCCATCCACTCGATATCCGGTACGGCAATCGTTTGCGGTGGTTCGTCGGGATTGAAAGAATTCAGTTCCACATGCGTTGCGGTGCGGCGCTTCAGGATCTTCGCCATCACCTCTTCGTCGCGTGTCTTAACGACCACCCGGTCACCCCGCCGGACCGATGCAGCCGGGGACACGATGATGACATCACCTTCCCGGTAGAGCGGAAGCATCGAATTGCCTGTTACCTCGAGCGCATAAGCATGCTCATCGCCAATTTCAGGAAATGCGATGGATTCCCAGCCATTGCCGGACGGAAAACCGCCATCGTCGAAAAAACCACCCTCTCCGGCTTCGGAAAAGCCGATCAGCGGCACGGCGCGCACTGGCTCATAGACATCGCTTGCCTCTCGGAGAAGGGTCATGAACTCTTCGATGCCCGCCCCCGTCGCATCGAGAATCTTGGCTACCGATTCCGTTGAAGGCCATCGCTCGCGCCCATCCGCGCTCACCCGCTTCGAGCGGTTGAAAGCCGTCGGATCAAGGCCGGAACGGCGCGCCAAGCCGGACGGGGAAAGACCATAGCGTTTAGCAAGCGCGTCTATCGCCGTCCACACCTGTTGATGCGTCAGTATTTTGTGACTGTTTTCACCCATTGTCATTCTATACAGCTTTCATGAGCCTCAGGTCGTCATCTGCGTACGGGAAAAATAACTCAAAATTGCGTGAGCCCGTTTATACACGGACTTAAGACGCCACTTCATTGGTATGCAAACAATCTATAAAATTTGCAACAACTTCGAATGGTTAAGTGCCTGCAAGAACGGTATCTATCATGGATCTGCAGATGACCTTAGGGACGGTTTTATCCATTTTTCGACTGCGGAACAGCTTCAACGCACCGCAGAGAAGCATTTCGCCGGACAGGCCGATTTGATTTTGGTTGCGGTGGATGCGGACCGTTTAGGGGGGGCGCTCAAATGGGAACCGTCCCGTGGCGGAGCGCTTTTTCCACACCTCTACAGCGATCTGGATCCCGAAACGGTCCTCTGGACATTGCCTTTGCAAAACGATCCTGAGGGGATACCGATCATTCCGATGGATCGCATGGCGGCGGAAACACGCTAGGCCGTCATGGTCCAAAGGCAAAAGAGAACCGGACAATACCAGATGCGCGCGCTGACCGCCCTTGCCCAGCCGATCCTTCTCACCCTTGAACCGGAACGGGCCCATGATCTTGCGATCCGTAGCCTGCGCACGGGACTTTATCCGCGTGCCGTGACAGCCCCCGGCTCCCCTCTGCGCACGAGGTGTTTCGGCCTGACTTTTCCCAATCCTCTCGGCATGGCGGCTGGTTTCGACAAAAATGCCGAGGTTCCAGACGCACTTATTGACGCGGGATTCGGTTTTGCCGAAGTCGGCACGGTCACGCCACGCCCCCAGATGGGCAATCCACGCCCGCGCGTCTTCCGGCTTATGCAGGATCGTGCCGTGATCAATCGGCTCGGTTTCAACAATGAAGGCCATGAACCCGTCCATCGCCGCTTGCGTCGATACACACGGAACACTGCAGCTAAGAGGATTATTGGCGTAAACATTGGCGCGAATAAGGATTCTGAGGACCGGATTGCCGATTATGTCCTAGGTATCATCCGGTTCGCCGATGTCGCATCCTATCTGACAATCAATATCTCTTCGCCGAATACGCCAGGGTTGCGCGCCCTGCAAGGCGGGGAGGATCTGGAACGGCTCTTGTCTGAAGCGGTTACTGCGCGGGACAAGGCCGCACAGCACAGGGGCCACCCTATTCCATTGCTTTTGAAGATCGCGCCCGATCTCGACGGCGAAGGTCTTCAGGCCGTGTGCGCGGGCGTCGAAAGGTGCGGCATCGATGGCATGATCGTGTCGAACACCACTCTATCCCGCCAAGGTCTTAGAGGCCGGAAGATGGCCGAAGAGGAAGGCGGTCTGTCGGGCGCTCCTTTATTCGAGCGTTCAACCATCATGCTCGCACGCACATATCAGCTGACGGGCGGACGTGTTCCTCTCATTGGGGTTGGAGGCATCTCAAGCGGTGCGGATGCATGGACGAAAATCCGCGCCGGCGCATCCCTCATTCAGCTATACACCGGCCTCATCTATGGCGGTTTCGGGCTCGTGGAGGATATCCTCGAGACCCTTCGCTCGTCGCTCAGCAGCGAAGGCTTTGGGACAATCGCGGATGCCGTCGGCCAGGATGCCGGAACATGGGCTGCGCGCACGGCCGAACCCGCTTAAGCTTTGGGCGGGAACCTGCGCTAGATGTTTTCGTCGCGTTTTCCAGTCGTAAGACCGGCGCCAACTTTTTCTGAAAACGCTCTGAGCCGCACCGGATAACGCAGCATCAGCGTAATGCCGCGCGTGAGGAGGAACACGTGCAGCGCCGCCCAAAGGCCGTGATTGCCAAGGGCTGGCATCAAGAGATGGACAGAAGCGAGAAAGGCCGCGAGCGCAATCAGCATCATGTTGCGCATATCGTTAGACCAGGTCGCACCGATGAAAACCCCGTCGAACTGAAAAGCGAGTACGCCGGAGAGCGGCGTGAGCGCCGCCCATATCAAAAAGACATGCGCCGTTGCCCGGACCTCTTCATTCGTGGTCATGAGATTGATCGCCAAAGGCCCGGTGAACCAGAAGACGGCGCTCGCAAACCCGGCAAGACAGAAGCCCCATAGGAGCGTGAGCGACACGGCCGTCCGGAAGGCTTGGGGCCGCCTCGCACCAATCGTTTTGCCCGCAAGCTGTTCCGCGGCGGTGGCGAAACCGTCGAGGAAAAAACTGGCAGCCAGGAAAAAGTTCATCAGAACCGCATTGGCACCCAGGATGACGTCGCCCTGTTCAGCACCCCGGCTTGCGAAATAAGCAAAGGCGAAGACAAGCGAAAAGGAACGGATCATGATGTCGCCGTTGAGCGCCAGGAGTTTCAAGAACCGCACTTTGTCGAGGATCGCGGAAATCGCCGGCCGCTGCCCAGGCCCCATCTGGCGGTAGGCGAGCCAAAGCCCGACCATCGCTGTGATCGCTTCGCCCAATGCCGTCCCCCAGGCGACACCGGCAATTCCCCAGCCAAGCCCCATGACGAACCAGATATTGAGGGCGATGTTGAGGCCGTTGAGGAGAACTTGTAGCGCAAGCCCCGTTCCGGCCCGGCCAAGCCCGATGAACCAGCCGAGGATCGCGTAGTTGGCAAGCGCGAACGGGCTCGAAAGGATGCGGATCATGAAGTATTCGGAGGTCGCCGCATTGACGGCGGGGCTCGCGTTCATGAAGGCCAGTCCGGTGGCGAGAAAGGGCCCGGCAAGCACAATCAGCGCAACGCCTGAAACCACCGCGATCAACAACGCCCGGTAAAGACAAGCTCTGATTTCGAGCCTGTCATTGGCGCCGAGTGCTTGCGCCGTCAGGCCGGTCGTGCCGCTGCGCAGGAAATTGAAACTGGTGAAGAGCACATTGAAGATAATCGCGCCGACCGCGATGCCGCCCAAAAGACTTGCGCTTCCAAGCCGCCCGATGACGGTTGTGTCCACAATGCCAAGGATTGGCGTTGACAGATAGGCAAGCGTCATCGGCACGGCGATTGCGAGCACGCGCCGGTGAGTCACTGTGTCCGCACCGTCGAGCCGTTCGACACGCGACATGGGAACATCCTGCCGGAGGCGGCCAAAAAGGAGGCAAGACCTAGCCCAGTTCCGGCCGGCAAGCCAATATTTCATGAAAAGTCTGCCATCCGCCGGAAGATAAGGACGGCGAGCGCCACGCATCCGTGAACGAGTGTGATTCGCTTTGCAGTTCCGGCTGGATATCTCTGTATCAGGTCTTAAGGTGTTCGCAATTGAGCGCCAATATGGGCCATCGAAACATCCTTTCAGATGATACAAACCGAGGAGACGGCATGATGCGTTCACTCATGTTCTCAGGCGCCCTTTTCGCCGCTTTGGCTTTTTCCGGCAACGCGCTCGCCGGCGATCAATATGTCGATTCGACGGGCTTTGCCGCGAGCGGTTATGATGTGGTGGCCTATTTCAGCAAGGAGCAGTCCGCAGTCGGCGGGGGCCAGCCCCTGGCAACACCCGGCAAGGCATCCATCACCACGGAATGGAACGGAGCGACCTGGGCCTTCGCCACGGAAGAAAACCGCGACCTTTTCATCGCGGACCCGGAGAAATACGCCCCCCAGTATGACGGCCATTGCGCCTATGGCGCTGCCGTGAACGAAGGCGGCAAGGTGCCCGGCAATCCGCATCTTTGGCGGATTGTGGACGGCAAGCTCTACCTGAACATTACATCGAACGTCGTTGGCTTCTGGGAAGAAGACATCGCGGGCAACATCTCCCGCGCCGATGACAACTGGACCCGCCTCGAGGAGACGGTTCCGGCCTCCGACCGCGAGATCCCGCAAGGCTTCGATACGTCGAAAGCGCCGATTGGAGGCTAAAAGCGGCCCGATCACCAGGGGTGGTTTGCAAACCAAAAAGCCGCGCTTTTTTCAAAGCGCGGCTTTTTGGTGCTCGAACGTCTGACGCTGGACAAATTGGACCCGAGGCCGAAATAGGGAGCAGCAGAGTTCGCTGCATCCCCGTGTTCGTGTAGGTCCATGCCGCTGCCGATTGTTCACCATCCCGCCTATGTGGCCGACCTGCCCGATGGGCACCGCTTCCCGATGCAGAAATTCGGAAAGCTGGCTCAGATATTGCGGCGTGACGATATTGTCGCTGCAGGCGGTTTCATCGCGCCCATTGAGGCGCCGCGCAACTGGCTAACGCTTGCCCATGATCCGGCCTATGTGGACGCGGTGCTCACCCAA
Source organism: Hyphomicrobiales bacterium (assembly GCA_022360615.1). GTDB lineage: Bacteria > Pseudomonadota > Alphaproteobacteria > Rhizobiales > JAKSCL01 > JAKSCL01. Next base: position 15,958 of record JAKSCL010000186.1, read on the forward strand.
ACCGTCGAGCGCCGGGTTGCGCGCGAGATCGGTTTTCCAATTGAGGAAACGGTGGCGCGCCGTGCGCGGTGTGCCACATCCGGTACTGTGCTGACAGCCCGCTTGGCGCTGGAAGCGGGCATCGCCTGCAACACCGCGGGCGGAAGCCATCACGCAAGGCGCGCGCAAGGAGCGGGATTTTGCGTCTTCAACGATGTGGCGGTCGCGGCCTGTGTGATGCGCGAGGAGGGACTGACGGGCACGATCCTCGTTATCGACTGCGATGTGCATCAGGGTGATGGCACGGCTGATATCTTCAAGGACGACGCGAGCGTCTTCACTTTCTCGATCCACGCCGAAAAAAACTACCCGGTCCGCAAAGTTGCCGGTGACTGCGATATCGGCGTTGCCGATGGTCTCGATGATGTGGCCTATAGAGACATTCTCAGCATCCATGTGCCGGGACTTTTCGAAAGTCTTCAACCGGTTCTTGTTTTCTATAATGCCGGTGTCGATCCGCATGCGGAGGACCGTCTGGGACGGCTATCCTTGAGCGATGAGGGCCTTGCTGAACGCGACCGCATGGTGATCGGCGAAGCTCGCCGCCGCGGCGTTTCCGTCGCGTGTGTGATCGGTGGCGGCTATTCGACGGACATCGACACGCTCGCCATGCGCCATTCGATCATTCACCGTGTCGCCTCCGAGTTCGTTTGAACCGGTCTGGGCGCTGCGCCGCAGCTGCCCCGTTGTTGTTTGAATAAGGTTGAAAGCGCCTGCTTTTGTCCCGTTGGAACAAAGCTTCCTCGGTTTGAATCGGATATTCACTCCAGGTTTTTTACGGCGCATTGTCGCCTCGAGCGCGGTCTCCTGACCTATGTGAGCGATATGAGTTGGGCGCTCTCGCCGATCCGGCACCGGAAATGCGTATGAACCGGCATTGAGGGACACATCATGTCGATTCAGTGGCCACGAGGCCTCAGCACGTGTCAATTCGCGGGAGGCCCGCGGCGGCCGCTGCTGAAAACGTTGAAAATCCGGCCGATCAGCCAAAGCGGAAAGACGATGACGGCGCCAAGGAGGAAATAGCGCCAGCCCCATTCGATAGCATCGAAGCCCATATAGTAAATGCGAACCAGCAGATCCTCGATGGATCCCAGAATGTCGAGCGGATTGAGTCCGAGCGCGGACAGGAGAATTCCGACGAAAACCGAAATGATGGCCAGCCGGAACAGAACGAAAAGCGGCGGTCCGCCGAAAAAGCGCGCAAGTGTTCCCATGGCGCTGATGTAGTCCAATTCGCTTAGAGTTGCACCCCGAAAACCAGGAGTATCAGGCAGGCAGAAGCGCCTTGAGGGTCTCCAACCGGTCGGCTTCGCCCGGCGGCTTGTCCCAGCGGATGCGGTTCACGCGCGGAAAGCGCATGGCGATGCCGGATTTATGACGCGCCGAACGGTTAAGCCCTTCAAACGCCACTTCGAGGACGAGGCCATGTCCGGTCTCGGCGCGCACTGAGCGGACCGGCCCGAAACGCTCCACCGTGTTATCGCGCACGAATTTGTCGATTTGTTTCAGTTCTTCATCGGTAAAGCCGAAATAGGCCTTGCCGACCGGGACAAGCGCGCCTTGGTCCTCTTCGGACCATACCCCGAAGGTGAAATCGGAATAAAACGATGAGCGTTTGCCGTGACCTCTCTGTGCGTACATGAGGACGGCGTCCACAAGGAAGGGATCGCGCTTCCATTTGAACCACGGGCCCTTGGGCCGGCCCGTCTGATAGACGGAATCCCAGCGCTTCAGCATCAGGCCCTCGATGGCGTCGTCTGGGGGCGCTGCGCGTTTCAGGGCAAGGTCGTCGAAGTCCTCGAACGGAACGAGCGGCGACAGATCGAGCCGGCTGGAACCCGCACGCCGCACAAAGTCTTCAAGCCGTTTGCGGCGCTCCTCGAAGGGTGCGGCCCGCACATCCGTTTCACCATCCTGCAGGATGTCATAAGCACGGATGAAGGCCGGGTGCGTGTCGAGCAGCCGCTTCGAAACGGTCTTCCGGTTGAGACGCTGCTGGAGATCGCCGAACGGCGCAACATCCCGGTCACTGCCCGGCCGCATGACCAGAAGTTCCCCGTCAACCGCCCCATCGAAATCGATTCCGCCGAGCACGTCGGGAAAAGCGTGGGAGATATCATCGCCCGTGCGTGAGTAAAGCCGGCGTTCACTGCCGCCCGCAGCCGCCTGGATGCGGATGCCGTCCCACTTCCACTCGGCGGCAAAGGTGTCGGGCGTGATGGTGGCGGTGTCGATGGCGTCCGGGTCGTCGCGCTCGCTTTTCTCCATGAGGGGATGGGCGAGCATGACGGGACGGAACGGTGCGTCGAGTTTTGACGCGGGCTTTTCGCTCCGTCCTTCAAGCCATTGGAAGAGCTCAAGATAGGGCGGTTCGAGCCCATGCCAGATCTCTTCAATGGCGTTCACATTCTTTCCGCCGAAATCGGCAAGCGCCTGCTTTGCTAGCCGGGCCGAGACGCCGATCCGCAAGCCACCGGTCACGAGCTTTAAAAGTGCATAGCGTCCAGAGGCATCGAGCGCGTCGAGCCACGCCTCAACGAGCCTTGGCCCCTCTTTGCGTGAGGCATTTTGCAGCATCTCGATCATCTCCGCCAGGGATGGTGGGGGACGGTTGCGGCCTTCGCCGATGGGCACATCTGCGCGCTCCGGCCAGACAAGCGAAACCGTCTCAGCCAGATCCCCCACATAATCGTAGGAATAGCCGAAGAGCACCGGGTCCATGCGTTCTTCAACAAGGGCCCGGATCATGGCGGGCTTGACGGAGGCAATGTCGAGATCGCGGGTGATGGCGGCAAGCGCGTAACCCCGTTCCGGGTCGGGTTGTGTGCGGAAGAAATCCGCCATCAGACGGATTTTGCCATTGCGTTGCGGCGTCAGGACGAGGCGGTCGAGAAGCCCGGCGAAGGGAGTCATTTCAATCCGAGCCGCCTCAGCCGCGCCCGGACGGAGGCGGCGGGATCGTTTTTCGCCCGGGCCAGTGCAGCATCAGCCGCTGTTTCCAGCGCCGGATGGCGTTTCGCAAGTTGAACGAGCGCGGTCACGGACCAAGCGCGCAGGAACGCGGCGCTGTCCGACGCCCAGGATCGAAGGGTTTCCGAAACGCTTTCGGCCTGCGCATCTGAAAGGGCGAGAAATTCGACGGCCCGCGCCATGTGAAGCTTGCTTTCCCAGCGTTTCAATTGGGTCATGGCGTCAAGGCATGCCGCCTGTGTCGGCGCATTGAAACGGGAGCCGCTTTTCAACGCCTCAAGCAGAAGCCACGTCGCACCGATTTCTGCGTTCGCATCATAGGATGGAATACGGTTTACAAGATGCTGAACTGCCATGCCATCAACCGCACCTTCACCCAGAAGCGCTTCAAGCGTTGCCGTTTCCCTGCCGTTATAGACGGCAAGCGCCCTTTCGATGTTGTCGATAGACGTCGCCACCGCGTCTTAGGCGTCCTTGGCACCCGTTTTCTGCGCCTCGTTGA
>JAKSCL010000243.1 GCA_022360615.1 Hyphomicrobiales bacterium
CACCGGTGCCAATGGAGATGAATTGCTGTTCAGCGGTTGCGGGCCCGGCCAGCGCAACGCCTGCGACCGCGGCTGCGGCGGCGACAATACGGGACATGCCAGTCATTTCTTATGCTCTCCCTCTCGCTTTGATTTGGATTTTTCGTCCATATGAGATGACCAGATTCAAGACTAGAGCATTTTCCGGCGGAGTGGAAACACCGAGAAATCAGCGGACCTGCACAACCATCGCGGGAATAGCGATACGCGCCCATGCGTCCTTTTGCGGCATTTCAGCCCAAAAACGACGGCAGATGACGTGACCCGGTTGTGTATCGCCAGGCATCCCGTTACCCTAGTTGCATGAAGCTCCGCCAGATCAAACAGAACATGTAGCTTTCAACAACACCGAACAGACTGAACACTGGCATCTATGCAGTCTGTTAAAACAAGTAATTTAGAGGGGTTTTACTCAAATGAAGAATAGAAATTCTTCAGATGAACTAACGCATCCAAAAGTAGAAGAGGCAAAGAACTTGATGGAGCGGCATGAAATCAGCCGCCGCGAATTTGTACGCATCGCAGCACTGTTAGGCGTAGCCGCGCCGGCCGCCTATAAGCTCGCCGGTTCGACGCCGGCCTTCGCCGAGGCCGCCAACTCCCCATTCCCCGCTCCCGATGCGAATGCAAAAAGAGGTGGGATTCTGCGTGTCGCAATGCAGGTCCAGAAAATGGAAGACCCGGCCACCTATGCTTGGGCCGAGATGTCGAACCAGACGCGCCATATCCTGGAATACCTCGCCATGACCGGACCGGACAATGTGACGCGTCCCATGCTGGCTGAAAGCTGGGAGGTGTCTGAAGACCTCAAAACCTGGACGTTCAATCTGCGCCGCGGCGTGAAATGGCATAACGGCGACGCGTTCGTTGCCGACCACGTCGTCTTCAATGTGAAGCGCTGGCTCGATCCGCAGCTCGGTTCTGCCAATATCGGGCTCTCCACGTTTGCGGCCATGCTTGAAGAGACGGGCGAAAAGGACGGCGAAGGAAACCCAATCAAACGGACAATCGAGGGGGCGGTCGAAGCCGTCGACAGCCATACCGTGCGCTTCAATCTTTCACGGCCCGTTCTCTCGGTGCCCGAAGATCTTTACAACTACCCAACCGCCATCGCGCACCCCTCCTTCACCGCACCGCTTTCGGACAATGCCATTGGAACGGGGCCGTTCGCGCTTGCGGAACTGAAAGTCGGCGACAAATGCGTGCTGAAGCGGGTCACGAAAACCGCCGACGGACAGGATTTCGAATACTGGGGCGGCGACGTCTATCTGGACGAGATCCACTATTACAATTTCGATGAGGACAACCAGCTGACTGCTTTTGCGGGCGGCGACGTGGACGCCATCTACGAATTCGCCGTGGAACAGATAGAGCTCGCCAAGGCACTGCCCGGCACGATTATTGCCGCACGCACGGCGCAGACCCTGTGCTGCCGCTTCCAGGTGAACCAGCCTCCCTTCGATGATCTGCGCGTGCGCCAGGCGCTCGTCAAATCGGTCGACAATGCCGCTATCAAAGAGCTCGTTTATCCGGAAGACGGCGACGTGGCGGAGAACCACCACGTCGCGCCCATCCATCCGGAGTATTTCGCGCTTCCACCGCTTCGCCGCGATGTGGAAGGGGCAAAAGCGCTCCTCAAAGAAGCCGGATACGATGAGAGCAATCCACTCAAGATCACCATCGACGTGGGGAACACCGACGGCCCTTGGCACCAGACCGTATGCGAAGCCATACGCGACCAGATGAAGGATGCCGGGATCGAGCTCTCCATCAATGTCATGCCGCCGTCCAAATACTGGGAGATCTGGGATAAAACCGCGTGCGGCGCGACCGCCTGGACGCACCGGCCACTCGGCACGATGGCGCTTTCGCTTGGCTACCGCACGGGGGTGCCGTGGAACGAGACGAATTTCGCGAGCGCTGAATTCGATGCCGCACTCGACGATGCCGAAGCGACCTTCGAGGTCGAACCGCGCCGCGCCAAGATGGAGACCGTCCAACGGCTTCTCCAGGATCAAGCCGTCATGATCCAGCCCGTCTACCGGCCGGTCTATACGATCGTCAAAGACCGCGTCACGGGCTATCCCGCGCATCCGACCCAGTACCACCAGTTCAACCGGGTCTGGGTCGCCTAAGGCTTGATCATGAAAAGGAACGCCACCGGCCCTTGGAAAGCCAAGGGCCGGTTCGGGTTTTCTGCTGCTTTCCCATGCTGACACGGCCCTTAGCTCCTGCGCCTTCGTTTCCGCTCCAGCCGGGACCGTGGCGCGGTATGACGACACGCGGGCGCCCTTTTGCGCTCACATCCCGCTCGGCTTCTAAGAAAGAGCGATAGGGATCATGCTCAAACTCATCCTCCGGCGCCTTGCCCAGATGGTTCTGATCATGGCCGTCGTGTCCTTTGTCCTGTTCGTTATCTTCGACAGCGACAAGTTCAAGAAGCAGATCGCGGTTGCAGAACTGGGTGGCTTCGCCGTTTCCGCGCTTACCGAGGAGGATTACCGGGCATGGCTGGCGTCGAAAGGGCTCGATGTGCCCTTTCACGAACGCTACGCCAATTGGATGGCGAACCTGTTTCAAGGGGATCTCGGCCATTCCTTTGAAAAGAACACCGAGGTTGCGGGCCTTCTCGCCGACCGGCTACTCAACACGGGTATTCTCGCCTTCTGGGTATTCGCCCTGATGATTCCGATCGCGCTGACGCTCGGTGTGATTGCCGGCATAAAGGAGGGGTCGCCGCAAGACAGGGTGACCTCTTTCATCTCCGTTTTCTTCACATCGATACCGGAGATCGCGACGGCGATTATCCTTACCGTGATCTTTGCGCTTGGACTGCAATGGCTTCCAGCGAAATCGGCGATGATCGGTGGCTGGAACTGGCAGGAACTCGTCCTGCCGGTCATGACCTTGGTGCTTTACGATTTCGGCTATGTGGCGCGCATGACGCGGGCCTCCATGGCCGAGGTGATGACCTCGCAATATATCCGAACCGCGATTCTTAAGGGCATCCCGCGCAACCGCGTCATCCTGCGCCATGCGCTTCGGAATGCGTTGATTGCGCCTTTCACGGTCATCGTCCTGCAGCTCAACTGGCTATTGTCAGGCGTCGTCGTCGTGGAAGTGTTTTTCCAATATGACGGCTTTGGAAAAATGCTGCTGGAGGCCGCCCTTTTCGGGGACATCTATGTGATCCAGGCCGGCACGTTGGTCGCCGTGTTCGTCGCTGTGCTCTCGCAGATCATCTCAGACATTGGATACACGTTCTTGAATCCGCGCATCCGCTTCAATTGAGGGCGACAAAACCGTGGCTGTTACAGAGGCACCTCTTCCCCGACCGGCGCTCGTTGAGATTCTGCGATCAACGAAAGCCATGGGAACGCTTTTGTCCCTCGTCTGGGTACCGCTCACCATTTATGTCATGTTCCCGAACAGTGTTCCGGACGGCATTCGGGATTCGCTCCTCATTCCATCCATCCCGGCGGTGCTGATCCTTTACGCGGTCGGCGTCCACTCTTGGCGGGAATCCCGGGTTGCAGTTATCGGCCTCACGCTTATCTGCTTCTGGCTTTTGATGGCTGTGAGCGCTCCCTATCTGCCGCTTGCCGATCCCAATAAACCGATCATGCCCTTTGCCGTTCCCGGCGCGGAGCGGGACGGCCACATCTTCTGGCTGGGCGCGGATTTCAAGGGCCGCGACATGCTCTCGCGCGCGATCTGGGGGTGCCAGAGGGTGTTGGTGTGGGGCGTTACGGCAACGCTTATCGCCTATATCGTTGGCACGCTTTTCGGCCTTCTTGCGGGTTATCTCGCAGGCTGGTGGGACGAGATCATCTCTTTTGTCGCAAACGTGTTCCTCTCCTTCCCTGTGATGGTTCTGTTTATCCTGATCCTGAATTATCTGGGGCCGAGTGGTTTTAACATCGTGATCGCTGTGACGTTTGCATCGGCGCCCGCCGTCATGCGGATCGTGCGCGGACTGACGCTCGACATCAAACAGCGCGACTATGTTCTCGCCGCCCAGACCCGCGGCGAGCATCCCTTTTACATCATGGTGGTGGAGCTTCTGCCCAATGCGCGCGGACCGATCATCGTCGATGCGTGCCTGCGGCTCGGCTACACGACGGTCGCTATCACCACCCTCACCTTCCTTGGCCTCGGGCTTCAACCTCCCGACCCCGATTGGGGCCTGATGATCAGGGAATCGGCCGGAACGGCGATGCTTTGGAAGTTCTCCTACATGCTCCTTGTTCCGGCGCTTTCGGTATCGTCGATGATCCTCGGCTTCAACCTCCTGGCGGACGGTCTGCGCGAGATGAGTCTCAGGGACTAATGGCAAGCGTTATGGGTAAACAAAAGCCGGTGCTCGAGTGCCGAAATCTCTCAATCTCCTACTACACACGGGCGGGTGAAATCCCGGCCGTTACCGGCTTCAATCTGACGCTCATGCCGGGCGAAGCACATGGCATTGTCGGTGAATCCGGTTGCGGCAAGTCCACCGTCGCTCTCGCCATCATGAACTATCTGGGCAAGAACGGCGCGATTACCGGCGGCGAAATCCTTTATGAGGGCCGCGATATCTGTTCGATGTCGGCGAAGGAGTTGCGCCAACTGCGCGGCTCCGACATCGCCATGGTCTATCAGGAGCCGATGGCGTCGCTGAACCCCGCCATGCGGATCGGCAAGCAGCTTGCCGAGGTGCCGATCTATCACGAGCGCGCCAGCAAGGGGGAGGCGATGAGGCGGGCCGAAGACATGCTCGCCGCTGTACGCCTGCCGGATCCGGGGCACATTATGAACGCCTATCCGCACCAGATTTCAGGCGGACAGCAGCAGCGCGTGGTGATCGCCATGGCGCTTCTGTCAAAGCCGAAACTCCTCCTCTTGGACGAGCCGACGACGGCGCTCGATGTCACGGTCGAGGCGGGTATCGTCGAATTGATCAAGGATATCTCCTCCGACTACGGCACGGCGATGATCTACATCTCCCACAATCTGGGACTGATCCTGAACACCTGCGACCGGATTACGGTGATGTATTCCGGCGAGGCGGTCGAAGTGGGCGATATCTACGATGTCTTCGACACCATGCGCCATCCCTACACGCACGGGCTCTTCACCTCGATCCCGCTGCCCGGCGCCGATAAGCATGCACGGCCACTGGCCGCCATTCCAGGGCAATTGCCCTTGCCGCACGAGCGGCCGAACGGATGCAATTTCAGCCCGCGTTGCCAA
>JAKSCL010000245.1 GCA_022360615.1 Hyphomicrobiales bacterium
CGTGGTGAAGGTGTCCTCCAGCATGTCAGTGGTCTCTTCAGCCATCGTCTTCATCTTGGCATAGGTTTCTTTCGCTTGGTCGATGCCTTTTTCCGCGATTTCACGGACAGCTTCCGGCATTTCAGCCGGGAAAGGCGTCACATTGCTTTCAGAAGCTTTCGGAGCCGCTTTGGCTTTCGTCGTGGTCGTTGTCGCCATGGTTTTCATCCTCTTTACGTTTCACGCGTCCGTCCTGCGCACCCGCTTTATTGCGCATTGCCGCCACTCTCGGCAGGCCGTCTACTCACTGCACCATACATAGCGCGCGTTATTGTGCATTGCAACAAATTTTTGCGCCGCACAATAAACGGCCTATCCCTGGAAGCATGTGGACATTGAAAAACAAATGGACAAATGCGGCGGGCCGTTGCCTGGCCGATGGCAAATACAGGACGGCCCGCCGGAACAGCACTAGACACAACCCGCCGGCGGTAAACAGCTTGAGGCTTGTCCGGCTCTTATTTGTCCTTCGCCATCTCGCCCGCTGCGGAGCTGACCTTGTCCGTCATCGCTTTCGACTGCTCGGTGAATTTTTTCATTTGCTCTTCCATGAAAGCGCGCTGCAGTTCCATCATTTCCATGGGCGACGAGGCCTTCACGAGCTTTGAGGCGAAATCGAAAGCGGCGGCAACATTTGCCTCGGCGAATTCGAGCGCGGAGTGGCCCGCATCCTTGGCAGCGCTTTGAATGACTTCGGCTTGCGTCTCGGTCTTGGCGACCGCGCTTTGCGCCGCTGTCATGTAGTCTTCAAAAGCCTTGCGCGCATGCTCGACGCTTGTTTCTGCAAATTCGCGCATTTGCTCGGGAATCTCGACCTGAAGTTTGGGATCTGTCACCATGACTGTTCTCCGCCTAGGGGTTTCCAATCCGCTGCCGGCAGCTGTCATCCGCCTAGCGCCGGACGCGGCGTTTCATGACCTTAATACAAAAAAACCTTTACCCGCCTCTATCGTCTTGATCGCTTGCGCGGCGCGGAATTGAGACAACACCGGCGAGATGACACCGGGGCTCAGACAAATCCCAGCCCGCCACATGTTGACACACTTTAAACGTCATATCGCGAGTTCGTTAACCTTAACAGACCCCAAAGACTAATTGTTACCCCCTCGTATAGACTTGTCCTGGAAAGAAGCGGTATTGATTGCAAACGGGGAAAGCGGCGTCCCTAATTTCGTTTGCGCGTGGCTCGGGCCGGCCGGCGCGTGTTGTGTTGTGCGTGAAACGCCAGAATTGAGCGCAGGGAATGACCGCCGCCACGCAAGTTAGTATCGCGCTTGCTCTGCTGCCCTTCTCTTTGCAGCATACCGCAGACCGGCGGCCGGCTTGGCTTTGGGACCCGGAAACCGCCGACGCTGTCTGGTTGAATATCGCAGCCGCACGGCTTCTCGATGCGCCGGATGACGCAGCATTCAAGCCTTTGGGGCACGCAGCTTTCTCGCGTGAGATGAAAAAGGCGCGCGTGAACGCCCCCTTGCACATGATGCGCCTGCAAACACGGCGGTCGCCGGGACCGTTTCCCGTTTCGATGGAGACAGTCGAAACGGGAAACGGCCGCGTACTTATCGGTGCTGTCGGCATGCGCGAGGACGCAAAGGCCCCCGCTGCCAGCGATGCCCTCATGGCCTTTGCCGCGGCGCTTTTAGAAGACGGTTTCCGTTTCCTTCTTTACGGCGCCGACAAAGCGATGGTTGCCGCCGGCCCGACCGCGCTTGAAACGGACGTGCACGCTGGACGCCGCCGCGAGGCTATTTTTGAAGCCGGTGTCAAAAACGGGATGCCAGCGCCTTTCGTTCATGATGATGGCGAAACCAAAATCTCAGGCAATCTGCACCTGATGGCGGATGGCGGTGACGGCGCGCGCCTTGTGATGATTTCTGAAATCGAGACCCTGAGCGCGCCTTCATTGCCGGAACCGCCGCTTCCAGCCACCCAATCGCCTTCCGGCACTCCGGCGCTCTTGCCGGATAGTACAGGCGAACTTCCCGCACGAATCAGCTTCACCCTCGATGACGGCGGAAAGCTGACCTCACTCTCGCAATCCTTTTCCACACTCCTTGGCGATAGCGCGGCAATTCTGAAGGGTTCGGCATTTGAGATGCTGTTTACACCCGATGAGGCGCAGGAAGTGAAAAGCCTTATCGCGTCGCGTGACACCTGGACCGGCTTGCGCCGGACCATCGCGGTCACCGGCGGACGGTCCGCCAACGTGGTTTTTTCCGGTCTTCCCGTTTTCAGGGGGCCTAGCGATTTCGCTGGTTATCGTGGCTTCGGCGTCCTTGAGGGTGTCTCTCCCGGCACGGACGCTGAAGAACCGGAACCCGCTTTTGCAGGGATTGCGGCCCTGGCACCGGAATGCTCCGAACCTGCGGGCGCCCCGGAGCCAAGCAAGGACCGGAACGAGACTTTCGCAGTCACCGGGGAATTGCCTTTTGGGGATATCGAGGCGCAGCAGCCGCAAAAGACCGAAGCCGTCCAGCAGAGCACCGCACCGGTGGCCGAACCTGCAAGCGCGGCCCAGACCAATGTCGTGCAGTTGCGCTCCGTAGCCTGGCGTGAGGAAACGGGCGATCTCGATGAGCGCGAGGCGGCCGCCTTCCGGCGTATCGCCCGCACAATCGAGACGGCGGTCGAGACCTCGACGAACGGGGCCGGGAAAGAGGCGAGCGAGGCCGCGCCAGTCTCCGACGAAAGGGAACAGCAAGCAGAGAGGCCGCGATCGCGCGCGGCCGAGTCTCCGTTCATTCCGGCGGTCGCACCGGAGATGCTGCGCGATACGCCCCAGCCTGAATACGAACCTCATATCGCGCCAGAAAAGCATCCAGCCGGCCGTGTCCACGAAGATGCCACACCCGATGATCATGTCTCTCTGCTTGAGCGGCTGCCACTCGGGCTCGCCATTCTGCAGGACGGCGACATCACGTTTGCGAACCGAGCCTTCTTCGATCTGCTCGGTTACGGCGACCTTGAGCATCTGAAAAAGGTTGGCGGGGTTGGTGCGATTTTCCCCAGCAATGCGCTGCCTGGCGCCGACCAGGGGCGGACGGATGGCTTCGGCAGAAGGACGCTCAAGGCGATACGCCACGACGGAAGCGAGCTTGCCGTCAGCGCGCGGCTGCAGTCGATACAATGGGGCGGCGAGACATGCCTGCTTCTTTCGCTACGCGATACCATCCCCGCTGTCGGCGACGGTCAGCAATATCAGGCACTTGAGCGGCGGGTGGCGGAGCAGCAGGCGATTATCGAGGCTGCGGGCGACGGCGTCCTCATCCTTGACGGGCGCGGCCATGTGGACAGCCTCAACCCGCGTGCGGAAGCGCTCCTTGGCCAAACGATCCACACAGCAGCCGGCATGACCTTTGCCGACCTCTTTGCACGTGCAAGCCGCACCGCCGTCAGCCAGCATTTCGATGTCTTTAAAGCGGAAGACAGGCCGACGGACCGTTTGGGGTGCGAGGTGAAGGCCCACACCGTGCAAGGCGGCGAACGGCCGCTCAGGGTGTTCTTTGCCGAAATCGGCGGCAGCGATACCGCACGCTATTGCGCGGTCCTGCGCGATCTCACCTCATTCAAGGACGCCGAAGCCGCTCTCACCGACGCGAAGCGCAAAGCTGAAGACGCGAGCGCGCACAAATCCGATTTTGTCGCCAAGATCAGCCATGAAATGCGCACGCCTCTAAACGCCATCATCGGTTTTTCAGAAGTCATGATGGAGGAACGCTTCGGGCCGGTCGGTAATCCGCGCTATCATGAATACGTCAAGGATATTCACCGCGGCGGCGCGCATCTTCTGTCGCTCATCAACGACCTTCTCGACCTTTCGAAGATCGAGGCCGGCAAGCTTGAACTGTCGTTTACGAGCGTCAATCTCAATGACGTCGTGCAACAATGCGTGTCGATCATGCAGCCGGAAGCGAACCGCGACCGGATCATTATTCGCACCAGCCTGCCGGCGAATGTTCCGCCGATCGTTGCGGATTCAAAAAGCATCCGCCAGATCGCTCTCAACATCCTCTCAAACGCGGTCAAATACACGCGCCCCGGCGGGCAGGTGATCGTCTCGACACGGCTCGATCAGAATGGCGAGGTGACGCTCACCATTTCCGATACCGGCATCGGGATGAGCGAGACGGAAGTGAAGACAGCGCTTGAACCGTTCCGTCAACTCGGAACGGCGAAACCGGACCGCGCGGGCACCGGGCTGGGCCTGCCGCTCACCAAAGCCCTGGTGGAAGCGAACCGTGCGCTCTTTGCCATCGAAAGCGCCGTGAATTCCGGTACGACCATCCGCGTGACCTTCCCCGTCACCCGGGTGCTGGCAGAGTAGCCCGCATCTTCCGCTCCAAAACCTCTTCTGGCTCATGTTTCGTACCGAGATACAAAATGTGAATGATATTTGTATTCTCTCTTTTCTACCTATATGATTTCCTGAAATCTGTCCTCATTTCGGGAAATTCACCATTGTTTGACCTTGCCCAACTGGAAGCCGCAACCAGCATCGTCCACCGTGATATGGGGCCGACACCGGTCTACGCATGGCCGCTTCTTAGAGACGAAACCGGCGTCGATATTTGGGTCAAACACGAGAACCATACACCCACCGGTGCGTTCAAGGTGCGGGGCGGCCTTGTTTTCTTTGACGGGCTGAAGCGCAGAATGCCCGATTGCCCGGGCGTTGTCAGCGCGACACGC
>JAKSCL010000051.1 GCA_022360615.1 Hyphomicrobiales bacterium
CATGCCGGACTACGGCGCGGCGCGCACCGACTTCCCCGGCGGCGACGCGCGCCAGCTCTATCACTCGGTGAAGCGCATCCTGGCACTGCCCGCCGAGACGCGGCTGTTCCTCTGCCACGACTCCAAGGCACCGGGCCGCGACGTCTTCGCCTGGGAAACCACGGTCGCCGCCCAGCGCGCCGGGAACCTGCACATCCGTGACGGCATCAGCGAGGAGGATTTCGTGACCCTGCGCGAGGGCCGCGATGCCGGGCTCTCCATGCCGGTTCTGATGCTGCCGGCGGTACAGGTGAACATGCGCGCCGGCCACCTCCCCCCGCCGGAAGACAACGGCATCTCCTACCTGAAGATCCCGGTGAACGGGATTTAGCTGAGGCGGGGCGCAAAAAAAAGGGGCCGGCGCTGGGCCGGCCCCTGTCAGATCGATCTTTGAAGCGACCTTAGAAGTCCATGTCGCCCATGCCCGGGGCGCCGGCCGGCATGGCGGGCTTCTTCTCGGGCTTTTCGGCCACCATGGCTTCCGTGGTGATCAGCAGACCGGCCACCGAGGCGGCGTCCTGCAGGGCGGCGCGCACGACCTTGGTCGGGTCGATGACGCCGTCCTTCACCAGGTTGGTGTACTTGTCGGTCTGGGCGTTGTAGCCCCACTGGGCGTCCTTCTGCTCGAGGATCTTGCCGACGACGATGGAGCCGTCGGTACCGGCATTCTCGGCGATCTGGCGGACCGGCGACTCGAGCGCCTTGCGCACGATGCGGATGCCGACCTTCTGGTCCTCGTTCTCCGTTTCGAGCTTCGCCAGCTTGCCCGTGGCCCGCAGCAGGGCGACGCCGCCGCCCGGCACGATGCCTTCCTGGACCGCGGCGCGGGTGGCATGGAGCGCGTCGTCGACGCGGTCCTTGCGCTCCTTCACCTCGACCTCGGTGGCGCCGCCGACGCGGATCACCGCCACGCCGCCGGACAGCTTGGCCAGACGCCTGCAGCTTCTCGCGGTCGTAGTCCGAGGTGGTTTCCTCGATCTGCGCCTTGATCTGACCGACGCGGCCTTCGATGTCGCCCTTCGCACCGGCGCCGTCGACAACCGTCGTTTCTTCTTTCGTGATCGAAACGCGTTTCGCTGTGCCGAGCATGTCAAGCGTGACGTTTTCAAGCTTGATGCCGAGGTCTTCCGAGATCACCTGGCCGCCCGTGAGGATCGCGATGTCCTCAAGCATGGCTTTACGGCGGTCGCCGAAGCCCGGAGCTTTAACGGCCGCGACCTTCAGGCCGCCGCGCAGCTTGTTGACGACGAGGGTCGCAAGCGCTTCGCCTTCGACATCTTCCGCGATAATAAGGAGCGGACGCGAGGACTGCACGACCGACTCAAGAACCGGCAGCATCGCTTGCAGGTTGGAGAGCTTTTTCTCGTGCAGGAGGATGAAGGGATCCTCGAGCTCGGTCACCATCTTCTCGGCATTGGTGATGAAATACGGCGACAGGTAGCCGCGGTCGAACTGCATGCCTTCAACGACATCGAGTTCGGTTTCAGCGGTCTTGGCTTCCTCGACCGTGATCACACCTTCATTGCCGACCTTCTGCATGGCTTCGGCGATCATATCGCCGATTTCCTTGTCGCCGTTGGCCGAAATGGTGCCGACCTGTGCGACTTCTGAGGAGGCATTGATGGTTTTGGCCGAGCCTTGGATGTCTTCGACGACTTTCGACACGGCAAGATCGACGCCGCGCTTAAGGTCCATCGGGTTCATGCCTGCGGCAACCGCCTTGGCGCCTTCCTTGACGATGGACTGGGCAAGAACGGTTGCTGTCGTGGTGCCGTCGCCCGCGACATCATTGGTCTTGGAGGCAACTTCGCGCAGCATTTGCGCGCCCATGTTCTGGAACTTGTCTTCCAGTTCGATTTCCTTGGCGACGGTCACGCCGTCCTTCGTGGTGCGCGGCGCGCCGAAGGACTTTTCGATGACGACGTTGCGGCCTTTCGGGCCGAGCGTCACTTTCACCGCATTGGCGAGGATGTCGACGCCTTCCAGCATCTTCTCGCGTGCCTCGGTGGAGAATTTGACTTCCTTAGCAGCCATTTTTCATAAACTCCGGATGCTTCGTTTTGTGGTTCGTTCGCTTAACTGCCAGCACAAAAAATGCGCGGTGTTCTTCGGAGCGAACTTACGCAGCCTTCTTCGCCGAACCGGTGTCTTCAATGACACCCATGATGTCGGACTCTTTCATGATCAGCAGCTCTTCGCCGTCGACCTTGACTTCGGTGCCCGACCACTTGCCGAACAGGATCTTGTCGCCGACCGAGACATCCATGGCGATGCGCTCGCCATCTTCGTCACGGGCACCGGGACCGACGGCGATCACTTCGCCTTGGCTCGGCTTCTCTTTGGCGGTGTCGGGAATAATGATGCCGCCTGCGGTTTTTTCTTCTTCCTCAAGACGGCGTACCAGCACACGATCGTGCAGAGGGCGGAAGCTCATGACTTCATTCCTCACATTTGGTTGTATGAATTGCGAGATGTAGGCTTGGCACTCCTCTCAAGTGAGTGCTAGCGCGTCGCTGACATAATAAGTGCGCGGGGCAGTGTCAAGATGCCTTGATAGCGAGCGTCAACAGGCGTGTCAGCGGAAGCCGTTAAGTGGTTGCGGGCGATGCTGTTGGCGACTTCCTTTACCTTCGCGGAGCCATCGCCTCGAACGGATCCTATCGGAAATCGTTGCGATCTCAATCTTGGATGCGAGAGCTTTGGAAATTTGGGTTAAGCAACATACGGCGCGGTCGAGGTCCCAAACAATGTACAGGGCATTGCGCAAGCGGCCGATGAATCGGAAACCGCTTCGATCCAGCTTCGAGAGGCCGCGCAAGCGCTCAACGGAACGGCATCCGATCTTCAGCGCGAGGTGCCGTCTTTCCTGAGCGAGATCGGGACAGCTTAGAACGGGCGTCTTTTGGAGACGGTGAAAATGGCCGTTGCGGTGGCCGTTTTTTCTCTTCACTCTGCGGGCTTGTTTTGAACGACACGTGCTGTGCGCGGCCTGGCGGCAATCAAGAGGCAGGCACCGACGATGAAGATCCCGCCCACGTAAAAGCGGGTGGATGGAACCTCATCAAAGAATGCATAGCCGAAAAAGGCTGCCCAAAGCAGCGTGGTGTATTCAAAGGGCGCAAGATGCGCGGCCGGCGCGCGCGCGAATGCCCATGAAAGGGCCAGATGGCCGATTGTGCCGGTAAACCCGACAACAACGAAGGTAAAGAGGTCGATGTTGTCGGGTGATGTCCATTGCAAGAGACCAAGGGGCGCAGCGATCGCAACGGCGGTGATTGTTTGCAGGAACACCAAGACGGGCGCCGGGTCGCTTGCCGACTGGCGGCGTAGCAAAACGACAAAAAGAGCGTAACCTATCGAGGCCGCAATCGCAGCCGCCACACCCGGAATGTCGCTGGACATACTTGATAGGGACGACAGCCGCGGAAATGTGACGTAGGCGACGCCGAAAAAACCGAGTGCGATTGCCGCAAGGCTGCGGCGCGTTAAACGTTCGCCGAGCATGAGGCGCGCAATGATTGCGGTCCAGACCGGCGCGGTGAATGCGATCATCACCACTTCGGCGATCGGCAGTTCTCCGAGCGCGAAAAAGAAACTTGCCGCAGTGAAGACGATCACAACGCCACGCAACAGATTGGCCCGCAGCGAGCCCGGCGAAAGACCGTTGCGCAGATAGGGGAGGGCAAAAGGCAGCGCGGAGAAGAAACCGAAGAGATAGCGCAGAAAGACGATCTGCCAGGTTGCGTAGTCCGCAGAGAGCGCCTTGATCAGTGCATCCATGCCCGACAGCGTTGCAATCGCGAACAAAACGGCAAGGACGGGAAGGTGTTCACGGGGCACCATGGCAAGCCTACCTGCGGCAGGTCAAAAGACGCCTCTAATTGGCACGATTTGATCCGCCAAGCACTTGCATTGCAGGGCAGCAATGCCTTTGTGAGCGGGACTGGCTTGGATAAAGACTAGAAGCGCTCGACCCAGGGGCGCAGTTCGACCTCCGACGTCCAGGCGGAGCGGTGCTGATTGAGGAGGTTCCAGTAGGCCTCGGCGATCGCATCGGGGTCGAGCATGGAATCGGGATTGTTGTCCGGGTCGATGCGTTCCGGCCGCTCCGGGTTCCGGATACCGCCATCGATGACGAAATGACCGATATGAATACCCTTGGGATGCAGTTCGCGTGCCATGGATTGCGCAAGGCCGCGCAACGCGAATTTGCCCATCGCAAAAGGTGCTGACTGTGCATAGCCCTTCACGCTCGCGGACGCGCCGGTGAAAAGCACGGCACCGTGATGCTTCGGCAGCATCCGCTTTACGGCCTCTTGGGCAACCAGAAAACCGCCATAGGCCGAGATGCGAATGGCATTCTCGACACGGGCCGGATCGAGATCGGTCAAAGGCCCGCGTTCGCGGGCGCTTGGGTTGTAGACGACGAGATCTGGGGTGCGTTCATCCCCATCCAGCGCCGCAAACAATCCCGATACGGCTGCCGCATCGCCCACATCGCAGAGATAGGCGGTCCCCGCCGTTTCACTTGCGAGACCTTCAAGTTTGCCGGTGTTGCGTGCCGCAAGCGACACAGCGATGCCGTTTCTTGCAAAGAGGCGGGCAAGCGATGCCGACAGCCCGCTGCCTGCGCCGACGATAAGGGCGTTTGTGAATGAAGGCATGGAAACTCCCGGAAAGAATGGGAGCCCAGGTCATCACAAGAAGACGGTTATCTGCAAGCTGAGGCCGTGCAACTTCGCGTGAGGCCGTTACGATCCCACGGCATCCTTTGATTGCCAGCTCTGCATTTTACGGTAGATGGTCGAGGGGCTGATCTCGAGTGCAGCGGCCGCCTTCGCCACATGCCCATCGAACACCGCAAGCGTTGATTCGATGATCCGTTGTTCCTGCCGCCAAAGCGGAAGGATGGGGAACACCGCGGCAGCCTCGGGCCGTGAATCGAATGCACGGTCCGGCCGTGCGCCGAATTGGATATCCGCATGCGGCGGGCGTTCCGCTGCTGCAAGGCGGCGTTGCGTTGCCGCAAGGATGGGGACTGCCATTTCGGCAATTGCCTTTCCTTGAATGGGTTTGAGCAGAAGGTGTGTGGCTCCGGCTTCGAGGACGCCTAACCGAAGTCGGTCCGGAAAGTCCGGCGCGATGGCGATGACCGTGGCTTCGGGACACGCGAAAACGAGGCGGCGGATCAATTCAAGCGGTGCTTTTTTCGGCAGGTCCAGAGCAATGATGTCGGGACGTTCAGCGATCACCTCACCGATATCCACCCGCCGCTCGTCCTCTGCCTTCATCGTGAGGTCGATGACCTGGAGAGGCAACTGGCCAAATCCGGCTTCGAGCGCATCAACCAGCACATTCTTCAAAATCCGCGCCTCTGCCGGGCATTCGGACAAGGTTGCGATTGTGCAGAGACTGTCGGCGGGCGACTGCAGAGCGATGCCCATATGGCTCCTCATTCCAAACTGTTCCGCGGAAACGGTCCGTTCTCAATTTTTCCGACTATCGGCAAACAGGGTAAACAAAACTTTGCCGAAATATGGCGCGGTCCAAAATGCGCGTATAAATAGAAAAACACTGAGGTGGACTTCAAAAGGCGTGTGGACAATTTACTTTCTCGCGAGATGCTGAGCCCAGTTCGGCTTCAGGTTTTTGCTGGCCGTTCATTGCGATGGATTGATTGTCAAAAGTGACGGCTCGGGCGGGTTGTTTTCGCTATGATGCACGCCATCAGACAGATAGAGCCATTGTTGCGCTTTGCGCAGGCGCGCAAAGACTACGATCATTACGCGTTATTCGGGCAGCTGGCCCATCTGATTTCGGCGATTGGAACGGAGTTGCAAGATGATTGCGAGGGCCTGATTGTGGATTTCCTCGCAAAACTTGGCGGCAGGATTGCCGACAGCGCATGTTCCGAAGGCGTGGAGCGCCTTGGCGCGATGCCGGAACTTCCAGACAGCATCCGTCTCTGGTTGATCCTGAGCGCACCGGGACATGTTCCGGCTAAGATCATTTCCGGGGCCGTTGCAATACCGGCCGGAGAAATCGAGCAAGCGGCCGCCTGGAGACGATCGCCTGGCCCCCGCATGGAATGCATGGGGCGTATCCCGGTTGACTCTAGGTATTTCGCGGCTCTCAATGACCTGATAGCGTTTCCGCGATTTTTCAGGTCCAGGGCTGACTAAGGCCCGCCATTTGAGGAGAGGCCCCATGACGCTGGTCGACAGCCCCAACCCGGATGGATCGCTTTCCATCAACGATCTTGACTCTCTGTGGATGCCTTTTACGGCCAACCGGGCGTTTAAGAAGCGCCCGCGCATGATCGCGCGCGCCAAGGACATGTATTACTACACGCCTGACGGAAAAGAGGTGATGGACGCCACCGCCGGTTTGTGGTGCGTGAACGCCGGGCATTGCCGTGACCCCATCGTCAAAGCCATTCAGCAACAGGCGGCGGAACTCGATTTTGCGCCGACCTTCCAATACGGTCATCCTAAGGCTTTTGAGCTTGCGAACCAGATTTCGCTTCTAACGCCTGATGATCTTGACCATGTGTTCTTTGCAGGCTCCGGTTCGGAAGGGGTCGACACGGCGTTGAAAATCTCGCTTGCCTATCACCGGGTGAAGGGGGATGCCGCCCGCACCCGGCTGATCGGGCGCGAGCGTGGCTATCACGGCGTTGGCTTCGGTGGCATTTCCGTTGGCGGCATGGTCAACAACCGCAAGCATTTCGGGACGATGCTTTCAGGCGTCGATCACCTTCCGCATACCTACAACCGCGAGGAGCAGGCCTTCACCCGCGGCCAGCCCGAATGGGGCGGCCATTTGGCCGATGAACTGCACCGCATTGCGGGCTTGCATGATCCTTCGACCATTGCCGCTGTAATTGTAGAGCCAATGGCCGGGTCTACGGGCGTTCTCCCTCCGCCCAGGGGCTATTTGAAACGTCTGCGCGAGATCTGCGACCAGTACGGCATTCTGCTGATCTTCGACGAGGTGATATCAGCCTTCGGCCGGCTTGGATTTGCAACGGCGGCCGAACGCTTCGGCGTTACGCCGGACATCATGACCTTTGCCAAGGGCGTAACGTCCGGAACCGTTCCCATGGGCGGCGTGGTTGTGCGCAAACACATTTACGACGCCTTCATGAACGGTCCGGAGCATATGATCGAACTTTTCCACGGCTACACCTATTCGGGTCATCCCCTGGCCGCAGCCGCCGGGCTCGCCACGCTTGAGACCTACAAATCCGAGGGACTGTTTGAGCGCGCCCGTGAACTGGAACCCCGCTTCGCCGATGCCGCCATGTCGCTGAAGGGCAGCCCGCATGTGGAGGATATCCGCACGCTGGGCATGACCGCTGCTTTCGATCTCACCCCAAGTGCAGCGGGTGCGGGCGAGCGCGCCTTTGAGGCGATGGAGCGCGGCTTCCATGAGCAAGGGATCATGCTCCGCATCACGGGCGACACCGTTGCCGTGACCCCGCCGCTTATTATCTCCGAGACTCAGATCGATGAGTTGTTCGGTAAGCTCGATACGGTTTTCCGGACGCTGACCTAGCGCATTGGAGCACCGAAACAAAAGACCGCCCCGGTCCAAAACGGGGCGGTCTTTTTGTTGGCCGGGTCAAAAGGGGAAAAACCCGGTTTGGAGTTATATGGGTGTTACTCAGCGGCTTCGCCACGTTTTTGCGGATGCACCCAGGCGTTTTTCGCAAATGCATCGTCTACCGGCGTTCGCGCGAAATGGTTCGTGAAGTTCGACATTACCTTGTATGAGACGGCCAGCACGACGTTGAGCACGTCCCTTTTGCTATAGCCGGCGGCAACGAAGACCTCGATATCCGCATCGCTCACCCAGCCACGCTTTTCGTTCATGGCAGTGGCGAAGACACGCAGCGCTTCGAGCTTGGTATCGGCAATTGGCGTACCTTCGCGCAACGAAACGAGCACGTCTTCCGGCATTTTCACCATTTGCGCGATGGTCGAGTGGGCGGCCATGCAATAGTGGCAGTCGTTGGCATGGTTGATGGCAAGGAGAACCACTTGCTGCTCAACGGGCGAAAGATCGGTGCTTGAGAAGATATCGGATACGGTCAGATAAGCTTCCAGAAGCTGAGGGCTTCCGGCCATCACGCCGAAAAGATTGGGTACGAAGCCCACTTTCTTCTGTGCGCCTTGAAGAAGCGTTTTCGACGCATCGGGAGCATTGTCTTCGCTATGGACTGTGAAATCGGTCATGGGGTTGGTCCTTTGTTGCCCCGCCGCCGCTCGCGGAGATGCGGGGGCGAGCTTGAGTTTTATCAACAGGTGCCGCGGGAAAGCGGTTTACGGAAATATCTCCTTTCGCGGGGCAAGCGATTGGTCTGTCCGCTAAGCGGGGCTCGGACGAAAGACCATGGTCCGCTGCCGCTTTCACGCGGCACGGCACCGATGTGGTGGGATCATGGGATGTGCGCTACCGGCGGGGCCACATGTCTGCCATGATCCAAAGTGAGAAGATTTCACCACCTATTGATTTGGTGTGAGCGTGAGATCGCGTTGGAAGTGGCTGGGGAGGTGAAACGCCGCCATGCGGCTTTTTGTATTGATTGCCGCGTTGGTCGGGGGCGCGGCTGTGGTTTACGTGTTTGCTCTGAAGCCTACGACGGTCTCGATCGCCGCCGTCACGCGCGGCAGTGCGGCCGAAGTCGTATATGCAACCGGCACTGTCGAGCCCGAGTACTGGGCAAAGGTCACCCCGCTGGTGCGCAACCGCCTTGTTGAAACATGCGATTGCGAGGGCGAAACTGTAGCTGAAGGGCATGTGCTGGCCCGCCTCGACGATGTGGAAGCGCGTGCGCAGCTTTCGGAGCTTGTGGCCCAGGAAGACTATCTCCACAAGGAGACCGACCGCATGATCGCGCTCCTTGCACGCGGTGTGGTCTCGACCGAACGCTATGACGATATGTCGAGCAAGCTCCTGCAGGCGCAAGCGCTCGTTGCCGCCCAACGCGAGCGGCTGGCCGACTACACGATCACCGCACCGCTCGGTGGCGTTGTCCTGCGCATGGACGGCGAGGTGGGCGAGGTCGTCGAACCGGGCGATATCGTTGCCTGGGTTGGGCGGCCGAAACCATTGCAGGTCATCGCTGAGGTCGATGAGGAGGACATCCCGCGCG
>JAKSCL010000147.1 GCA_022360615.1 Hyphomicrobiales bacterium
ACTGCCCTTCCCATAGCGCTGGTCTTTCTGCTTGGTATGGGTCGATTTTACTGGAGAAGGCGTTTGTATGCTTAATACTTATCGGAAATGAGAAGAGTTGTTTGGAGTTTACTAGCCCTTGTCCTGGTAGCGGGCATTGCCTTTTGGCTTTGGCTGACATTCACAGCCCTTGTTTCTGAGAACGTGTCGAATGCGCTGGAGGACGGGGGAACCTGGATACGTTTTGTTGTCCTCGCTGCGGCCATGCAGCATTGGCTCTTGAATGATGAGCGGGTCCGCCGCCTCCTCATCGCGGTCATCATTGCCGCAGTTGCTTTCACTTTTGTTTGGCTGGTTGTCGAATTCATCATCGAATTTCCGGCGGAGCGGTTGAACGGTCCTCTGGGCCGCCAGATGCATAGCGAAGACACGGCCGGCCAGACCGGGCGCTATCTGCGGCTGTTCGGTCTGGTCGCGTCCGGTTGGCTGATCATCAAGGCGCAAAACGCGGCAGGTACCGCCGCCTTTGGCTATTTCGCTCTTGCGGGCCTGGCGCTTGCGGCTGTTCTGATGACCGGTGAGGTTTTCAACACGATTATCACCTTCTTCCTGCTTGCCGTTTTCGTCCTGCTGTCGTTGATCCTCTACAAGCTGGACCGGCGTGTGCTGGGTTTCGGTGGCGTTCTAGGCGTGCTGGTGACAACTCTTTTCGTCATCAACCCCAGGCTTGTCGAGCGGCTGCACCACTCTTTGACGGAGAGACTGCCCTGGCGCGAAACAAGTGACTACTACGCTCCTTGGCTCGCCGGGCTGGAAGTCGGCAAAGCGCATTGGCTGACGGGTGTTGGCGCGGACAACTATGCAAACATCTGCGCAAGGATGCTTGAGGCTGGCCAAATCGCCTCGCCGGTGATCGAAGCCTGCAACCGGCATCCCCACCAATTATACATCCAGGCCTTTGCCGAAACAGGGGTGGTCGGCGTCGCGCTTCTGCTTGTCCTTATCGGCGCGCTTTTTGTGACAGTGATCCGTCAGTTCCGGACCCGGCATGGCGGGGCTCTGGCGCTCTTGATGTCGCTTTTGCTTGTCAGCGCCTTTTGGCCCATCGCTCCTTATTCGCACGCTTTCGGCCAGCATCAGAATCTTCTCACTTGGTTCGGGATCGGCCTTGCGCTCGCTTTCACCTTGCCGCCGCGGCAGGGTCTTTCCAAAAATCAATAAATTCTATTCCGATTTCTTGGGTTTCTTAGGTTGACAGGGCAGGGCGTTCGCGGAACGATAAGCCCACTCCAAGGGGGGCCCCGCTTGAAGGGGCTGAGATACCGATAGCCTGAACCCCAATGCTTCCGGCGGTGCGGTGACCCTTAGAACCTGATCCGGGTTATGCCGGCGAAGGGATTGGGCCATGGCGTCGAAACTCACGCCGTGCTTCTCACCTGAGCACCAAACCGGATCTCCTGATCGACAGCGCGGGCGCAACGTCCGTGTTGACTGGAAACATGAGTGGGAGGTCACCCAATGCTGGACAAGTCGCAAGCCGCTTCAATTTCGGTCACGACCGGCGCATTGCCGGGTTCGAAAAAGGTCTATGTGGACGGTGCAAACGGCACGGTCAAAGTGCCGTTCCGCGAAATCGCGCTGCACCCCACCGCCGACGAGCCGCCGCTGCGTGTCTATGACACTTCAGGCCCCTATACCGACCCGCAAGCCGAGATCGACATCAATCAAGGTCTCGCGCGGCCCCGTGAAGCCTGGATCGCGGCGCGCGGCGATACGGAAGTCTATGAAGGCCGGCAGGTGCAGGCGGCTGACAACGGTTTCGTCGGCGAGAAGCATCTGGCCCCGGAATTCCCCAATACGCGCAAGCCGCGGCGCGCCAAGCCCGGTCAGAACGTCTCGCAGATGCACTACGCCAAAAAGGGCGTCATCACGCCGGAGATGGAGTATGTGGCGGTGCGCGAGAATCTGCGCCGCGCGCAGATCAACGAAGCCTTCCACCAGGGCGGCGGCAATGCCGATGGCGAAAGCTTCGGCGCAGCGATCCCGGAAGAGGTGACGCCTGAATTCGTGCGCGCCGAGGTGGCGCGGGGGCGCGCCATTATTCCCGCCAACATCAACCATCCCGAAACCGAACCGATGATCATCGGCCGGAACTTTCTCGTCAAAATCAACGCCAATATCGGCAACTCGGCCGTCACCTCATCGATTGCCGAAGAGGTCGATAAAATGGTCTGGGCGACGCGCTGGGGCGGCGACACCATCATGGACCTCTCAACCGGCCGCAACATCCACAACATCCGCGAATGGATTATCCGCAATGCGCCCGTGCCGGTCGGAACCGTGCCCATTTATCAGGCGCTCGAGAAGGTCGGCGGCGTGCCGGAAGAGCTTACCTGGGAGCTTTACCGCGACACGTTGATTGAGCAATGCGAGCAGGGGGTCGATTATTTCACCATCCATGCCGGCGTGCGCTTGCCGTACATCCATCTGACGGCCGACCGGATGACGGGCATCGTTTCACGCGGCGGTTCGATCATGGCCAAATGGTGCCTCGCCCATCACCGCGAGAGCTTCCTCTACACCAAGTTCGATGAGATCTGTGAGATCATGAAGGCCTATGACGTGACCTATTCATTGGGCGATGGCTTGCGCCCCGGTGCGATTGCCGATGCGAATGACCGTGCGCAGTTTGCGGAGCTGGAAACACTGGGCGAGCTCACAAAAATCGCCTGGCAGCATGATGTGCAGACGA
>JAKSCL010000063.1 GCA_022360615.1 Hyphomicrobiales bacterium
AAGGCCGCGTGCCGTTAAAGTTCGCCACGACGCCGTTCGGGTGCCTGAAAAAGCGCAGCATTGGCATCATCCGGTCTATGGCGCTCAACACCTCGCGCGGGGGTTCGATGGTGCGGGCGTTGAAACACTGCCGGATGGGCAAAAGCCATGAGAGAATATCGAGAATTGCGCTGGGGCTGCGGCTGATATGTCCGCCGTCCGGCAGGACCTGGCGCTGCAGCTCGCGTTCGAGCCTGCGCGATGCCGATCTCAAAAACCGTTTATGGCCGGCAAAGGAGAGTCCCGCCATGGTGCAGGCAACGGCTGCGGTCAGCCGCGGCATCCCGTCTGCGATTTGCGGCGTCAGATGGTGAACAAGCCGCGCCTCGCGCATCAAGCTGCGGACGAAGCGTTTGTAAAACTGTATGTCCGCATTGGCGATCAGCATGGGCGAATGGCAGAGCCACGCGATGACCCGTTCCGCCGCAATGTCGATGCGCCAGGACACCCGTTCGTCCGAACGCCCGAAGTCAAGCCAATCCGTTACGAGCTGCACGGCCTGCGCTCTCGCCGCGTCGCTTTCGACCGCGCGGAAATGGCGGAGCCAGGAAAAGCCGTGCAGGGCCTCGGTCCAGGCGGCGTCTTCGACGGTGATTGCGAACGGGGAATCGCGGCCCGCTTCCACCAGCACATTTGCAAGGACGAAGCGGCCGCTTCCGAATTCCTGCCCCATGATGGCGTCGGCGGTTCTCAGATCCTGAGGTGCTATGAGCAGACGGTCCGAGACAAGCGGCGCATAGCGCCATCCCATCAGCCAGGACGACGAAAAACGCGCCCGTGACTCGTGGAAGCGCTGTGAAAGCCGATAGCGGGTCCGGACCAACGACCCGGCTGCGCCGGTACTCATCATTCTACCCAGTGATCCTAAAGGTTCAGTTGTCCCGATCCCGGCATTTAGCGACGTCTCCCCCTTGATAAACCGTTAACTATAATGCGGCCGCCCACAGCTTTTCCATTCTTGCCGACTGTCCCTGAATGGCTGCTGAGTGCGTCACATCTGCCCGTTCCAGCCTTTGATGCGGCGGCGTTTTGTCCGGAATAAGGTGGTTTAGACCTTTTTAAGGCGTGCAACATGAAATCCGGAAGCGCCCGCAAGTGCTGGATCGTCATGGGGTAGGGCGACGGGTAGGATCCGTACTTCGCCTAATGGCTTTACTGTGTTTTCAAAACCAGGCACTTCCGAAGGTTTAATGGCGTCCCGCATAAATCCTTCATTCCGGCTCAAAAAGGCAGCGATCTGTTCCTCGCCTTCCTCGGGCTCGAGCGAACAGGTGCAATAAATAAGCATGCCGCCGGATTTGAGCAGTGTTGCGGCATGATCGAGGAGTCTCGACTGAACGCGTGCAAGATGAGCGATATCCGTGTCGCGCTTGAGCCAGGCTGCATCAGGATTGCGGCGGATCGTGCCGGTAGCGGAACAGGGCGCGTCGAGAAGGATCGCATCGAGTGGCTTGGGTGGCTGCCACTTCGTCGCGTCAATTGCATGGGTTATCGCCTCAAAGCGGAGCCGGGCCATATTCTCGTCCAGCGTTTTCAGACGTTTTGCAGAAACATCGACTGCATGGACCTCAGCCCCGGCATTCGCCAATTGCGCGGTCTTGCCGCCGGGTGCGGCGCATAGATCGGCCACGACCATGCCGGGTGCGATTGAAAGAAGCTGGGCCGGTAGCGCGGCGGCCGCGTCCTGTACCCACCATGCCCCTTCCCCATAGCCTTGGAGCGTCTCGATGCGCCCGCTGCGGCGAAGCCGGGCGCTGTGTGTGCCGACGAGGTTTGCAGAGAGGTTTTCGGCCCATTGATTCGGGTTTTCGCGGATGGTGAGGTCAAGAGGTGGCACAACGGCATGCAATGCCGCGATGGCCCGCGTCCGTTCCTCTCCATAGAACCGCACCCAGCGCTTCCAAAGCCAGGGCGGTGTGTTCAGCTTCGCGGTGTCGAGCGGCAGAAGGAGAGTTTCTTTCTCACGTTCGAGGCGGCGCAGGACACCGTTCACCAGTGCTGCATAAGGCCGGGTCTCATCATGCGCCTTGGAAAGCCGTACGATGCTGTCGACCACGGCATGGGCGGGACTTTCCATGAACAGCAACTCAGCGGCGCCCGCGATAAGGATGGGTTCGACGGCACCCGCGCGTCCCTTTAAGGGTTTTTGCAGGCAGGTGGCCAACGCCGCCCGCAGCACGCCCAATTGTCTTAGCGCAGTCGTTGCAATCATACGGGCAAGCGCCCGGTCGCGCGGGTCGGTGTCTTTCACATCCGGCCTCGAAAACACTTGCGGCCATTGTTCATCGAGGGTTTGCCGCTTCAACAGGACGCCCACAAGGGCGTCCCGTGCAAGAGCGCGGGGCAGCACGCCGTTTGGCCGCTGTTCAGCGGTTTTGGAAGCCTTTGCGGTCACCAAGTGCTTATTGCGGCGCTTTAGCGGGAAATGCAAATACGGCCCCTAGCCCCAGGGTCCGCTTCCGCCGGAACTGCCCGTGCCCCGCCCTTCGCCGCCCCATGGGCCCACGGATGGGCGTGTGGCGTGTGCTGTCTGCCGCGCGCCCATCGCCGTGCCACCGCCATAGGACCCGCCGGCCTGCTCCATCAGCCTGGCGATGCGGTTGTCCGTGTTGGGATGCGTCGAAAAAAGAGGGTCCATGCGTTCGCCCGTCAGCGGGTTCACGATGAACATGTGCGCGGTTGCCGGGTTGTCTTCAGCGGATTGCATACGGGCGCGGCCTGCAAATCCCGCAATCTTTCTTAAGGCGGAAGCAAGCCAGGCTGGGTTCCGGCAGATTTCCCCGCCGCGTTTGTCGGCCGCATATTCGCGCGTGCGGCTGATCGCCATCTGCACCAGCATGGCGGCCAGCGGCGCAACGATGACCGCGATGATGACCCCGACAATGCCGATCGGATTGTTGTTTCCACGCCCGCCGAAAAACAGCGCGAAATTGGCCAGCATGGAAATCGCGCCCGCAATCGTCGCCGTCATGGTCATAATCAGAGTGTCGCGGTTCTGGATATGGGCGAGCTCATGCGCCATGACACCCGCCACCTCTTCGCGGCTGAGCGTATTAAGAAGGCCGGTCGTGGCCGCAACGGCTGCATTTTCCGGGTTCCGCCCGGTGGCAAACGCATTCGGTGCGGCTTCATCGACGATATAGACCTTCGGCGTGGGCAAACCGGCGTTGCGCGACAGCTCTTCGACCATGTTGTAGAGGTCGGGTGCGGAGCGAGCGTCCACCTGCCGCGCATTATGCATGCGCAGGACAAGCTTGTCCGCGTTCCAATACGAAAAGAAGTTCATGGCAAGGGCGATGACAAAGGCTATCATCATGCCCTGCTGTCCGCCGATCATCGCGCCGAGGCCCATGAAAAGGGCCGTCAGCGCGGCAAGCAGCATAGCTGTGCGGATGTAGTTCATATGATCAGGCCCATCTTTTCAAACCGAAAGCCCGGCATCCGTTCTCCGTGTCCATTTTCTACGATGTCGCTCAAGTCCGCCCGCGTCCCCTATATGATGGGGAGGATGATGGTGGCGGACAAGTGTACCGATGGGCCGCAACCGGAGAATAAGGGGCCGGTGTAATGGCTGAAAGCCAATTGAAATCAGCGGAATCAAAGAGGAAGGCGGCCGTAAGCGAGGCGGCCAAACGCGCGCGCGCCGAAGCCGAAGCGCGGAAGCGCAGCGAGGAGGATAAAAAACCGGAACCCAAGGAGGGCGGCGGGCGAAAAGGTCCCGATCCGGCGCGCTATGGCGATTGGGAAAACAAGGGAATCGCCAGCGACTTCTGATGTGCACCGCGTCCCATGAGATGTGTTAGGACGTGTTTTGCTTGAATAGACTTTCTTCGATACCTGCGTAACAACGCTTAGGGCGTGTATAGCAAAATCAAGTCAAACTTGATTGCAATCAAGCTTTTTGCTCGCGTTGTGTCAATTACGCAACATTCTCTGGCAATGTTTCACCGCGCATTAAAAGTCCATCGTATCGCGCGCGAGCAATATGCTACCTCAAAATAACATCGTGTGCGCGGGGGCAGTTCCCCGTCAGGCATCCGGTGTTGTCTGACATGCTGGGGACGACAAATGAAAAAAATCCTTTCCGCGCTCATTTTGGGTACTTTTTTTGCGTTTGGCGCGCCAACTTCTCAAACGGCTGAAGCAGCCGATGCGACGTTTGCACCGCCGCCTCCGCCTGCGCCGTCATATAAGTGGATGATCCGGGCACGTGGCATTGCCGTGATCCCCGATGAAGAAGCGGATTTGAGCATTCCGGGTTCCGATGTCGACATTTCCACGACGTTCGTGCCGGAAGTCGATATCAGCTATTTCTTCAACGAGTTCTTCGCGCTCGAACTGATCCTTGCCACCACGCCGCACGATGTGGACGGTGAGGGCTCCATCGCCGGACTCGATATGGGTGAGGTCTGGCTTTTGCCGCCAACGCTGACGGCTCAGCTGCACCTTCCCATCACGCCGAACTTCAAGCCCTATGTGGGTGCGGGCATCAATTACACGATCTTCTTCAATGAAGATTCAGGTGACCTCGGCACTATCGATTACGACAACAGCTTCGGTCTCGCCTTGCAGGCCGGTGTCGATATCTTCCTCGATGACCGTTGGGGCATTAACTTCGACGTTAAAAAGATTTGGCTGTCGCCTGACGTCACGGCAACAACGGCCAATGGCGTACGCGTGACCGGTGAAGTCGACATCGATCCATGGATTGTCGGCGGCGGTGTTTCCTACCGCTTCTGAGTCAAGACCAAGACCGAGTATCTTTCGTGATTAAGGCGGCGCTTAAGCGCCGCCTTTTTTGTTTGGAAGACCGTGGCCCGCGATTGTTTCGCTTCGAGACACGGCCCTTTCGAGTCCCGATACGGGGCGTTACAGTCTTGGGCGTGGCGTCACCCTTCGCGTTTCGAGCGCACGGTATCGGCACCCGATCGAATCCGTAAAGCATTGTTTTTTCAATAAAATTTGAGGAAAGCCACTCTTATGGCGTGCGCCGGCCCGCTCCGTGCGCGCCTGGCAAGGCCCTTGCTGATCCCTGTCCAGAACATGGCGATGATCAGGAGGCCAGTGATATGCGGACCGTTCTCCAAGACATTCTTTCCCGTACGCTTGCGCGTTTCGTTAGGGCGCGTGAGGGCAGCGTCGTTATCATTTTCGCGCTCACCTTGCCGGTCATGATAATGGCTGTGGGTGGTGCGATCGACTTCGCGCGTACGGCCAATGTGGACGCGCGCATCCAGAACGCACTCGATTCCGCCGTGCTTGCAGCCACTAAGGAGCTGTCAGACGGGTCTATTGACGAGCGCGACGTGGACGATGTGGCGCAACGTTACTTCGAGGCCAATTTGGATGCTCTTGTTGGAGGCGGGCCGAATGTCACCGCCAGCAATCTCAATTTCAAAATCGACCGGGCTGCAAATATCGTGGAAGCTACGGTCGATGCGGCCGTCGAGACCAGCTTTCTGAAAGTGGCCGGTTTCGATTCGATCACCACCTCTGCGGTATCTTCCGCCTTATACAACCCGCTCACCATCGAACTGAGCCTTGTCCTCGATGTCACCGGATCGATGGAAGGCCAGAAGCTGCGTGATCTCAAGACTGCGGCAAAGTCGCTCGTCAATCAGCTTCTGCCCGAAAACCAGCCTGCGCGGCGCGAAAAAGTGCGCATCGCAATCGTCCCCTACGCCAATGGTGTCAACGTTGGAAGAAGCACGAGCAACCAGCGCAACCGTCTTGAAAAGATCACTGGCGATGCGCACGGGTCGTCGTGTGTTGTCGAGCGTGCCGAGTCCGACGGGCGCTATGCCTTCAGCGACGATGGACCGGACATCGATAGAGACCCGGAATCGCGCATTCCAACCTTCGATGATTTCCCGGATCACGATCGAGCGAATTTCTGCCCGTCCGCGGAGGTCGTCTGGCTGACGAACGATGCCAAGACGCTGAACGAGGAAATCGACGATTTCGAAGCGCGGGGCTGGACGGCCGGCCACATCGGCATCGGTTGGGGCTGGTACACGCTCTCGCCGCTCTGGAACGATATCCAGCCTGGTGGCTCCAACGCCCGCCCCTATCGCACCAAAGATCTCTTGAAGGTGATGGTGATTATGACAGACGGTAAGTTCAACACCCAATTTCAGCGTGATAACGGCGCTTCGGCCCAGCAGGCGCGTAACCTGTGCCGCAACATTGAGGATGAGAAGGTGCGGATCTACACCGTGGCTTTCAAGGCGCCCGGTTCCGCTGAGCGAATGCTGCGCGATTGCGCCTCTGAGGATGGCCGCTATTTCGAGACCTCCACGGGCACTGAACTGTCAGCGGCGTTCCTGGAAATCGCTCAAGAGATCGCAAGACTTCGCCTCTCGAGCTAATCCTCTTTCTTCCTGCTCCTGTCCACACTCGCCGCGCCCGGAATTCCGGGCGCGGTTTTCCGTCTTCGGGTCAATCAAAAAGGGCGCAGTTATGACAACTGCGCCCTTGCATTATCCGTTTGCGTTTCGGCTTATGCCTTGTTCTGCCGGTTCTCGATCAACTCATCGACGACACCCGGATCGGCAAGCGTCGAGGTATCGCCCAGCGCGCCGTAGTCGTTCTCGGCGATTTTCCTCAATATCCGCCGCATGATCTTGCCGGAGCGGGTTTTCGGCAGGCCCGGCGCCCATTGAATGAGGTCGGGCGAGGCGATGGGGCCGATCTCGGAGCGCACCCAGTTGCGCAACTCCTTCTTGAGATCGTCATTGTATTTCTCGCCTTCCATCAAGGTGACGTAGCAATAGATGCCCTGGCCCTTGATATCGTGCGGATAGCCGACGACGGCCGCTTCCGCAACCTTCGGATGGGCGACAAGGGCCGATTCCACTTCCGCCGTGCCCATGCGGTGGCCGGAAACGTTGATGACGTCATCGACGCGTCCGGTGATCCAGTAGTAACCGTCCGAGTCCCGCCGGCAACCATCGCCTGAGAAGTAATAGCCCTTGAACATCTCGAAATAGGTCGAGACGAAGCGATCATGGTCGCCATAGACCGTGCGCATTTGACCGGGCCATGAATCCGCAAGCGCAAGGACGCCCGTGCACTCCACTTCCGCGATCTCATTGCCTTGGTCATCGAGAACGACGGGCTGGACACCGAAGAAGGGCCGCGTGGCCGAACCCGGTTTCAGGCTCGTGGCGCCCGGCAGCGGCGTGATCAGAATCCCGCCCGTTTCCGTCTGCCACCAGGTGTCGACGATCGGGCATTTCTTCTTGCCGACGACCTCATAGTACCAGTTCCAGGCTTCCGGATTGATGGGCTCGCCGACCGAGCCAAGCACTTTCAAATCGCTGAGGTCGTGCTTCTCGACGAATTCAGGGCCTTTGCCCATCAGCGCGCGGATGGCGGTCGGTGCGGTGTAGAAGATATTGACCTTGTGCTTGGCGCAGACTTCCCAGAAGCGTCCGGCATCCGGATAGGTCGGCACGCCTTCGAACATCAGGGTCGTGGCGCCGTTCGCGAGCGGACCATAGACGATATAGCTGTGGCCCGTGACCCAGCCCACATCCGCCGTGCACCAATAGATATCGCCGTCGTGATAGTCGAAGACATACTGATGCGTCATCGAGGCGTAAACGAGATAGCCGCCCGATGTGTGGAGGACGCCCTTCGGCTTACCTGTCGAGCCGGACGTGTAAAGGATGAACAGCGGGTCCTCGGCGTTCATTTCCGCCGGTGCGCAGTGATCGGAAACCCGGTCGGCTTCCTCGTGATACCAGATGTCACGGTCCCCGTTCCAGGCGATCTCGCCGCCGGTGCGTTTGACGACAAGGAGTTTCACGTCTGGCCCGCATTTCTCAAGCGCCTTGTCGGCATTTCCCTTCAAGGGTGTGATGCGGCCGCCGCGCGGGGCCTCGTCTGCCGTGACAACAAGCCTTGCGCCGCAGTCATTCACGCGGTCGGCAAGAGCGTCCGGCGAAAAGCCGCCGAAAACGATGGAGTGAATCGCGCCGATGCGTGCGCAGGCGAGCATGGCGTAGGCGGCTTCCGGGATCATGGGAAGGTAAAGGATGACGCGATCGCCCTTCTTCACGCCGAGTGCGTGGAGAACGTTTGCGAAGACGTTCACCTCATGGTGGAGTTGATTGTAGGTGATTGTCTTTGAAACATTGGGGTCGTCCGATTCCCAGATGATGGCCGCCTGGTTTCCGCGCTTTTCCAGATGCCGGTCCACGCAGTTGGCGCAGACATTGAGCGTCCCGTCCTCGAACCATTTGATGGAGACATTGTGGTAGTCGTAGGAGGTATCCTTCACCTTGGTGTAAGGTTTCATCCAGTTGATGCGCTTGCCGTGCTCGCTCCAGAATGTTTGCGGGTCGCTCACCGACTGCTGGTACATTTCAAGGTATTTCGCGTTATCGACATGCGCGCGTTGCGCCCATTCCTCCGAAACTGGATAAATATCGTTCGACATGAGGCGTCCCTTCCCCTGGCTGAAGTTTGCGTTACCCGGTGCGGTTTGAGATTGTTGTTCTCGGGCTTTCGAATTCACGCCGAGCTTCGCTTTGCCGGCGCGGGTGTGTCCTGGTCCCTCTGGTTAAACAAACCAATACGCGCGGGACACTCAATACCACGCCCCCGCGCCTCTGATTAGGTGCGTCATTATGCGCGCTGCGGTGCGGTACGGCAACGGACAGACCGTCACACTTTGGTCGAGTGATGGAAGCCGAATTCTTGAGCTATCGCAATGATATACGTCTTTTTCCGGACCGGAATCGCGGTTATCGCCGCAAATAAAAAGGCCGCTATTTCAAGCGGCCTTCGACGTATATGGCTCCTGAAAGCGTTCAGCGGATGCCGGCGGCCCGCTGTCCGGTGCGTGCCTCCGTATTCGCCAGCTCGGTGAGGAAGGCCGCAAGCGCGCCCATGCCGGTTTCAGCGCCCGTGCGCCCGGCGCGGACTTCAGCCTCGGCGTTGTAGTTGGTGTTGGTGTTCACATCATAAGTAAAGGCGGCGCCATTCTTGTCGATGATGAACTCAATACCTGCGGCTTCAATGCGGTTTTCGGCAAGGAAGCGCTCATAACGCTTGATGTTTTGATGGGTGAAGCCCTCGATGATCTCGAATTTATGCCGCGGTTCTCCGGGGACGTTGCAGACGTCGGCAGGGCACAGCTCAAAGCCGTCGGAGGTGTCGACGCGAACCGCGTAGAGGAACTCTCCACCGATGAATTCAGCCCGGATGATGAAGGGCTCCGGCGCTTCGATGTATTGCTGGATAAGGGTGATGCCATCGACGGAATCGTCGAAATGGGGGCCATCCACGTAAGCCTGAAGTTCACCCGCATTCCGGAAGAGCTTCACGCCTAGCCCCTTACCAGCCCGGTTATGCTTGGTGATGAAGGGGCCTTCCATGGCGCCGCCTGCCTTCAGGATGTGCTCGCGGCCAACCGTTGCGATCGTGTGCGGCGTGCGGATGCCATGCGCTTCGAGAGCCAGATACTGCTCGACCTTGGAGACCTCAAGCTGGATGGCGCGGCGGCCGTTCACGATCCGCCCGCCATGGGCTTCCAGCCAGGCGAGTGTCTGGGCGGCGAGTTCGGGTGCATAGCGGTGGCCGCGCGTGTGCGACGAGGCGCTCATCCGATTGTAGAAAATACCCGCCGGAGGCATCCGGGACAAATCGAGATGGCCTTCATTAAGGTGCCAGGAATGGTGGCGCGTACCGAGCGCATCCAGCTCGCGCTTCAACGGCGCGGTCCATTCTTCGTTTTCGTGGATGATGTGAACCTGCGGCATCATGCTTACCCAGCCTTGAGAAATCTCGCTTGGAGATAAAGGCTTAACCGGTGCTCGCCAAAGCAATTGGCCAGTTTTTTGCGTCCCTGAAGGCGCATGGGACGGCGTTCCGGCTCTACTCAAAAAGGCTGGAAATTGTTAGCGCCGGCCGGCCCGCTAGATGCCGAAAAGAGAAAGCGCAATCCCTTGCGCCAAGAGCACGGCAAGCCAATGGCCGGCATCGATAATCGTCAGGCGGGCTGGGCGGCCTTGAAAGGCGTAATTGGTGGCCATCGGTCCAACCATGAAGCCGAGCCAGACGAAAAACGCCGAAATCAGCATGGGACGCATTTCGAGCGCCCCGATATGGCCGGCAAGTCCCGCGAGCATCGTCGCGAGCAGGAGATTGGTCACGCCGGCAACAATAAAGGGTGCCGGTGACGGGGTTTTGGCGCCGTCGCCCTTCACATCTTTCTCTGTCAGTCCG
>JAKSCL010000306.1 GCA_022360615.1 Hyphomicrobiales bacterium
CGCGGCACGCTGCGTGTTTTCAACAATGCCCTGAGTCGCCGCGCTTTGCTCCTCAACAGCGGATGCGACCGAGCCGACGGATTCGGAAATTTCACCGATCGTTCCGCGGATTTCGGATATGGCGTCGACAGCATCTCCCGTCGCCTTTCGAATCGCTTCGATCTGCTGACCGATTTCGTCGGTCGCCTTGGCCGTCTGAGATGCCAGGTCCTTGACCTCCGCGGCAACCACCGCAAAGCCCTTACCGGCTTCTCCGGCGCGGGCCGCTTCGATCGTGGCGTTAAGGGCCAGAAGATTGGTCTGTTCGGCGATGTCCTGGATAAGGCTGACAACGTTGCCGATCCGCTGGGCGGCCTCGGCGAGACTGCCGATCTTGACACTTGCCTGGGACGACACCTCCGTCGCCTGCCCGACGATGTCCGTCGTCGTGGCGACCTGGCGGGAAATCTCCTGGATGGACGCCGACAGCTCTTCCGCCGCGGCCGCCACTGTTTGCACATTGGCGGACGCCTGCTCCGAAATCGCCACGGATTCGTTCGCCCTCGCCTCCGTGCCGTCGGCAATGCCCGACAGTGTCTTGGCGTTCATCTCCATCTGCGCTGTGTTCGCCTCCATGCCCTCGATACGGGCCGCGACGCTCTCGCGGAACCGCCCAATCAGTCCGTCGACCCGGCTCTGACGCTCCGTGCGTTCGCGGTTCTCGGCATCTTGTGCCTCGCGAAGGGTACGGCGCTCCTTCAAATTGTCGCGGAAAACCAGCGCCGAACGCGCGATCTCGCCGATTTCATCTGGACGTTTCGTATGGGGAATATCCACATCGATCTCGCCATGCGACAGGCGACCAATGCAGCCGCTCACCTGCGAGAGTACCGATGTGACGGCCCGCAGTTGAAAGAACACGACAACAACCGTGGCCAAGGAAGCGATCAGCACGGAGCCACCGATCATCAGCATATCGTTGCGAAGCGATGCCGTTGCGTCTTCCGCCACCGCTTCGGCAGCCTTGATAAACGCGGTCGAGACCGTGCGGATCAAGTTCAAGCGCTCTGTCGCCGTTTCAAACCACACCTGCGGATCGATGCCTTGCGGATCGTGATCGGCGAGTATGCCCTTGAGTGTTTTGCGCCAGGTTTCGATCTGCCGGACCGCCGGGGCATCCATCGCATCCTCCAGGCGCGCCAGTTGCGATGACGATGAGAGTATCGCGAACTCGTGCAAATAGGCCTGCTCCGCGGCGAATTTCGTGATGTAGGCCACATAGGTGTCGAGACTGACCTCCCCGTTCATGGCTTCGTAAAGAACGGAACTGCCGATCGCCCGTTCAAGCCCGCCGGACTCCTTTGCCTCGACAAGGGTCAGGAAGGGCAGCATTTCCGCCGTTACAGTCTCAATCGGACTGCTTTCAATGCTGTGGCCGATCAGGATAAGCAGATCGTTGATGATGTGCGTGTAATCCTTGACGATGGCCTTGGGCGCCATCTGGCCTGCATCGACGGCATTTCGGATGTCCGAGAGCCCCGCCAAGTCCCGACGCAGCGACACAAACTCGTCACGCAGCTTTTCACTGGATGCCTCGAAAACCAAGGCGCGTTCGTCGAAACGGGCAATTGCCTCATCGGCTTTCACCCGTTGCGCGGCAACCTTTTCCGCAAACGCAGGTTGGAAAGCGGACTTCACCAATCCGACAGACGAACCGCGTTCAACCTGCAGTTCATGGATAATCCCTTCCGCCGCCTCGGCTATATGAGTGAGCGGAACCATGACTTGGCTCCGGCTCAACTCTTCATATTTCTCGAAAAGCGAAATGCAGGCGACAACCGCTGCCGCCGCGAGCGGTACCGCCGCAAGGAGAATCAGCTGATGACGGATGGAATGCAGCATAAGTCAGCCCCACTTTCGTTCAGATCATGGAAAGGCTGGCACCGGGTTCGCGCCAGGATCCCGCTCTGACCTGTTGACACCGATGACGGGCGCAACCTTGATCGGCCGTCACCTCAATCGATAAAAATCAACAGGGTTTTGCCACCATGGCGTTATCAAGAGATTAAACTAAACCTACGATTGAAAATAACGGTAGCGATCAGAGGGAAAGCGTGCTGAAAAGCTCAGAGAAATCAATGATTTCATGAAACGCAAAGCCGAATGGACCGCCGCCACAACCGTTGAATGCAAAAATAACTAATGCTTATCGACAGTAGAGCCCGCGGCCGTTCCGGCCCCGCCGGGCGAGATCGAAATGAAAATGCGTGCGGTGTGCAGCATCCGCTTCCGGTCCGAGAACGGTCGTGAACGGGCCACAGGCGCCCGCATGCACTTCGCGCAAAAAGACCTTTTCCTGCGGCGAGCCGCCGTTCCAATCGGCCTCGACGGAAACAACGCGTCCGTCCGCAAGCGTGAACCGCGAGATATCGATCGCGTTCGCATAGCCGTGCTCCGACAACCTGCCGCCGGCCCGGTTGTTGCGCGGCCGGCAGGCGTAGGAAGCGGCCACCCGCATCGCGGTCACCTCTTCGCCAAACGCCTTTCGCGCTGCCGGCTGAACGACATCCGCCACCCACTCCTCGACTGCGGGGATCATGCCGCAGCGCAAGGTCGCTTCCGGCTCCAGCGCGACCTTCCCGTTCGATACGGCGGAAACGCTGAACGGTTTGCGTGCCCCGCAAACGCTCGGTCCGGAGATCGCCTTTAGCGCGTCAATATAGTTGGTCTCCCGGACGAGACCCGAACGCAGGCACATCCGTTCAAGATCGCCCCGCCAAGGCTCGTTCGCGGCAACGAAGTAGGGCTGTTTCGAACCGCAGGCGGCGACAAGCAACAACAGCAGAACGCCCGCAAGGCCGCTGACAAGACATCTGCCAAAGGGCCTTGCTCCAAGAACACCACTCCACATGGCAGAATGTCATGCCGCAAGCGACGTAACAGGACGTTAACGGGATGAATGAGGTGGACAATCAATGCCGCGTTGGAGGCAGATCGCTCAAGGATTGAAATAGCCGCGCGTCATCCATTCCTGCCACATCTTCTCGCCAATCAGACAATCGAACGAAACGGGCCGATCCGCCGCAGCGTTGGCCCGGATGACACGCGGTGACGCACTCGCAATTTCGAGGATGAGTTTCTGCCGGATCGCCTCGGCGAAGTGCTCCGGATCACGCACCGGAAGGACGAAGGACCCGAAACCGCCAACAACGCAGGCTTCATAGTAGCGGTCGAGATCCTCGATATCGAAAAAGTTCATGGAGGATGCATCTTTGAGCATCAATGGAAGCCCGTTGATAACGACGCCGGATTCGACAAGCCGGTCGCGGATTTCAGACACCGGCTCGCCCTGATTGTTCGGACCGTCACCGGATATGTCGATTACGCGCCGAAGGCCTCGGTAACCGTTATCGTCAAAACGTGCCGCGGCGGCTGCGAGCGCGGCACTAATCGATGTCCGCCGCCGCCGCGTGAGTTCCGACTGGTCGAGATTCGCTGCAAACGCGTCCGCGCTCTCCTGATCCTCCACCAGGTGCCAATCGACAACGGTCAGCTGCGCGCCGACCCCGGCCCATTCCAGATAAGTGACGGCGATACGCCCAAAACCGCCCGATTGAATGGCCTGGATCACTTCGGGATGCCGTATCGCCTCCACATAACCACGGCGCTGAAGTTCCTGCTCCATGGTGTCCATTGAAAGCGACACATCGACCGCGAGTACAAGTTCGAGATCGACAAGCGTCTCCTCAGCGGTCGTGGATTGGGCAAGACCAACCGTCAGGCCGAGGCCAATAAGCAGGGCAGGCAAAGCCTGCCGCCATGTCCTTGGAGTCAGCATCCTGTCCGCTCGCATCCAGCGATGTTGGCATAGCGCGGGCCATCGCGAAAGCACGAATACGGCAAGTGCTGCGCACGGTCGCAGCCAAGAGGCTTTATGAGGTGCCTCGCGGCGTTCTATGGGGGTCGAACGCACCAGATTCAGAATGGAACCCCACACGCCTGAGTTACCGGCACTCAAAAAAGACGTACTTTTTTCGTCGGTCTAAGCGCTTGAAATGACGAGGTTTTCCGCATGCCTTCGGCGTTGCACCATCGCAACGCACAATTGTTTTTTCTTCTGGCAATGCCGATCTTGGATTAG
This sequence comes from Hyphomicrobiales bacterium, assembly GCA_022360615.1. Classification (GTDB taxonomy): domain Bacteria; phylum Pseudomonadota; class Alphaproteobacteria; order Rhizobiales; family JAKSCL01; genus JAKSCL01. The sequence goes on from JAKSCL010000306.1 coordinate 4,121, forward strand.
ACTTTGGTTACCGACACTACATAGGAGGATGACCATGACACGGGCACAAAAGCTGAACTGGCTTATCGCTGGCGCGGCCTTTGTATTTGTGACCGCGATTATCATGGGTGTGATCTAACGGCTTGGGAGGCGGTTAACCGCTTCATCCCCTGAGTAGCCGGTGGACAGGATCAAAACCGAAAAACGAAGAAACCGGTAAAGGGTTCACCAACGGAAACGGCGCTTTGCGATCTACGCAGAGCGCCGTTTTTCGCGCCCGGGACAGGAACGGGCGGATTGTATTTCGGGCACCTTAGTGCAAAGCGGCCCGTCTGGGACCCCATGACCGGGCAACACGTTCCGCAGCTTCCCGGTCGATACGCTCGTAGTGAATCACCGAACGCAACCTCGCATCGCGCGACAGCCGGTAACGCCACGGGCCACATGAAAGGATATGACGCACCGCATCCTTCGAAAGGTTCAGAATCCGCATGAGCATCAGATACTGCCGGACATTGGCGCTCGTTGTCCAGGCATGGAGCTGTTCAATGGAAACACCCGACATCAAGGACAAGCAGCAGACCATCTCGGGATACTTGTCCCAGGACGCAAAGCTCTCCAGCACCGCTTCATCGAGCTCGTCCCGATCGACATGCTCCTGCACCGTCGCGAGCGCGCCTTCGAAATCGTAATCGGGCCGCGCAAACCGCCCTGCCATGCGGCTCTTGACGATCTCCCGCGCTTCGTCGATCCGTCCGGCTTCATCGCAACGCCCGGCCTGAACAAGCCTTTTCCGAACGCTCTCGCTTGCCTTTTCAATCAATGTGTTCAGCAGGTCGGTGGGTAAATCGGCACGGTCGCCCAGCGCTTTCTGGAGCGCCTCGTTCCCCTCCGCCTTACTGATGAGCGCGCGATAACCCGCATGCGACATGCGTGCGCCCGGATTGGCGCTGAGATTCCGCAACGTATCGTCGTCACCCACTTTGATGATGGCGTCCGTAACGGTCTCCGACAGCTCTTTGCGCCTCGTCATCACGGCGATGTGTTCAGATGTGGTGAGTTCGACGATATCCGTCAGATCGCGCTCGGTCAGAACCGGCGACAAACGAATGACGGGCTGTGCAACCGCGATTTCGTCAAAGGCCAGCTTGCGGATGACCGTGCGCGGCGCTCTCTCCAAGGGCGCGAGCGCTGCCGCAAGATAGGCGCGCGTCTCAACCTCGACCATGTCGGCCAGCTTGAGGAGAACCCTGTCATACACCTCAATCTGCTCGTCGGAACAGGTTTTATGGCTTATGGAAAAAAGCGCCGCGAGATGCCGCACCAATTCCTTCGGCCGGTTCCCGGTCGGATCGCGTTCCACCGCGCTGAAGTCAACCAGTTCGGTTTCTGTATCCTGTTGCATGGCGGTCGTCCGTTCGCTCAGTCTTCGTTGTACCGGGGAAAAAGTACCGAACAGCCCTTAGGGACGGGATAACCGCGCAGCTATGTTTTCAGCCTTATTTGCTTCAAGTCTGAATTAAATCGATAAAGCACTGGAGAATCTGAGGAACCCTAAGAAACGGATATTGAATGCATGGTGAATATTAACGATGTGAGAGAGGGTGAAATCCGGCTTGCGGAGGACCCGGGGCAAAAGACCGGCGATGCGCATATCGTTTTCATCGGCCGCATCGAAACCCCATGGATGACGCGCGACGATTGTCCGAAGAACGTCCGCAAAGCGCGTGAGACCGGAGAAACGGCGACGCTCCGGCTCGATCCGGAATACCGGCAGGGGCTTACCGGACTGGCGCAAGGCCAAGCTATCGTCATTCTTTATTGGCTGGGCGCGGCACGCCGTGACCTTATCCTGCAAGCGCCCCGGCACGCCGATGGCCCGCGCGGCACCTTCGCCCTACGCTCACCCGTACGTCCCAATCCCATCGGCCTTGCAACCGCGCGCATCTTGAGCATTGA
>JAKSCL010000249.1 GCA_022360615.1 Hyphomicrobiales bacterium
CCATCCTTCGAGACGCAGCCTTCGGCTGCTCCTCTGGATGAGGTCAAGTCAAGTGGACCTCGTCCCATGTCTCTTTTTCGTGCATTGCCGCTTTTCTTTGAATCGCTCAATTGCTCCATGTGTTTGTCTTTTCGCGTGTCCAGACGGAAAACCGCTGTCCACTTTTCCTGGACACGCTCCAGCCCCTAAAGCGCCGCCCTGCCCGCCGCCCAGAGAGCGCCGATGCCTTCGCGGTAGGTCGGAAAAGCAAGGTCGACGCCCAGTTCATGGCGGATGCGCAGGTTCCGGACACGCTTGTTCTCGCCATAAAAGCTGCGGCCCATTTCGGTCATCTCCGCCTCTTCGAACGGCACCTGGGGCGGTCGCGGCAGGCCCAAAAGATCGGCAGCGAAATTGACGACATCCTGCGGCGGCGCAGGCTCGTCATCGGTAACGTTATAGATGCGGCCGGGCGCCGGGTTCTTCAGCGAGGCGAGAAGCGTCGCAGCAATATCCGCCACATGGATGCGGTTGAAGACCTGGCCCGGCTTGATGATAGCCCGCCCTTCACCGCGCGCGACCTTCTTCAAGGGGCTGCGGCCCGGCCCGTAAATGCCGCTCAAACGAAAGACATGGACCTGCCGCGTATCGCTCGCTTCCGCAAGCCACGCCTTTTCCGCGGCCACGCGGCGGGTGGAGCGCGCCGAGACCGGCCGGCATTCGGATGTCTCATCCACCCAGGCGCCATCGTGATTACCGTACACCCCTACGGTTGAGAGATAGCCGATCCATTGCGGCGCGCTGCGTGCGGCCCGTTGCAAGAGGCCGGTGTTGAGCGCCGGGTCGCCATCCTCATCGGGCGCGGCAGAAACCAAAACCGCATCGCTCATGGCAAAGGGCTCGTCGAGCCCGCGCCATTCCTTATCGAGGGAATCGAGGATGATGGGGTGGACGCCGTCCGCTTCCATTTGGCGGGCGCGGTCGGGGGAGCGGGTCGTGCCGGAAACCTGCCAGCCGAACCCCTTTAATCGCCTTGCAAAAGCGCGCGCCGAATAGCCGTGACCGATACAAAGACAATGGGGCATGGGGAAACTCAGACAAAACGGAGATGGGTTGCGACCCTCTTTACATGGAGGGCTCGCGGGACGAAAGCGCCACGCGCTCACGGATTTGCGCATTCAATTCAGCAATCAGACTTTCCCGGTCCGTTTCGAAGCGTTCGATTAAGGCGGTCGAAGGCATGCCCGCAACCGTCGAGAACAGCTTGGACGCGTAAACCACAGCTCATCTACTTTTGACGGCTGAATATCGAAGTGCAGCACCTCTTCGCGCGTGCCGAGTTTTGAATAGAGCCCAATCGGAGGCTCATCGCCATGATCCGCCTGGATGAAGATCACCCAGGCGCCACGGTCCACCGCAATGCCTTTCAGATGTTCGATAAGGCCGGTTCCCTTCATAGCGCGACGGCACAGACCTCGTCAGCACCTTCGCCGCCCGTAAGCCTTCCGGATACACACAAACTCTTATAATTGAGATTTATTCATCTGTTAGGCTGCATAATCTCGTTTGATCCCGGTTCGGTACACGGCAAAGATACGCTCCTCTTAATAAGGAGAAACAAGGATGAATATGACCGAACCCGTCATCGTACACGACCATAAGACTGAAATCGAGAATCCTGTTCTTTGTGAGATTTCCGAGGGCATTGCCACACTCACGCTGAACCGCCCCGCAAAGCTTAACGCTATCAATTACCGCATGGCGGATACGCTTCTCAGCCATCTTGATGCATTCGAGGTGGATGACAGCGTGAAGGTCATCATCCTCACAGGTGCGGGCGAGCGCGCCTTTTCAGCGGGCGGCGATATCGCGGAGTTTTCTCAGAGCGTGCGCGCCGGTCCGGAAGAGGCGGTGCGCGATTTCGTTCACCGCGGCCAAGCGATGACGTCGCGGATGGAAGCCTTCGGTAAACCCATCATCGCCGCGGTGAACGGCCTTGCTTTCGGCGGCGGCTGCGAAATCACCGAGTCGGTCCATCTTTCCATCGCCAGTCAACGCGCCATCTTCGCGAAGCCGGAGATCAATCTCGGCATGCCACCCACCTTTGGCGGGACACAGCGCCTGCCGCGCCTTGCGGGCCGCAAACGGGCGCTTGAATGGCTTTTGACCGGCGACACCTTCACACCCGGGCAAGCGCTCGAGATGGGTCTCATCAATGCCATTGTGCCGCATGACAAACTGATGGCCGCAGCGCGCGATCTGGCGCGGCGGATCATGCGCCACTCGCCGGATGCGGCGCGCAGCATCATCACCGCCGTTACCCGCGGCCTCAACATGACCATTGGCGAGGGACTGCAGACGGAGAGCGAGCAGTTCGCGCGTCTTGTGCCAACCCGCAGTCTTGCCGAGAAGCTCAATACCTGGATAGAGCGCAAGGCCATCTAAGCGCCTGGAGCGGTGCACGCTTATGTTTTGGGCTTCACCTTCACTTTGGGTTAACCATGCGCTGAGAATCCGACACATGAGGCACTTGCCGCACAAGCACGCGTTACCGGGCCTTAAGGGGCTACGCCGATGCTGCCGCACATGACACAGCACAACGCACATATGAAGGAGAGCGCGGGCTCTGTCCGTCTCCTGCGGCCAGGCGAGCTTCCTCTTTATCTCAACCATCTTCTTCGCCTCGATGAGGAGGCGCGGGGGCTGCGTTTCGATCATATGACGGATGACGCCGCCATTCAGGCACACTGCCTGACAGTTTCAATGGGCGGCGCGCAGATTCTCGGCGCATTTATTGATGGTGCCCTACGCGGTACTGTGGAATTCAACCCGAAACCCGATCCGCGACTCACGGCCACCGAACTGATGTTCGCCATTGAGCCGGCTTTTCAACGCAAGGGGCTCGGCACGGCGCTGATGGCCAAAGCGCTTGAGATGGCCTATCCGAAGGCCGCCATCATGTTCTGCCGGGAAAACAGCCACGGCATGATTGCGCTTGCCGAAACGTTCGGCGCGACAATCTGGCGTGACAAGGATTATCTCGCACTCGCGATCACGACCGATGATGGCGGCAGTGTTTCGCAAGGGGATGGCGCCGCGCATGCCGACATTGGCAATAACCGGACCTATCCGCTGTCACACGGCTCGGTTTAAGCAGGCGCCGCACCGGCACCGCTCACCGTCAGCCTATCCAAGCGGACTTCTACGCAGATTCGGACTAAGGTGTCTTTTGGTCTTCCGCGTGCCAGCGCCGGGCGATGATATCGAGGCCTTTAAAGACCTCTTTCAATTCGTGGCCGCGCGGTGTCAGTGAATAGCTGACGGCAGGCGGGACCGTCGGCTTATAATCGCGGTGGACCAGACCCGCGTTTTCCAGATGCCGCAGCTTGTCTGTCAGCACTTTTGACGAAATTCTCGGCATCCGCGCTTTAAGCTCCCCGAAGCGCAGCGGGCCCTCGTTTTCCAGAAGCCATAGGATGTAAGTCGTCCACGGCCCCATGACGAGTTGGAGGATTCTGTCCATCGGACATCCGCCCGGCATATTGGGTTGTGCCATTTCTCCGCCCATCCAGGAGCTTTTCCCTTAGTTACTTTTGGGTATCTACTTTTTCAAGGTAACTGGCTCCCTATCTCCTCTCCGGGCCTTCGATCAGGAGGCACGCCAAACACAGCGAAAAGAGGAGAAGGCCAATGGCAAAGATCGGCATCATCTATTTCAGCGGCTACGGCCACACCAAGAAACAAGCGGAGGCGGTCCATGAGGGCGCGGCCGGCGTTGCGGGCGCGGATGTTGAGATTTTCGTAGTCGACCAGGACGGCGATCTGCCGGAGGGCGCGTGGGAGAAACTCACCGGCCTCGACGCGTTCATCTATGGCAGTCCCACCTATATGGGCGGACCGGCATGGCAGTTTAAAAAGTTCGCGGATGCAAGCTCGAAGCCATGGTTCGAGCAAAAGTGGAAGAACACGATTGCCGGGGGCTTCACGAATTCCGGCACGGTCAATGGCGACAAGTTCTCGACGATCTCCTATTTCATCACGCTCTCGCAGCAGCATAGCCAAATCTGGTTGGGCACCGGGCTGATGCCCGCCAACACCAAGGCAAACGGCCCAGAGGATGTGAACTGGACCGGCGGATTCTCAGGTGCTCTGGCAATCTCGCCTGCCGATGCCGGACCAGACGAAGCACCCCGCAAGGGCGACCTTGAGACTGCGAAACTCTACGGCCGGCGCCTTGCGGAATATGCGGTGGAGGTGAAGGGCTAGCGTCCAACCATCGGCGTCACTGCAAAGCTTGACCGTGCAACCCATCGGTGCGTTGCCGCCTGCCGGCGGCTTCTCGCCCCTGGACCGCCGGACGCGTCATGCGCGCCCATGCGCAACCAGCGCCGCGGCGGAGGCGAGCAGGCTCTCTTCCGCATCGATGAATTGCATCCCAAAGAGTTCCTTTGCCCGTGCGGCTGAAAGCGTTTGCTGAAGCCCGAGTGTGGGCGTGATGGTGCGCACCGCTGGATCGACCAGGCTCAAAACCCGGATGAACCAATCGGGTGCGGTGCGGGTTGAGATACGGCGTTCGGGGTACGCCGTTTTCAATATGCGCGCCATGTCGCTGAACCACAGGAACCGGTCGCTGCCAAGAACGCGTTTGCCGATGCTGTCCGGCACCGAGAGAGCCTTCACATGCATTGCCGCGATATCGCGCACATCGACGCATGGAAAACCGACCCGCGGGTTTGCGGGATCGGTTCCCTTCAAAAAACGCCGGACGACCTTTAAGGAGGTGTTGAGCGTACGGTCGAGAGGAGGGCCGAGCACGAAAGCCGGGTGAATGACGGTCAGCGCCATCTCCCTGGCATCCGCCTCCACAAAGTCCCAGGCCGCCTTCTCAGCCATGATCTTCGATTTCACATAGGGTGTGGCAGCGGGATTGCCGGGTTCGGTCCAATCGCTCTCGTTGTAGGATATCCGGCCGGGCTCGAGCGGCTTGTACATGATCGCGGTGCTCGAGGATGTCATCACAACGCGGCGGATTCCCGCTTGTCTCGCGGATTTGAAGGCGCGCAAGGCCCCCTCAACGGCGGGGCGGATCACCGATTCCTCGTCCTTCGGCTGCACGAGAGGAAAGGGCGATGCGGTGTGCATGAGGATGTCGGCGCCTTCAATGGCCGAATCCCAGCCCTCATCCTTCCCAAGGTCGAGCGCCACGAAACGCAGCCGTTCATCGACCGCGCCTGGATCAGCCAGCCCCGGTTTCAGCGCGGCTTTCACCTCGTCCGCACGGGCCATATCGCGCACAGACCCCCTCACGCCGTATCCCGCGTTCAAGAGTTGCAAGGCGATATGCTTTGCGATGAAGCCGGACACGCCGGTGAGAAAGACGGTTTTCGTTTCAGCAGCCGCCATAATCTTTTATCCCCCTTAATTCCACACGCAAATGTTAGAGGTATTAACACATATGTTAGATAAATTAACATCCGAATTTGACAAGTGACAGTGCATGGAATCGATCCGGCTTTAGCCTTACGTCAGAGGGTCACGGGTTCACTGGGTTTCGCGCATCCGCAAGCACGCGGCCGCCGATCGTCACAAAACAGACGCCGGCCACCCGTTCGATCCAGTGGCGGGCGTTGCGGAACCGGGTCATGACCGGCGCAGAAGACATGAAAACGCTGACAATCGAATACCAGATAAGCGTGCTCAACATCACAAGGGCGATCATCGCCGCCATCAGCCAGAAGGGCGTTTCGGCGGTGACCGATGTGGCGAAAACGCTTGCAAAGAGAACGATTGCCTTCGGGTTCGTGAGCGTGACCAGAAAACCAAACAGGATGGAATTGCCGCGCTTCTGGCCGGCGTCTTCAGAAATCTCAATCGTTTCCGGCTTTGCGAGAAGCAGCCGGCACCCCAAGAAGATCAGATAGCAGCCGCCGAGCACACGAACCGTCCACGTCAGCCATTGATATTCAATGAGAACCGCCGAAAGGCCGAGAAGGCTCAGGGTGGCGTAGAGCCCAAGGCCCATCGTCACGCCACAGGCCGTCAGCAATCCCGCAGCCATTCCCTTTGCCATCGATGAGCGTACGACGGCGATGAAATCCGGCCCTGGCAGCATCAGGGCGGGGATAAAGACGGCAAAGACACTGATCAGTACGATGGTGGCGTCCATGGCGGGCTATCCGTTGTTGCGTCTTTTGCGGCGCCGACCCACCGCATTGGCATTCAAGCTTTCTCCAGTTCGCCATGGCATTGCAATGGGCAACCGTTACGGGAAAACCAATACCTCCACTCCGAGTGCTGGGTGATGGATTCCCCGATCGGCAAACTACACCATCGCGCCAGTCCGCTTGCCGGCGTTCTCGAAACGGCCCATCGCCCACATTGCCGCGTCCCGGACGATATAGGACGGATCGGTGCACAAGGCCTCTGCGGCCGGGCGGAGCGACGGATCGCCCGAGTTTCCGATGGCGACAAGAACGTTCCGGACGAAACGGTCGCGGCCGATCCGCTTGATCGGCGAGCCGCGAAAACGTTCACGGAACCGGGCATCGTCAAGGGCGGCGAGTTCGGCCAAGGGCGGCAGGCGGGTTTCATCGCGGGCGTAGTATTTCGCCTCCGACGCCCTCTCGGCGAACTTGTTCCACGGGCAGACCGCAAGGCAGTCGTCGCAGCCATAGATCCGGTTGCCGATGGCCTCGCGGAATTCCTCCGGAATCGGGCCTTTGTGCTCAATCGTCAGGTAGGAGATGCAGCGCCGCGCGTCCAATTGGTAAGGGGCCGGGAAAGCGTTCGTCGGGCAGATGTCGAGGCAGGCCCGGCAGGAGCCGCAATGGTCGGTCTCCGATGCATCAGGAGGAAGCGCGGCTGTCGTGAAGAGCGCGCCCAGAAACAGCCATGAGCCAAGGTCGCGGGAAACGAGATTCGTGTGCTTGCCCTGCCAGCCGATGCCGGCCGCCTCAGCGAGGGGCTTTTCCATCACCGGCGCCGTATCGACAAAGATTTTGACGTCTTCGCCCGTTTCTTCCGCAAACCGGCGCCCGACGCGCTTCAGCGTCTTTTTCATCACATCGTGATAGTCGGCACCCAGCGCATAGATAGAAATCACGCCGCGGTCTTTTTGTTGAAGGCTTTCAAGCGGGTCGTGGTCGGGGCCGTAATTGTGGCCGACCATGACGATGGATTTCACGTCCGGCCAGAGGGCTTGCGGGTCACCACGGCGGTCCTCCCTGGCTGCCAGCCAATCCATCGTGCCGTGGCGGCCGTTTTCCAAAAACGCGCGCAGCCGCGAGGGCGCTTTGGGGATTTGATCCGGCGCCGTCACCCGGACCACATCGAAGCCCTCGGCCTTCAGCCGGGCGATGAGGGCATCCTTACGGGCGGCGCTCAGACAGTCGGACATGGCCGGCCCGTCTTCATTGCAAACCTTAAAAATCCAAATCGGTGTAATGCGCGGCGGGGATCACCCGTGCGACCTGATCGCTCAAAAGCGCGCGGAAGGAACGCCGCGATTTGAGGCGCGCATACCATGTCTTGGCCTCGGGAAACTCCTCCCAGGGCACATGGCCCAGATAGTCGACGACCGACAGATGGGCGGCGGCGGCCAGATCCGCATGGGTAAGGTCTTCGCCCGTCAGCCAATTCCGCGCTCCCATCAGGTGCTCAATATATTTTAAATGATAGCGCAGATTGTGCAGCCCGGCATGGACTACCGTCATGTCGGGCGGGCCGCCGCCGGCATCTTTTGCCATGAACTGGCGGTCCACCTTTTGGTGCACGATGTTGAAGGTGACCTCGTCCTGGAATTTGCGGTCGAACCATTCAACGAGACGGCGCATTTCAGCACGCTCCTCCACATTGTCGGGGAAAAGCAGCTTGCCTTCGAGTTCAGTGCGATAACGTTCGCGGATATATTCGGCGATGACTGAGGATCCGCAGATGGTCAAAAGCCCTTCTTGGTCCTCATCAATGAGAACCGGTACGCTGCCGGCTGGATTTAGCGCCAAAAACTCATGACGCCGCTCCCATACGCGTTCTTCGACCAACTCGAAATCAAGCTCATACTCGGCAAGCGCCAACCTGACGGCCCGGGACATGGGGTCGAGCGGAAAATGATAAAGCTGAAACATAGGTCCTTCCGGGGGATCCCTCATGGATGGGGAAATGGGCGGGGCCGGGCTCAAGGGCAAGACGCGCTTAAACCGACGCAAATCTGCTGTGGTTTTCGGCGGTGGCCCGGTATAGAGAGGTCGTCGCGAACCCTCAACCCGCTGTTCGACCGTTTATCTCTTCATCAATCACGGCAGGAATGGGGTGACCACATGTCACCCGGTCAAATCGCATGTCGCTAGAACACATCATCGTGCTTGCAATCGTTCAGGGGCTCACAGAATTTCTGCCGATCTCCTCATCGGGTCATCTGAACCTTATCCATCTGCTGACCGCTTGGCCGGACCAGGGGCCGATCATCGACGTGGCTCTGCATGTGGGCAGCCTCTTCGCCGTTTTTCTGTATTTTTGGCGGGACACGGGTCAGCTTGCGATTGGCGTTCGCGATACTTTGACATTTAGGCAAACACCTGCCGCGCGGCTTTTGCAGCTCCTCATCGTGGCAACCATCCCGCTTTTCAGCGTCGGCTTTGTGCTCTTCGAGACCGGCCTCATCGAGGCGCTGCGCACGGTTGAGGTGATTGCCTGGGCCAACCTTATCTTCGCCATCTTGCTCTATGCGGTCGACAAGCACCAAGCGCAAGAGCGCGAGTTGGGAACACTCAACCTTAAGGGCGCTATCGGCATCGGGCTGTTTCAAGCCTTCGCACTTCTTCCAGGCGCTTCGCGCTCGGGCGCCTGCATGACGGCGGCCCGCGCCTACGGCTTTAAGCGCACGGAATCGGCAAGGCTTGCAACGTTGATGGCTATACCCGCCATTCTCGGCGCCGGTCTTCTGGCGACACTCGATGTGCTGGAACAGGGCGATCTTCAACTCGGGCTCGACGCCATTACCGCCGCCATACTCGCATTCATTGTCGCCTATCTGTCGATATGGGGGATGATGGCGCTGTTGCGCCGCACGTCGATGACGCCCTTTGTCATTTATCGCGTCGTACTGGGACTTATCCTGTTCTGGATCGCCTACGCCTGATCTGATTCGAAGCTGTCAACCCCAGGCGAATCAAGCGCTGCAGCAAAACCGTCATATATGTGGCGAAAATCAGGCATTTTTCGCAAAAACATACCATAAACTTGCCCTCAGAGCGCCACAAAGTTCGATAGTCTCCAATTTGAGCAATAATAATCGGGGGTTTTTGCCATAAGGGAATCGGTCTAAACGCCGAAATCCACAGTTTGCGCAAGAAATAACCCCGAAAACCACACATCTAACAGGGATTCTTCACCAAGAATCTCAAGACAGAGACCATAGGGGCAGAGGGGCCACGGACCGAGCGTGGGCCGCGCCGCGGGCGTGAACCCATCTGCATATTGTAAAGCACGCACGCGTAGGGAGACCCCATGCCATCAACCAAATTCGTTCGTCCGTCAGGACGGTTTTTCAAGACATGTTTTGCCGTTCTTGCAGCTGCGGTTCTTTCCTTTGCGGCGGCGGACGTGGAAGCGCAAGATGGCCTTTCCCGGACGTCGGGCGAGGTGAACCGGAATACGGTTTCGATCATCTCCGGCAATGTGAATGGCACTTATCTTTATATTGCGTCTGATATCGCCGCCGTTCTCGATCAAGGCGACGAATTGCGGGTCTTGCCGGTCGTCGGCAAAGGCGGTGCGCAAAACATCCGCGACCTCCTGCTGTTACGCGGCATTGACATGGGCATCGTTCGCTCCGATGCGCTGACCTACATGCGCAATGAGGGCTATTTCCGAAACATCGATGGACGCCTGCGCTTCATCACGCGTCTTTACAACGAAGAGATGCACGTGTTTGCCAGAAGGGAAATCCAATCCTTCCGGGAGCTGGACGGCAAGCGGATCAATTTCTCAGACCGCGGCTCCGGCACGCAAACGACGGTGCGGCTTGTCTTCGACGCTCTTGGCATGGACGCCCAGGAATTCAATATGGGCCAGTCCGACGCCTATGAGGCGATGAAGGCTGGAGAAATCGACGCGACTATTCTTGTCGCCGGCAAGCCGTCGGGCTCGTTCTCGCGGTTCCAGGCCGATGACCGTTTCCACGTGCTCAAGGTGCCTTACGACGCCGCTCTCCAAAACGATTATCTGCCCACCAAGCTTACCCATGATGACTACCCGAACCTGCTGCAGCCTGGCGAAGAGGTGGAAACGATCGCCGTGGGTGCGGTGCTTGCGGTCTTCAACTGGTCGCCGGACAACGACCGCTACCGCAGGGTCGTGAACTTCGTCGATGCGTTCTTCTCCCAAATCGAGGATTTCAAGCGTCCGCCGCGCCACCCGAAATGGAAAGAGGTGAACATCGCCGCGGAACTTCCAGGCTGGCAGCGTTTCCGGCCGGCTGAGGAATGGCTTGCGCGCGCGCAGCAAAGCGCGGCCGTTCAATCGCAGCAACAGCAAACCGAATTCAACCGGTTCATTGCAGATCAATCCGCTGCAGCCGGCGGTGGGCAGCAGCTTTCCAACGAGCAACGCGAGCAATTGTTCCAGCAATTCCTGCAATGGCGGCAGCAGGGACAACAGTAAACAGCCGCGCACCCTGATGGGCGGTGGTGGAGTACAGTGGAGGATTGAGAGATGGCCCAAGAACGCTCTAAAGGGATGAAGGCAAACCCGTCCTTTTTGCCCAACGGTCAACCGGCCCCGGCAAATGACAGCGGGAACTTCTCCGATATCCTGCAGGCCGAGGTGGAACGCTTTGCCGAAGGCGGCGACAAATGGCCGTCTGCGCAGGAAGTTCTCGAAAGCGAACCGAAATCGACAAGCGTCGCCGAAACAAAAGCCAAGGTGGATGCGCAGTTGAGAGCGGCCGGCGTGCTCGACATACCGGACGCCCCCAACAGCGCCGGTTCCGGGAAGCCATCCAAAGACACTGGTCCCAATCACCCCGCTGCCGGCACC
>JAKSCL010000092.1 GCA_022360615.1 Hyphomicrobiales bacterium
GCCGGTGTCGTACTCCGTGCCGGTGTTCGACGGCAGCTCGGTGGAATCGATGATGAAGCCTGTGTCGTAAGGATCGATCGTGAACTTCACATCGTCGAAAACGAAGAACTCGGCTTCAGGCCCGAAATAGGCGGTGTCGCCGATCCCGGTCTGCTTGAGGTAAGCTTCGGCCGCTTTCGCCGTCGAACGCGGGTCGCGATTATAGCTTTCGCCCGTGGACGGTTCGAGAATGTCGCAGAAAATGGCGACCGTCGACTGGGCGAAGAAAGGATCCTGGTGCGCCGTCTCGGGATCGAGCATCAAGGTCATGTCGGATTCGTTGATGGCCTTCCAGCCGGCGATCGACGAGCCGTCGAACATCACGCCGTCGGCGAAGGTGTCCTCGTCGACAAGAGCGGAATCCATCGTGACGTGCTGAAGTTTGCCGCGCGGATCGGTAAAGCGCAGATCGACGAATTTCACGTCCTTGTCTTTCATCATTTTTAGGACGGTTGCTGCGTCGGACATAGGTCTTTCCCTCTTTCGTTATGCAGGTGTCCGTTGGAACACGTTTGATTGGTTTTGGGTCGATGGCGGTGAAACCACCGGGTGGGATGGTTGTCAGCGATCTCAGGCCGGTTACGTCAAACGGCCTCAGCGCCAGTTTCTCCAGTGCGGATGCGGATCGCCTCCTCAATCGGGGAGATGAAAATCTTGCCGTCGCCGATACGGCCTGTATGGGCCGCTTTTTGAATGGCTTCAACGGCTTGATCGAGCCGGTCGTCGGCGATCACCACTTCGACCTTCACTTTCGGCAGAAAGTCGACGACGTACTCAGCGCCACGGTACAATTCCGTGTGCCCCTTTTGCCGTCCGAAACCTTTCGCTTCGGTCACTGTGATGCCCTGAAGGCCGACCTCTTGCAGCGCCTCCTTCACCTCGTCCAGTTTGAAGGGCTTAATAATGGCCTCGATTTTTTTCATAGAATGGGCTGCTCCAGGTGATTGCTTGCCGCGCCGCCTGCGCCGCGCCGCCGTATTAAAGCAGAGAGCATGCCAACTGAGACAATGCTGGCGGCCCGTTGTTAACCCTTTGATAACTGGGGCGGTGGCGGCAAACTGGGGTATGAGACGGGTAAGGTGATTGGTGATGAAAAAGGCAATTGCACAGAAAATAGGCAATATGAAGCATGCGCATGAGGCAATCATTGGCGCTTAAACCGAAAAGCCACGCCGATGCGGTCCTCACGACCCGTCAAATGGCGGCTGCCGACCGGCTGGCTGTGGAAGGCGGCAGTTCCTCGCTTGAACTGATGGAAAATGCCGGGAGGGGGGTTGCCGATGCCGTTCTTGAGCTTGTGCAGCCGAGGGCGCGGATCCTGGTCTTGTGTGGTCCGGGAAACAATGGCGGCGATGGGTTTGTGGCGGCCCGGCTTCTCGTCGGGGCCGGCTGTTCCGTCACTGTAGCCCTGCTCGGCGGGAGAGACGCTTTACGGGGCGATGCCGCCGAAATGGCAGAACGCTATGACGGCCCCGTCATTCCGCTTGAGGAGGCTGCCGACATGCCCGCAGACGCGGTTGTCGATGCCCTTTTCGGGGCCGGGCTTGCCCGTCCCGTCACGGGCGCCGCTGCCGCTGCGCTGAATGCGGTTGCCGCTCGGGGGTGTGTGTTGATTGCCGTCGACGTCCCAAGCGGCGTCGATGGAACCACGGGCGCGCTCCATGGTCCGGCCGTGCAAGCGGCATCAACTGTCACATTCTTCCGGAAAAAGCCCGGACACCTCCTTTATCCCGGCCGCGGGCTGTGCGGGGACATCCGTCTGATCGATATCGGTATTCCCGAAAATGTCCTTGATCGCATTGCACCCGATACCTTCGAGAACACGCGCACGCTTTGGCAGCCGCGTTTTCCGCGCCCTTCCGCTGTCAGCCACAAATATCATCGCGGCCATGCCGTCATCGTGTCCGGCGGTCAACTCAACACAGGTGCGGCACGGCTGACGGCCGAGGCCGCTCTCCGGGCGGGAGCGGGCCTTGTGACCATCGCCGGCGCCAGCGACGCGCTTCTCGTCCATGCCGCCCATGTGACTGCGATCATGCTTCACCTAGCGGAAGACGACGAAGCGCTTGCCGGAATGCTTGAAGATCCGCGTATCACCGCAGCGGTGATTGGCCCCGCGGCAGGGCGGACATCAGCCACGCAGTCGAACGTCGCCGCCATCCTCAGGAGCGGGGCGGCTGCCGTCCTCGATGCCGATGCAATCACCGTACACGAGGATGATCCGGCATTCCTGTTTGCCCAAATCAAGGCGCGTGACGCGCCCACCGTTTTAACGCCCCATGAGGGGGAGTTCCGGAGCCTGTTCCGGGAAACTGCCGAAAAAGCGGATTCGAAAACGGAACGGGCAAGAGCGGCTGCCCGCGAAAGCGGCGGCATCATGGTGCTGAAGGGAGCGGACACGGTCATTGCGGCTCCGGATGGAGAAGCCGCCATAAGCACCAATGCGCCGCCCTGGCTGGCAACGGCGGGCTCGGGCGATGTGCTCGCCGGCGTGATCGCCGGTTTTCTGGCGCAAGGCATGCCGGCATTCGAGGCCGCTGCCGCCGGCGTCTGGGTGCACGCGGAGGCGGGTAAGGCCATCGGAGCGGGGCTTACGGCGGACGACCTGCCTGATGCGCTGAAAAACGTCGTCGCAGGTCTTGTGAACACACCCGGTAAACTGCATGTAGACAGCTGAAGCGATTCCTGAACCGGTTGTTACCTTTCCCATCTTCAATTTGCTGGAAACACCGTGCTATAGGGGCGCGACCGGCGCAGCTGGGGTGAAAACCCGATGCTGTCTTTGTTTTTCATCGCGGGCGTGGTGGAATTGGTAGACACGCGAGATTTAGGTTCTCGTGGGCGAGAGCCCGTGGGGGTTCAAGTCCCTCCGCCCGCACCAGGATTCGCTTTTCAAGCTACGCCTGACGCAGCCAGGTGGGGCGAGGAAAGTGAGGACTGTCCGGCGAAGCCTTCGGGGCGGGGGCAGACTTCATGCACGTTTCTTCGAACCGTGTCTGGCCCGTCCTGGCGTAGAAGGGAAAGGCTTGAGCCTGCCCGGCGCGGCCCGCAACGACGGCTCAGGCGGGACTAACCGCCCAGCGCTGCATCCAAGAATACGATCAAGAACACGATGGCACAAAGAGCAAGACGATGAATGTATCTGAAACGCTAAATGATGGGCTCAAAAGGGAGTTGACTGTCGTCATCCCGGCAACCGATCTGGAAACCCAGCTGATGGACCGGCTGACCGAAATCAAGGGCAAGATCCGCTTGAACGGCTTTCGGCCCGGCAAGGTGCCGGTCGCCCATCTGCGCAAGGTCTATGGCAAGTCCGTCATGGCCGAGGTGATTGAGAAGGCGGTCCAGGAATCGAGCCAGCAGGCCGTCGAAGACCGTGGCGAAAAGCCCGCTTTCCAGCCAGACATCAAGCTGCCGGAGGAACAGGCTGAAGTGGAGCAGGTGCTCGACGGCAAGGCCGATCTTTCCTATTCGATGGCGTTTGAGGTTTTGCCGGAGTTCGAGGTGATGGACCTTTCATCTCTGAAGCTCGAGAAGGAAGTCGCGGCAGCCGAGGAAGCCGATATCACCGAAGCGGTCGAGCGGATCGCGAAGCAGAGCCGGCCGTTCACCCCGAAAGCCGAGGGCGCAAAGGCGGAGAAGGGTGACCGCGTCGCCATCGACTACACCGGCTATGTGGATGGCGAAGCCTTTGAGGGCGGTTCGGACACCGACGCCGATCTGGAACTCGGCGCGAACCAGTTCATTCCCGGCTTCGAAGATCAGCTTGTCGGCGCAAAGGCCGATGACGACCTGCAAGTCAAGGTGACCTTCCCGGAAGAGTATCCGGCAAAGCATCTTGCCGGCAAGGATGCGAGCTTCGAAGTCAAGGTGAAAAGCGTGAGCGCGCCGGGCGAACTGAAGATCGACGACGATTTCGCGAAGACCCTGGGGATGGATTCGCTCGATGCCCTGAAGGACGCCATCCGCTCGCAGATCGAAGCGGAGTATCAGCAGGCGACCCGGTCGAAAGTAAAACGCAAGCTCCTCGATCAGCTTGAGAAGGAACATGTCTTCGACCTGCCGCCAACGCTCGTCGACAAGGAGTTCGAATCCATTTGGCGTCAAGTGACAGCCGATCTGGAACGTGCGAACAAGACATTCGAGGACGAAGAGACGACCGAAGAAGAGGCGAAAGAGGAATATCGCGGCATCGCGGAACGCCGTGTGCGCCTGGGCCTCGTTCTTGGAAAAGTCGGCGAGAAGGCCGACGTGTCCGTCTCCGAGGAAGAGTTGCAGCGTGCCGTGGTGGAGCGTGCCCGTCAGTTCCCTGGCCAGGAACAGCAGGTCTGGGAGTATTACCGCAACAACCCCTCGGCGCTGATCGAACTGCGGGCGCCGATCTTTGAAGAAAAGACGGTAGATTACATCCTTGAGCTTGCCGATGTAACGGAGAAGACCGTTTCAAAAGATGATCTGCTTAAAGACGACGATGACGCGGACGGCAAAGGGCCAGCGGCATAGTTCGCGCTGTCAGGCGTAATCCATATTGACGCAGGCTGGGTCTCTGGCCCAGCTTCCCCATATGAACCGAAGGCGAATCATTCATGCGCGATCCAGTCGACACTTACGCAAACCTGCTCGTCCCAATGGTTGTCGAGCAATCCAACCGCGGCGAGCGGGCCTATGACATCTATTCGCGGCTCTTGAAGGAGCGGGTGATTTTCGTTACCGGTCCGATCGAGGATAATATGGCCTCGCTCATTGTCGCGCAGCTTCTCTTTCTGGAGGCGGATAACCCGAAGAAAGAGATCGCCATGTACATCAACTCGCCAGGCGGTGTGGTGACGTCGGGGCTCTCCGTCTACGACACGATGCAATACATTCGGCCGGCCGTTTCAACGCTTTGCGTGGGCCAGGCGGCGTCAATGGGCTCTCTGCTGCTGACTGCGGGCGAGAAGGATATGCGCTTCTGCCTGCCGCACTCGCGCATCATGCTTCACCAGCCGTCGGGCGGTTTTCAGGGGCAGGTCTCCGATATCGAACGCCACGCGGAAGACATCATCCGGCTCAAGCGCCGTCTCAATGAAATCTACGAGAGGCATACAGGCCAGGACTACAAGGTGATTGAAAACACGCTCGACCGTGACCACTTCATGACCGCGGAAGAGGCGAAGGAATTCGGCCTTGTCGACGATGTCTTCGAGAAGCGGCAGGTGCCCGATCAGGACGACAAGTAAGTGTGCCCACGTTCCACCCGTCCATTAAAAGGGTGTGGCAGTCTGTCATATGACCGCCTAGCCGCCTCGAATTATTGTTCTTTTGGGCATCTGTGGATGCAATTAATCAATTTTTGATCAATCGCCTCTCAGCATGGTTCATTGTGTTGGCGATTGTACCGGGTCCATAATATGGTCGCGTTTTACGTGATCCGGTTCGGTCTGGCGCATTATGCGGGTAGGGTCTGGGACGTTTTCGGTGTAGGGAGAAACCATGAGCAAAGTCAGCGGCGGTAGCGATTCCAAAAACACGCTCTACTGCTCATTTTGTGGGAAGAGCCAGCACGAGGTCCGCAAGCTGATTGCCGGCCCGACGGTGTTCATCTGCGACGAATGCGTCGAGCTTTGCATGGACATCATCCGCGAGGAGAACAAGTCCTCGCTGGTCAAGGCATCGGACGGTGTGCCGACGCCCACCGAAATCTGCCAGGTTCTCGATGATTATGTGGTCGGCCAGCATCATGCGAAGCGAGTGCTTTCCGTCGCTGTGCACAACCACTACAAGCGCCTGAACCATGCGACCAAACACAACGATGTTGAACTCGCTAAGTCGAACATTCTCCTTATCGGTCCGACTGGTTGCGGCAAGACCTATCTCGCCCAGACGCTGGCGCGCATCCTCGATGTGCCCTTCACGATGGCGGACGCGACGACACTGACTGAAGCCGGGTATGTTGGCGAGGATGTCGAAAACATCATCCTAAAGCTTCTCCAGTCCGCCGACTACAATGTGGAGCGCGCCCAGCGCGGCATCGTCTATATCGACGAGGTTGATAAGATTTCGCGCAAATCGGACAATCCCTCGATCACTCGCGATGTCTCGGGAGAGGGTGTCCAGCAGGCGCTTTTGAAGATCATGGAAGGCACGGTCGCGGCCGTTCCGCCGCAAGGCGGGCGCAAGCACCCGCAGCAGGAATTCCTGCAGGTCGATACGACGAACATCCTGTTTATCTGTGGCGGCGCCTTTGCCGGTCTTGAGCGCATCATCTCGCAGCGCGGCAAGGAAACCTCCATCGGCTTCGGCGCCGATGTGCAGGCGCCCGACGACCGCCGCCTAGGCGATGTCTTCCGTGAGGTGGAGCCCGAGGATCTTCTCAAATTCGGCCTCATCCCGGAATTCGTCGGCCGTCTGCCGGTGCTCGCAACGCTTGAGGATCTGGACGAGGAGGCCCTTGTCGAAATTCTCTCGACACCGAAAAATGCGCTTGTGAAGCAGTATCAGCGCCTGTTTGAGATGGAGAACATCAAGCTCACCTTCTCCGACGAAGCCTTAGCCGCGATTGCCCGCAAGGCGATCGAGCGTAAGACGGGCGCTCGCGGTCTCCGCTCGATCCTTGAATCGATTTTGCTCGACACCATGTTCGAGCTGCCGAGCCTTGACGGTGTCGAAGAGGTTGTGATCAGCCCGGAAGTGGTGGATGGCGATGGCAAGGCCCGTCCGCTCCACATTTATTCCGACCGCGCCGAAGATGTCGGGACATCGGCCTAGACTTGCATTAGTACCGGTCTGAAAGCGCGGAATGCGCAACGATTGTGTTGCGCAAGACACAGTTTTGACGCGATTTCACTTGAGTAGGCACGCGAAATGGCGCGGCGCAATGTGGGTGTGCGACGGTACGGCTTCCAAGCCATTGGTTGACTAACGTTAACGAATGCCCACTTAGCACTGACGGATGCTTTGCTCCGCGTGTGTCATTCAATACACACTTCCCCAGCGTTTTCTTCGACGGTTCTTGCGTGGAGAGGACATTTGGGGCGACGATATCATCGTACGGAATCGGACGCGTTGCGCCGAAGAGCGAACGGTCTGGTGGCCGTCCAAGAAAGGACAATCGGATGACAACGGACGAAACGCAGTCCATTGGTATCAGCGGGGAGAGCGGGGTTCACCCCGTCTTGCCATTGCGCGACATTGTCGTGTTTCCGCACATGATCGTACCGCTTTTTGTAGGGCGCGAGAAATCGGTGAACGCGCTTGAAGAAGTCATGCGCGATGACCGCCAGATCCTGCTTGCGACCCAGAAAAGCGCAACCGACGACGACCCGAAGCCGAAGGACATTTACACCGTCGGCACGCTGGCCTCGGTTCTACAGCTTTTGAAGCTTCCCGACGGCACCGTGAAGGTGCTCGTCGAAGGCGCGCACCGCGCGCGGATCAACCGGTTCGTGGACCGGCCCGAATTCTTTGAAGCCGATGCGACCATTCTGGACGAAGACCTCGCCGATCCGGTTGAGGTTGAGGCGCTTGCGCGCTCCGTGGTCGACGAATTCGAGAATTACGTCAAACTGAACAAGAAGGTTTCGCCGGAAGTTCTCGGCGCCGTGACCCAGATCGACGACTACGCGAAACTCGCGGACACGGTTGCCTCGCATCTCGCCGTGAAGATCGCAGAGAAGCAAGATATTCTGGAGACCGTCTCCGTCGCCAAACGGCTTGAGAAAGTGCTCGGCCTGATGGAGAGCGAGATTTCTGTTCTTCAGGTCGAAAAGCGCATCCGCAGCCGCGTGAAGCGCCAGATGGAGAAGACCCAGCGCGAATATTACCTCAACGAGCAGATGAAGGCGATCCAGAAGGAACTGGGCGATTCCGAAGATGGCCGCGATGAGCTCAACGAGCTTGAGGAGAAGATCGCCAAGACCAAGTTTTCAAAGGAAGCGCGCGAAAAGGCGAATGCCGAGCTGAAAAAGCTTAAGCAGATGAGCCCCATGTCGGCCGAAGCCACCGTCGTGCGCAACTATCTCGACTGGCTGTTGGGCATTCCATGGCAAAGGAAGTCGAAGATCAAAAAGGACCTCGGCTTCGCCGAAGAGGTGCTCGATACCGATCACTACGGCCTTGAGAAGGTCAAGGAACGGATCGTCGAGTATCTCGCCGTCCAGCAGCGCCAGAATAAGCTGCGCGGTCCGATTCTCTGCCTTGTCGGGCCGCCCGGCGTCGGTAAGACCTCGCTCGGCAAATCGATCGCCAAGGCGACCGGCCGCGAATTCGTCCGGATGTCGCTCGGCGGCGTGCGGGACGAGGCCGAAATCCGCGGCCACCGGCGCACCTATATCGGGTCGCTACCCGGTAAGGTGATCCAGTCCATGCGGAAGGCGAAGAAATCGAACCCGCTTTTCCTTCTCGACGAGATCGACAAGATGGGCATGGATTTCCGGGGCGATCCGTCGTCGGCGCTCCTTGAAGTGCTCGATCCGGAGCAGAATTCCGCCTTCATGGATCACTATCTCGAGATCGAATACGACCTCTCGAATGTGATGTTCGTGACGACGGCGAACACGCTGAACATCCCGGCTCCCTTGATGGACCGGATGGAGATCATCCGTATCGCCGGTTACACCGAGGATGAGAAGATCGAGATTGCCCGCCGCCACCTGATCCCGAAAGTGGTGAAGGAGCATGGGCTGCGCTCGGGCGAGTTCACGTTAAGCGATGACGGCCTGAAGACCGTTATCCGGCGCTACACCCGCGAGGCGGGCGTGCGGAACCTTGAACGGGAGCTTGCAACCCTTGCCCGCAAGGCCGTCAAGGAGTTGCTGACCCAAGGCAAGGAAACGATTGAGCTCACGGGCGAGAATCTCGAGGACTATCTCGGCGTGCCGAAGTACCGCTATGGCGAGACCGAGGGCGAGGATCAAATCGGCGTCGTTACAGGACTTGCCTGGACGGAGTTCGGCGGCGAGCTTCTGACCGTTGAAGGCGTCATGATGCCCGGCAAGGGCAAGATGACGGTAACGGGCAATCTGCGGGACGTCATGAAGGAATCGATCCAGGCGGCCAGCGCCTATGTGCGCTCGCGTTCGGTCGATTTCGGCATCGAGCCGCCGCTCTTTGAGAAGAAGGATATCCACGTCCACGTGCCGGAAGGGGCGACGCCGAAGGACGGTCCATCGGCCGGTATCGCCATGGTCACGGCCATTGTCTCCGTGATGACCGGCATTCCCGTACGCAAGGATGTCGCCATGACCGGAGAGATCACCCTGCGTGGCCGGGTTCTGCCGATTGGCGGCCTTAAGGAGAAGCTGCTTGCGGCGTTGCGCGGCGGCGTCAAAACGGTGATCATTCCGGAAGAGAATGCGAAAGATCTTCCAGATGTTCCCGACTCGGTGAAGAACAATCTCGATATTGTCCCGGTTTCACACATGGAAGAGGTGATCAAAAGGGCGCTCGTCCGTGAGCCCGAATCCATCGTCTGGGATGGTGAAGTGTCCGCGGGAGAAGCGGGTGAGGACGAGGGGATCGCTTCCGTTGGCGACGAGGCTGGCAAGACGGCGCCCGCTCACCATTAAGCCTCTGGAGACACTAGGGAAATCAGAACCATAATAGGGCGGGCTGGGCGCGAAGCGTTAACGGTCCGCCCTTTTTCTTTGCCTGGTGCCGCAGTTTCGCCACAGCGATGTATCGGTGTCACAGGGCTGGACAAAAGCGGCGGAAAATCAAGGTTTTTCCCAGGTTTTCTCGGGATTTGCGCCAATTTTCCGTTCCCTTTGATGTTAAAGGACGGCAGCATTTGATTTCGAATCGCAATTGACAATAAGGAAAGCGGTCACATGAACAAGAACGAACTGGTCGCCCACGTCGCCGACACGGCCAATCTTTCGAAAGCATCGGCAGCCGAGGCCGTCGATGCGACCTTTGATGCCATCATGGGGGCGCTCAAAGGCGGCGACGAAGTGCGGATTGTCGGCTTCGGGAATTTCGTGGTGAGTGAGCGCAAGGCCGGTGAGGGCCGCAACCCGCGGACTGGCGAAGTTATCAAGATCCCGGCTTCGAAAAGCCCGAAGTTCAAGCCTGGAAAGGCCTTCAAGGACGCCGTGAACGGTTGACCTTCGCTGGAAGGCCGGCGGGCCGGTGTGACGCCGGCCGCGCCCGGGGGGCTTTGCCGGTATCGGGAAAGGCGATAGGAAAGGGGCGTCGGACGGGCGCCCTTTTTGGTTGATGACCTCAAACCGGGCCGCTCACTGCAAGCCGGCGCAATTGAAGATTGCGCATTGTTTTGTATGGTGCGGCAAATCTCCGTTTGAAGGGCGGTTAGCTCAGCTGGTAGAGCGCCTCGTTTACACCGAGGATGTCGGGAGTTCGAGTCTCTCACCGCCCACCACCGTCAAAATCGCAGTGGCGCGTTTTGGGTGTGCCTCCGTCTGGATGCTAACACATCCCGGCATCGACAAGTCCGCGCCATATCGGCGCCGGAATGGCGATTGAGTGCCGGCCCTTGACGAAGCCGATCATGATGCCTGCTATGCGCGCTTCCTCACCCTTGCCAACGAAAAGCGGCCCGCCCGACGCACCGAAAGTGGTATCGCAATTCGTGAACCAGAGCGGGCCTGTACCATCAAACACGCGGCACGCCTTTGTCGCGCTCAACACATAAGGCCGGTCGCGCGCGTAACCCGCGTGATCGACCTTCGGCCGGTCGTCTAGCGTGATGTCGTCCGCCAAAGCAAGGGGCTTGATGGCCATCGCACTGGCAAGTCCTATGACGGCGACGTCGCGTTGCGCCTCGTTCCGGCTGAGCGTTTCGGACCGTGAGGCGAGGGCCGGCGGTGCTCCACCGAGAAACCGCACGCATCGGGCTGTGGAATGGGCTGAGAAGCGCCCGCGTTCCATACCCGCCACGAAATGGATGCTGTCGGGGCGGAACGGTTCGCCTGTCCAGCGGTCGATCAAGCAGTGCGCGGCGGTGACGACAAGATCGGGGCCGACCAACGTGCCTGTGCAATGCCGTGTGCGTCGATAGCCTGCAATGTTGATCCGCCCGACCGCATTCCACGGAGCCTTGGTGGAAGGGACGATCTCACGGTCGTCTTCGCCGATCAGGCCAAGGATCTGGTTGTCGGCGAGCGCTGCGCGAGGAGACGGGCAGACGAGGCAAACCGCGAGGGAAAGGTGCAGCAGAAAGCGTGGAAGGGCGTAACCGACACATGCAGCGAAAGGACGTCTCAGAAACCGGTATCCGCGCGCCCGACATTTCTTGACTTGCATGACCTGATGTCTTACTCCACGTTCCTCTTTCGAAGCGCTGATTTCAGCGGTCCCCGCTTCTCATCGGGGGGTGTAGCTCAGTTGGTTAGAGCGCCGGCCTGTCACGCCGGAGGCCGCGGGTTCGAGTCCCGTCACTCCCGCCATTCTCTGAAAGACTGCACTCAACCGCCATCGAAAGCTTCGGCCTCGCTTTGATGTTGTGACTGGCTAAATGTGCCATGCCCGGTCACAACGGCAAAATGAACAGCCTGCCGACTAGAATCGCACGAAAACAACAGTCCATCACGCTCTTGGTCGTGGCTGAGATCATGGTGATGACCCTATGGTTCTCGTCCGCAGCCGTTCTGCCCGACATGGTGGCCGAAAACCCGGTCTCGGGGTTGCGTCAGGCCATGTTGTCCAGTGCTGTCCAAGCAGGCTTCGCCATCGGTGCAGTCGTTTTTGCGCTGCTTGGATTGGCGGACCGTTTCGATCCAAGGCGGGTGTTTATGCTAAGCGCTCTTGGTGCCGCGCTTCTCAATGCCGGCTTGCTTGCCTTGCCGATCGGCAGTTCCGCCGCGATTTGCGCACGCTTTCTCACGGGCGCTCTTCTTGCCGGGGTCTATCCGGTGGGCATGAAAATCGCTGTCGGCTGGGGCGAGAAAGACCGGGGGCTTCTTGTCGGGCTTTTGGTCGGGGCACTGACCTTGGGCTCGGCGGCACCCCATCTTCTATCCCTCGCCGGCGGTGCGGATTGGCGCAGTGTTGTGGCGGCGGCGTCGGTCTTGTCCGCCTTGGGCGGAGGTCTTGTGCTTTTCGCGGGGCTGGGACCGCACCATGCCCAGGCCATAAGATTCCGGTTCGCTAGCCTGAAACGGGCTTGGACGGACAAACGCATTCGGGCGGCCTTTGCCGGCTATCTCGGCCATATGTGGGAGCTTTATGCCATGTGGGCGTGGATAGGGATCGCACTGACAGCTTCCTTTGCGCTTCGGACAGATGCTGTTGCGGCCGCAAATGCGGCAAAGCTCACGGCTTTTTCTGCAATCGGAATCGGCGCCGTCGCTTGCGTGGTCGCCGGATTGATCGCGGACCGTATCGGCAAGGCGGAGGTGACGATCTTGGCCATGGCAGGTTCAGGCAGCGCAGCATTGGCCGCTGCTTTTTCGTTTGGCGGTCCAATCTGGATTGTCGCGCTGGTGTTTCTTCTCTGGGGCGCCTTTATCGTCGCCGATTCCGCTCAGTTCTCAGCGCTTGTGGCGGATTACGCCCCACCCGCGGAGGCGGGGGCATTGATGACCCTGCAGACCGCCCTCGGTTTCGCACTCACCGTCATGACGGTACAGGTGACGCCATGGCTCGCTGAATGGATCGGCTGGCGCGGTGTTTTCGCCGTCCTTGCTGCGGGTCCCGCACTGGGCATCGCAGCCATGTGGCAATTGAGGCGGCGGCCGGACATGGACAAATCATGATGTGGCGCAGCAGATTTTGTTTCTTGCCACCGCGAGTAACATAATTGATCGATTGTATATTTGCTAAAAGTGATTTTAAAGATGGAGTGTATATTACAATTATCGCGATTTGTATATAATATAAATATTATTTATTCGATATGTGGGATAATGTTAATTTTGAATAACAAATTAGTTTGAAAAGTGAAGAAGGGAATGAATAAAAAATTTCTTTATATGCAATAAAAGGCTTGGATTCGCGTTTTATACGCAGTTGTAAAGATTATTTACATATATTAAGAATATTATTATTTAGATTGTTGGTTAAGGTTTGCACAATCCTGGATTGTGTTTCCGGGGACGTTCAACATATCGTGGGGCTGAACAGATGACGATACGTGTAACAAGCGCCATCATTGTCAGCGCATTGATCGTTGTCGGGCTGGTTTTCGCAACCGCTTCCACCGTGGCAAGGGATCGTGCCAAGCACGCCGAGATGCTCTGGCTTGCCTATGAAGACGACAATTCCAAACAAGCCAAGGCACTCGAAGCGATGGTCACGCATCTTGGTTTCGGAGGCATGATTCATCATTTCAAGAAATATGTTCTTCGCGGCGATGCTCCGCGCATTCAACGGATCACCAACGCCATTGGTGCATCGTCCGTTGCCGTTGCGCTCTACGGTTCGACGCCCTTGTGGAGGCGAGTGACGGTCCCGCCATTGCAGGGCTTCAGACGCTGAGCAGCGCCATTGCAAAAGAGGTGTCAAGCGAGGCCGGCAATGCGCGCAACACCATGTCGGAGCTGTCATCGGCCGCACAGGAGATCGGTGGCGTCATCAAGCTGATCAATGAGATTGCGGAGCAAACGAATCTGCTGGCGTTGAACGCGACAATCGAGGCCGCCAGGACCGGCGAGGCGGGAAAAGGCTTCGCGGTCGTTGCGACGGAGATGAAGAATCTCGCAGGCCAAACAACCAAAGCAACCGAGGAGATCTCCTCCCAGATCAACACATTGCAGATTGCCTCTGAGAGCGCCGAACACAACATCGGCGGTGTGACCGACACGATTCTCAACTTGAGCGAACTTTCAAACGCAGTTGCGAGCGCGGTCGAGGAGCAGTCAACGGCAACCGGCAGTATTTCGCAAAACGTTCAGCATGCCGCGGCGGGTTCAAACGAGGTGGCACATGGCATCGAGACGGTCAGCGCCGTCGCGTCGGAGACGAAAGAGGCCGCGGGCAAATTGCAGCAATTGGCGGACACGCTGTCGCGTCAGGCCGGGGAGCTCAACCAACGGGTCTTTGATTTTCTCAATCAAGTCCGCGCGGCGCGATGGCGGCGCGCCGCCGGCTTGCGCGGCGGTGGAAAGAGGAGGGCTTGCCCCTTTTTGGATCCAAGAAACGCGCCTGATCTCCCAATGCGCGTGAAAACGCCGCGAAAACGGAAGACGCCGCTGAAATCCGGCGGAAACGGAACGGGGTTCGCGCAATTTGCCACATTGCCGAATATCGAATTATTCCAAAATTCATGTGGTATGGGTTGCTCTGACGGTTGGGCTCGTCTAATCCCAATCATTGCGCAAAGCGGAAGTACGATGCTCGACGGGCCATGGCCGATGACGATTGTGCCAGCCATTTGGCGGCCCGGCCAATGGCATCAAAAGGAATGGATCGCCCATGGAAGCGCTGCTTGCCGATTATCTTCCAATCATCATTTTTATCGGTGTGTGTGCGGTAATCGGCCTTGCCCTGATGATCGCACCGTTTTTGATCGCGGTCCAGAACCCCGACAGCGAAAAACTCTCGGCTTATGAGTGCGGTTTCGCGGCTTTTGACGATGCACGGATGAAGTTCGACGTCCGCTTCTATCTGGTGGCCATCCTGTTCATCATTTTCGACCTGGAAGTCGCTTTTCTCTTTCCCTGGGCGCTCGCCTTCGGTGATCTCGGCTGGTTCGGCTTCTGGTCGATGATGATCTTCCTCGCCATTCTCACCGTCGGCTTTATCTATGAGTGGAAGAAAGGGGCGCTCGAATGGGAGTGAGCGGTATGAGCCAGACCCTGACGGCTCCTGAACCCAAGGGCCTGATCGATCCGAAAACCGGGCGTCCGCTCGGCGCCGACGACCCATTTTTCACTGAAGTCAACAGTGAACTCGCGGACAAGGGCTTCCTTGTCACGGCAACCGACGACCTGATCAACTGGGCGCGTACCGGCTCCTTGATGTGGGTGACCTTCGGGCTCGCCTGCTGCGCGGTTGAAATGATGCAGATGTCGATGCCGCGCTATGACGCCGAACGCTTCGGTTTCGCCCCGCGCGCGAGTCCGCGTCAGTCCGATGTCATCATTGTCGCGGGCACGCTGACGAACAAAATGGCTCCGGCGCTGCGCAAGATCTACGATCAGATGCCCGACCCGCGCTATGTCATCTCCATGGGCTCGTGCGCCAATGGCGGTGGCTACTACCACTATTCCTACGCGGTGGTCAGGGGCTGCGACCGCGTGATTCCCGTCGATATCTATGTGCCAGGATGCCCGCCCACGGCGGAGGCGCTGCTTTACGGCGTGCTGCTTCTGCAAAAGAAGATCCGGCGGACCGGCACAATAGAGCGCTGATCCGGCGCTCCGGACGGTCAGTGAGAGAACGGAAATCGCATGGCATCAAACGCATGGTACGGCGACAGCGAAGCGCTTGAGGAGCTTGGCGGCTACATTGTCGAGGCTTTGCCGCGCGAAACCCGTGGCTTTTCCGTCACCCATGGCGAGTTGTCATTGGATGCGGAGGCCGAGCACATCCTCGCGGTACTGCGCTTTCTGCGAGATGATTCGCGCTGCGCTTTCGTCTGCCTCATCGACATTTGCGGCGCGGATTATCCGGGGCGCGAGGAACGCTTCGACGTGGTCTATCATTTGCTGAGCCCGACGCAGAACCAGCGCATCCGCGTGAAGGTCCGGGCTTCTGAGGACACCGCGGTTCCGTCGGCGGTCGACGTGTTCCCCGGCGCAAACTGGTTCGAGCGCGAGACTTATGATCTCTATGGCGTCTTCTTCGACGGCCATCCGGATTTGCGCCGTCTCCTGACCGATTACGGCTTTGACGGGCACCCGCTTCGCAAGGACTTCCCGCTCACCGGCTTTGTCGAGGTTCGCTATGACGATGAAGAGAAGCGCGTCGTCTATGAGCCGGTGAAGCTGAACCAGGAATTCCGGAATTTCGATTTCCTTTCGCCCTGGGAAGGCACCGATTATGTGCTGCCGGGCGATGAGAAGGCAAATTAGGCCGGGGCTGATGGGGAAAATGCGATGAGCGACCCGCGCCAGCTTGGCGAAGACTGTGTCACGGCGCTCCATGCGGGCGATGTCGAGACGCTGCGTCCGTTCCTGCCGGAAGCGAACCTTTACGCGGTCGAGGACGGCGCGCTCAAAGTCGTTCCACGCAAATTCATCGATTTCCTTAACGTGTTGAAGATCGATGGCAATTGGCGGATGGCGGCGAGAATCCATCACGTGGCGGAGTAACTGGGGCGGAGTAACTGGAATGGCCGTGGCAGAGACGCTATCGGGACAATGCTTGTGCGGTGCGGTGAAGTTCAAAGCCGTGCTGGCAGCCATGGAAATGGCCGTTTGTCATTGCGGCATGTGCCGGCGCTGGGCAGGCGGTGCGTTCATGTGCGCGGAGTGCGCCTCTCTGGAATTTGAAGACGAGCGCGCGCTTGGCGTCTTCGTCTCGTCCGAGTGGGGTGAGCGGCTTTTCTGCAAACAGTGCGGCTCGTCTCTGGTTTGGCGAACGAAGGACCGGGCGCACGTTGCAGTGTCGATACACGCTTTAGACCAACCGTCCGCGTTTACGTTCACCGGCGAGATCTTCATTGACGAGAAACCGTCGAACTACAGCTTTGCAGAGGACACGCAAAAACTGACGGGACAACAGGTTTTCGAAATGTTCGCCCCGAAAGAGGCTTGAGTGGCATGGCCGAGGTCGACCTTAGAAACTTTTCGATCAATTTCGGGCCGCAACACCCGGCGGCTCATGGCGTTTTGCGCCTTGTATTGGAGTTGGACGGCGAGGTGGTGGAGCGGGTCGATCCGCATATCGGGCTTCTCCACCGCGGTACCGAAAAGCTGATGGAGCACAAAACCTATCTGCAGGCCGTGCCCTATCTCGACCGCCTGGATTACGTTGCGCCGATGAACCAGGAGCACGCTTTCGCGCTTGCCGTGGAAAAACTGCTCGAGATCGAGGTGCCGAAACGCGGCCAGCTTATCCGCGTTCTTTATTCCGAGATTGGCCGGCTGCTCTCGCACCTCCTGAATGTGACAACGCAGGCGATGGATGTGGGCGCGCTCACGCCGCCTGTCTGGGGCTTTGAAGAGCGCGAAAAGCTTATGATCTTTTACGAGCGGGCCTCCGGCTCGCGCATGCATGCGGCCTATTTCCGGCCGGGCGGCGTGCACCAGGATCTGCCGCCCGCGCTCCTCGACGATATCGCGGCCTTCTGCGAGACCCACCCGCAGGTGCTCGATGATATTGAAGGGTTGTTGACGGGTAACCGCATCTTTAAGCAGCGCAATGTCGATATCGGCGTTGTGACGCTCGAAGAAGCATGGGCCTGGGGCTTCTCAGGTGTCATGGTCCGCGGCTCCGGTGCGCCTTGGGATTTGCGTAAAAGCCAGCCTTACGAGTGTTACGAGGAGCTCCAGTTCGATATCCCGATCGGCAAGAACGGCGATTGTTACGATCGTTATCTCATCCGCATGGAAGAGATGCGCCAGTCGATCCGGATCATGAAGCAGTGCCTTGATAAACTGGCGAGCCCGGAAGGACAGGGACCGTTCGCCTCTGTCGATGGCAAGATCGTGCCGCCGAAGCGCGGTGAGATGAAGCGTTCCATGGAAGCGCTCATCCACCACTTCAAGCTTTACACCGAAGGCTATCACGTGCCGCCGGGTGAGGTTTACGCGGCCGTTGAAGCGCCCAAAGGCGAGTTTGGGATCTATCTTGTTGCCGACGGCACGAATAAACCCTATCGCGTGAAACTGCGCGCGCCCGGATTCCCGCATCTGCAAGCCATGGATCACCTGTGCAAGGGCCATCTCCTGGCTGACGTCGCGGCGATCATCGGCTCGCTTGACATCGTTTTCGGGGAGATCGACCGGTGACCGCCGAGATGCTGCCCTTCCAGTTCGCAGGATAGAGATCACCATGGCCGTTCGCCGTCTCGCCGAAGATCAACCTGGGAGCTTTGCTTTCACACCGGAGAATGTGGTGTGGGCAAAGCGGGAAATCGGGAAATTCCCGGAAGGCCGGCAGGCTTCCGCCGTACTTGCGCTGCTCTGGCGGGCGCAGGAGCAGCATGATGGCTGGCTGCCGGAGCCCGCGATTCGCCATGTGGCCGATTTTCTCGACATGCCGCACATCCGGGTGCTCGAAATCGCGACCTTTTATACCATGTTCAATCTGGAGCCGGTCGGCGAGTACTTCGTTCAGCTTTGCGGCACGACCCCGTGCATGCTGTGCGGCGCGAACGGTCTCAAGGAGGTGTGCCGGCGTGTGATCGGCCCCCAGCGCCAAGTCACTGAGGACGGAAAGCTCTCTTGGCTGGAAGTGGAATGTCTTGGTGCCTGCTGCAACGCTCCCATGGTGCAGATCAACCAGGATTATTATGAGGATCTGACGCCGGAGAGCTTTGAAGCCCTTTTGCATGATCTGCGCGTGGGCAGACCGGTGAAACCGGGCCCGCAAGTGGACCGGTCCTGTTCGGCGCCGATCACCGGACCGACCACACTCCTCGATGAGGGTCTCTATAAGGGGAGGGCGAACGGCAGGGCGGTTGCACAAAAGCCTGCTACGCCGAAACCCGCAGCCAAGGCCGTTGAAAATAAACCGGCTGCAAAACCCGCCGCTAGGAAGGAACAACCGGAGACGCCCGCAGTTGCGCTCGCTTCACCGGATCGCCCGAAGTCTCTGGACGCACCCAATGGCGGCATACCGGATGATTTGAAGAAGATCAGCGGCATTGGACCGAAAATCGAAGTCCTTCTGCATGGATTGGGCATCTATCATTTCGGGCAGATCGCCGAATGGAATGACGAGAACAAGGCCTGGGTCGACGGTTATCTGAAGTTCAAGGGCCGCATTGACCGGGAAGACTGGATCAGTCAGGCGAAAACCCTTGTTAAGGGCGATGCCTAGGCATTGCAGACCGAAAGAGCGAAGAGACGGCAAAGATGATGCTCGCCGATAAAGACCGGATTTTCACGAACCTTTATGGCTACCACGATTGGGGCCTTGAGGGCGCGAAGGCGCGCGGCCAGTGGGACGGCACGGCCGGCTTCATCAAGAATGGCCGCGACTGGATCATCGATGAGGTCAAGAAATCCGGCTTGCGCGGGCGCGGCGGCGCGGGGTTTCCGACCGGTCTTAAATGGTCTTTCATGCCGAAGGAATCGGACGGCCGTCCGCATTATCTGGTCGTCAACGCGGATGAATCGGAGCCCGGCACCTGCAAGGACCGCGAAATCATGCGGAACGATCCGCACCATCTGGTGGAGGGGTGCCTTCTTGCGGGCTTCGCCATGGCCGCGCATGCTGGCTACATCTATATCCGCGGCGAATACATCCATGAGCGTCACCGCCTGCAGGCAGCCATCGATCAGGCTTATGACGCGGGTCTCCTCGGCAAGAATGCAGCCGGTTCCGGTTGGGATTTCGATCTTTATCTCGCCCATGGGGCGGGCGCCTATATCTGCGGCGAGGAAACGGCCCTGATCGAAAGCCTCGAAGGCAAGAAGGGGATGCCGCGCTTGAAGCCGCCATTCCCCGCCAATTGCGGCCTTTATGGTTGTCCGACCACTGTCAACAACGTCGAGACGATCGCGGTCGTGCCGGAAATCTTGCGTCGTGGCTCCGAGTGGTTCGTTGGGCTCGGGCGGCCGAACAATTCAGGCACGAAGCTCTTTTGTATCTCGGGTCACGTGAATGCGCCCTGCAATGTCGAAGAAGAGATGGGCATTAGCTTCCGCGAGCTCATCGACCGGCATTGCGGCGGGGTACGCGGCGGTTTCGACAATCTCCTTGCCGTCATTCCGGGTGGTTCGTCGGTGCCGGTTGTCCCCGCCGACCAGATCATCGACTCGCCGATGGACTTCGATTCGCTTCGGGACCTGAAATCGGGTCTCGGCACGGCGGCTGTGATCGTGATGGACAAGTCGACCGACATCATCCGCGCGATTGCCCGCATTTCCTACTTCTACAAGCACGAAAGCTGCGGCCAGTGCACGCCCTGCCGGGAAGGCACGGGCTGGATGTGGCGGGTCGTCAGCCGCATGGCGGAAGGCCGGGCCCAGAAGCGCGAAATCGACATGCTGCTTGAGGTCACGAAGCAGGTCGAGGGCCATACGATTTGCGCCCTCGGCGATGCCGCGGCTTGGCCGGTCCAGGGGCTCATCCGTCACTTCCGTCACGAGATCGAAGCGCGAATCGATGATTATGCCGCGAACCCGCATCCCGAACCCATAAGGGAGGCTGCGGAGTAGGGACAATGCATCTCGCCCAGCTCAATATCGGCCGGCTGCGCTATTCGGCGAGCGATCTACGCGTTGCCGGGTTCATGGAGAATCTGGACCGCGTCAACGCGCTGGCCGAAGCCATGCCGGGTTTCGTGTGGCGGCTGAAGGACGAGACGAACAACGCCACGAAAATCGACGCCTCCGGTGATTTCGGTCCGGGTGTCATCGTGAATATGAGCGTTTGGAAGAGTGCCGAGGAACTGGAACGCTTTGTCTGGCAGACAGTACACAGGCGCTTTTACAACAAGAAGGCTGAGTGGTTTCACGCCCTAGGAGACGCCCACTTTGTGATGTGGTGGGTGGAGGAGGGGCATCTGCCCGGCCTCGGCGAAGCGGCGGAACGGCTGGGTATGCTGCGCAAACACGGCTCGACCGACGCGGCCTTCGGCTGGGATCATCTGCCGGATGTGAAGATGTGGCGCACGCAGCGGTGCGCGTGAGCGGGAATGGACGGAGAAGCCGAGTAAATGGCCAAACTGATCGTCGACGGCAAGGAAATCGAGGTCCCGGACCACTACACGCTTCTCCAGGCGTGCGAGGCGGCAGGTGCCGAAATCCCGCGCTTTTGCTATCACGAGCGCCTGTCGATTGCCGGTAACTGCCGTATGTGCCTCGTTGAGGTCGTGGGCGGCCCACCGAAGCCGGCCGCCTCCTGCGCCATGAGTGTACGTGACTTGAGGCCCGGCAAGGACGGCACCCCGCCGACCATTGCGACCAAGTCGCCGATGGTGAAAAAGGCCCGGGAAGGGGTGATGGAATTCCTCCTCATCAATCACCCGCTCGACTGCCCCATCTGCGACCAGGGCGGCGAATGCGACCTTCAGGATCAGGCCATGGCCTATGGTGTCGACGCCTCGCGCTTTGAGGAGAACAAGCGCGCGGTCGAGGACAAATATATCGGCCCGCTCGTCAAGACGATCATGACGCGGTGCATCCACTGCACGCGA
>JAKSCL010000102.1 GCA_022360615.1 Hyphomicrobiales bacterium
AAAAGGCGCCCCCGTTCCGCCGCCCCGACGGCGAAGCCGGCAAGGTCGTAGTCGCCACTGGCGTAGAGGCCCGGCATCTCCGCGGTCTCGCCGCCGATGAGTGCACAGCCTGCCTCGCGGCATCCCGTTGCAATGCCGGAGATGATATCGGCCGCCAGCGCCGGGTCGAGCCGCGCTGTGGCGAAGTAGTCGAGAAAGAACAGGGGTTCGGCGCCCTGCACGACGAGATCGTTGACGCACATGGCGACAAGGTCGATTCCCACCGTCTGATGCCTGCCGCTGTCGATGGCGATCCTTAGCTTGGTGCCGACGCCATCCGTTGCCGCGACCAAAACCGGATCGTCGAAACCGGCCTTCTTCAGGTCGAACAAACCGCCAAACCCGCCAATCGCGCCCATCACGCCTGGGCGGTCGGTCGATTTCACGGCTGGTTTTATGCGCTCGACAAGATCTTCGCCTGCGGCGATGTCGACGCCCGCGGACTTGTAAGTCAGCGGCGCTGCATGGGGCCCGTTGTCGTCGGGGGGAGGGCTTGTCATGGACATTGAGAACCGGTGATCGCGTTGCGCATTCTCTCTATCCCGCCCGTGCCGCAAAGCCCAGCGTTGAATGAAAACCCTGCATGCAAAGACACCGCCTGTTTACGGGTCCTCAGCCAAAACTGGTGGCATGGCGATTCGCATTCACATATGGCGCTGGTTTCTGGTAGTTTGCGCTCTCGTTCTGGGCGCGGCCTTCGCCGCCGCCCAGACGCCGGATTGCCCCGATTGCCTCGCCTACGACCCATTCACCGCCAAAAGCATCACAGCGATGGCTGAGGCCGAGGATGCCGTTTCGGCAAAGGCGCTTGCAATAGACAAGGCGGTGAATGAGGCATTCCATCACATCGTGCATCGCCTGGTCTTGCGGACCGATTGGCCGCGCCTTCCATCCCTGGATACCGCGCGTATTCATGTGCTGACCGATGAAATCGCGATTGAGCGCGAGCGTGTTGGCGCCCAATCCTATGAGGTTACGCTGTCGATCGCCTTCAACCAAAGTGCGCTCGGCCGGGTGCTCGCTGAAAAGGGTATCACAGCGGCAACGGTTCAAGCGCCGCGCATGGTTGTTTTGCCCCTCGCCGTCATGGATGACGGCGCTGTGATCTGGGATCACCCGCGCTGGCGCGAGGCCTGGGAGCGCATTGCCGATCCGTCCGGGCTCGTTCCCTTCGTTGTCATCGATGGCGATGCGGAGGACCGCGCCTATGAGAGTCCGGAACTCATTCGCGGCGACGTGTTTGCGACCGAGATGTTCCGCGTGCGTTACCGGTCGGATGCCCTTTTGGTGGCCGTGTTGCGTGAGACGGAAGGTGGAGCCGTCGCTTTGGAGGCCGTCGGTGATGACGCGCTTGGCGCAATTGACCTCAAACGCACTTTCGAGCAATTGCGCGGTGCAAAGGGCAGTGTCGTCGCGGTGGCCGCCGACTGGCTGGCCGCTGAGTTGACCGAACGCTGGAAGCGGGCGGTCGTTTTGGGTCCTGAGGCAGGTGCGGCCGCGGGTGATCCGCTGACGTCGCAAACCATAACGAAACTGCCTGTACATTTCGACTACCGGGGTGACGTGAACCGCTGGCTTCGCTTCCAAGCCTCGGTTGCTGCGTTGCCCGGTATGGAAGAGGTGACAGTGCACCAAGTCGAAGGCGACACCGTTCATGCGACCATTGCCTTTGCCGGAACGAAGGAACGTTTCGCCGACGGCCTTAATGCTTCCGGTTTTTTTGTGGAACTTGCCCAATCGGGCATCTTCGTCACGGACGGCGAAGCCTTCGCCTACTGACAGCGGAATTCCTTAGTTTTCCTAGGCTGGCGTGAGTGTTAAAAGCCGCGCATTATCTGGCATGATCGGAACGGGATATGAGCCTTCGCCGTCAACTGATGTTTTGGCTGGGCGCGCTTGGCGGCCTTATCCTGTTTCTGTGGCTTTTCAGCGCCATTTTGCTGCCGTTTATCGCCGGAATGGCGATTGCTTATTTTCTCGACCCGCTTGCCGACCGGCTGGAAAAAATCGGCTTCAACCGCTTCTTCGCGACCGCCACCATACTCTGCGTTTTCATCCTGATCGTCATCTTGCTGATCTTGTTGGTTGTGCCGCAGATCCTGCAGCAATTGGCTGCCTTCGCCGAACGCCTTCCTACAATTCTCCAATCTTTAGAGGGGTTTGTGCGTTCGCGTCTGGCGCC
>JAKSCL010000131.1 GCA_022360615.1 Hyphomicrobiales bacterium
GGTCGTGCGCTCGAAGGAGTTGTAGATAGGGCGCCGCAAACGGCGCAAATACTTCGGGGTACCGTCCATGGCAGAACTCGACCGGCAGACATTGCTCGACCTGTTGAACCGCTTCGACGACGCGGATGACGCGAATGTCGCGGCAGCCGCCCGCGAGGCGCAACAGTCGCTGACCGAGGCCGGCCTGACCTGGGACGACGTGCTGGTCCCGGCGGAGATGGATGCCGACGACGAGGATGAGGACGAGTACGAAGAATACGATATCGACGACGATGCCGATGATGCCGACGACGATGAGGCGGGCGGCGACACGGACAACGTCATCCCGATTTCGGCCGGCGAAGCGCGCGACGATCTGGCCCTCATCGACCGCATCCTGCGCGACCACGGCGTCTCCGAGGACACCCGCGACGAGTTGGAGGGCTATCGCGAGGATATCGAAGCGGGCGAGTTTACGGCATCAGACCGCAACTACCTCAAAGCGCTACAGAAACGCTTGTCGAAGTCGTAGATCCCGCTCAAAGCGTCGACCAACACCTCCAAATTGAGCGCATCCGAGACGCTCGGCATACAGTTATGAGCAGTACTGAACTGCCGACGATCGAGTCGGTAGGTGTACAAGCATCATTTTCCCGCTAACATTATAAAATCAAAAGCTGCATTCTATCGAGATCTCGCTTAAGCACGAGGGAGTTTATCTCGGATTATTCTATTTAAGTGTGCAAGAGTTCCCGTCCCGCAGCATCAATCCGCCAAAAATCTGCGTAGGCCATGACCCAGCGATCGGAGCAACCATGAGCACGAGTAACAACAGACTTTGGAGTGTTGACGCCGACGACTTTGGAGATATCGGTGATGGCCTGCTCTACGAAACGACGTGGATAAAGAGCTTCCTGGCGCCTGACGGGACGTCAAGGTTCCTGCTTGTTGCAACGAAAGGGTATGGAAAAACACTTCTGCTTAGAGCCAAACGACTTCGGCTAGAGAGCCAGCGTGAGGGCATGCATCTGATGCCGGAGAACGCATTGACTGACAGGCCCTTCGGAAGTGCAAAAGTATTTTCACAAAATGACATAAATTGGATTACAGATAACGAAAACTTTTGGGAAAATATTTGGCTACTTTCAATTACAATTGCCATCACAAAATTTGTTAAAAAAATACGCCCAGACAATACAGATTTAATAGATCAAGAAAGTTTATTCCCTCATCTTGCGAAGATATTTTCTGACAAGAATTTACTTACAATAACTGATCATTTTCCATTGATATTGGAACTGGGTCCTAAATATTACTTCAAAGCTATGAGAGATTTCAATACCATAATAGCACCTGTTTATCGAAATCTACATCTGCCCATATCTGCCTTTATCGACAACGTCGACGAATATTTCGACATTCATCTTCAACCCTCAAAGAACACTAGTTCGAGCAGTGGAATTGTGGACAAAAGTTTTTGGTACTCTTCACAGATAGGTTTAGCGAGCGCCATACGCAACTTACATGGCCATAACCATCATATCAAAATCTTTGCGTCTATTCGCAAAGAAGCTTTTGAGAAACTACTCCACGAGAAGCAAACAGCACTTCAATTTGAAGGCTCGTCAATAAGAATAGAGTATGATT
Organism: Hyphomicrobiales bacterium; assembly: GCA_022360615.1. GTDB lineage: Bacteria > Pseudomonadota > Alphaproteobacteria > Rhizobiales > JAKSCL01 > JAKSCL01. The sequence goes on from JAKSCL010000131.1 coordinate 1,627, forward strand.
TTGAAGATTTAAAACAAATTTTCATAAGAAATTTGATTGAAGAACCGGAAGAAAACAAGATTCAGATATCCGGCCGGACTATCTTTGAAAAATTCTTTGGAGAAAAAAATTGTCACATTTGGCATCCCCATGTTGGCGAACCCGAGTATATCTGGGACTACATCTTAAGACATACACTATTACGGCCACGAGATTTAATGACTATCGGTGCTCGGCTTTCGTCAATTCATCCGGATCGCAGAGATATCTCTGCAATCCGCCATACGATCAACGATACATCTTCCACTATTTCAAGTAGCTATATCAATGAGATTAAACCACACCTCACAATGGCGATCGATTTCGACTTATTGTTTAGCCTAATACCACGGAACGTCCTTTCGAGAGAGGATGTCGAAGAAATAGCCTACGCCTATAATCGGCAAGTCTACGACCAAGATGTGACTGAAGAGTCCCCCGCATTTATCCATGTATTCTGCGCGCTCTATAAATGCGGGTTGTTGGGCTATGTCACCCAAACAGCTGGCGCTCAAGGAAATATTCAAAAATTCGAACGCCCAGGTGATAAGACATTTGCTGCAGATGGAGTATTACCTCCGTCTGATGTATACATTATTCACCCAGCGCTGGATGAAAGCATTCGAAAACTATCGGCCGAATATGGTCGTAGTTTCGATACACTGAACATCGCCGGCGCAAACCGACCTTGGCGCGACGAAAGTAGTAGAAGAGGTGTATTGAAAGCGGACATCGTGGGATATAGCAAGATAATGGAAGATCCAGCTCTGGCAATCGCATTTCCCAAAGACCTAGAGAGCATCGTTTCGAGAAATTGCCAGAAACTGGATTTCAAGAACATTGTCGAAGGTGATTCACTGTTGTTAATCGACAGAAACCTAATCAATCTGATTTCGGCTATTGTTGGAATTGCCCGAGATCTGAGGGAGAGCGAATACAAGGCATACCTGCGAGCCGGCGCCGACTTCGGAGTTGTCGTGGAAGGCGAAAATGGCCAAAGCGGCCAGCTGCATTTGGTCGGCATGCCATTAAGGACAGCAGCACGCCTCGAGGCCCTTACGGCAGCAAATACACTAGCCATGACCGGCGAGTTCACCGCCGCCATGTGCAACTTCAAGGCTGATTTCGAGTATCAAAGTGCCGTCGACCTCGAAAACTTCAACCAACTCCCGAGAGATGATGGAAAGTTTAATATAAAGAAACCAAAAGAAACTGATCCCGATACCTGGAAGCAGGTATTTTTTATTCGACTAAGCGAATGATTCCAGCGAACCAAATAGATAGAAGTCTCGCAACTTCGCGGCCGTATTTATCAGCGACATAAATCAGATCCGCTCGCCCTTGACCTTTTTGGTCAACTCGTCGATGGCCTGTTCGGCGTTGGGCAAGTGGGGATTGACGGCGAGCGCGCGTTCATAGGCCTCGAGCGCCTTGTCCCATTCCTCGCGCTGACTGTAGATCAGGCCAAGGCCACTGAGTGCGCCGAAATGGCGGGGCTCGAGCGCCAGGGTCTTCTCGACATCGGCGATCGACTCGTCGAACCGCCCCATCATGTAGTAGAGCGTCGCCCGCTTGTTCCAACCTTCGGCGTAATCGGGCTTGATCTCGACGATTCCGGACAGCAGGCCGACACCTTCGGCGTAGCGCCCCTCGGACATCGCCCTGACGCTGCGCTGCATCAGGAGATCGACCGTATCGCTGCCCGACTGCATCCAGATGCCCCAGATCAGATGCTCGATGGTGCGGGCCTCGCGCTTGTCGCCGGTGACCAGCAGGCGCTGGAACAGCTCGTCCAGCCGCTCGTCCTTCTGATCGGCCGATGCCGACGCACCGCCCAGAAGCGGCAAGACAAGCAGAATGGCGGCGAGTAGTCGGCGCATGACCTAGAAGATAGGTGGCAAATCCCGCTGCGAAAAGAGCCGGCCGTTCACGGCGCCGCGAGTCGGGCCGGTTTGGGCCCGCCAGTGGCCCAGTCGAGCAGCTCAGCCGTGTGCACGACTGGCAGCGATGTGCCCGACTGAATCTGGACCATGCAGCCGATGTTTCCGGCCGCCACCACGTTGGGCGTCAGCCGTTCGATGTTCGCGACCTTGCGATCGCGCAGGCGGGTGGCGATCTCGGGCTGGGTCAGATTGTAGGTGCCGGCCGAACCGCAGCAGAGATGGCCTTCCGGCACGTCCAGTACCTGGAAGCCGGCGGCTGCCAACAGCGTCTTCGGCGTGGTCTTGATCTGTTGGCCATGCTGAAGCGAACAGGCGGAATGGTAGGCGACTTTCAGGCCCGTCCCGCCCGCGGCCTTGCGCAGGCCGAGTTCCTGCATGAGCTCGGAAATGTCGCGTGTCAGCTCCGATATCCGGCGGGCCTTGTCGGCATAGACAGGGTCTTCGCGCAGCATGAAGCCGTAGTCCTTGACCGTGGTGCCGCAGCCGGACGCGTTGACCACGACGGCGTCGAGACCGTCGCCGTCGAGCTCGGCGGTCCAGGCATCGACGTTGGCGCGCACGCTGGCGAACGCCGCCGCCTCCTGGCCCATGTGATGGGTCAAGGCGCCGCAGCAGCCGGCGCCGTTGGCCACCACGACCTCGCAGCCATGCCGGGTCAAGAGGCGGACCGTCGCCTCGTTGATGGCGGGGTCGAGCACCTGCTGGGCGCAGCCCGTCAGCAACGCGACGCGCTTGCGTCGCGGGCCGTCCGCCGGGAGCACCTGCGGCCGGTCGACGGACGACGGCGAGGCGAGCCGCGCCGGCGCCATGCCGACCATGCCCTTGAGCCGTCCCGGCAACGCCCAGGCGACGGGGCGCGCCAGCTTGGCGCCGACGAGCGCCAGCCGGAACAGGCCCGGGCGCGGCAGCACCAACGCCAGCAGGCGACGCAGCAGCCGGTCCGGCAGCGGCCGCACGTAGGTCTCTTCGATATGCTTGCGGGCATGGTCGACCAGATGCATGTAGTGCACGCCCGACGGACAGGTCGACATGCAGGACAGGCACGACAGGCAGCGGTCGATATGCTTGACGACCTTGCCGGTCGCCGGCGCGTCCGCCTCCAGCATGTTCTTGATGAGATAGATGCGGCCGCGCGGGCTGTCGAGTTCGTCGCCGAGCAGGACATAGGTCGGGCAGGTCGCGGTGCAGAAGCCGCAATGCACGCAGGAGCGCAGGATGTCATTCGCGCGCGCGATGCCGGGATCTTCCAGCTGTTCGGGGGTAAAGGAGGTCTGCATGTCAGATACCCATCAGCTGGTGGTTCAAAATCCCGCGGGGATCGAATTTCTGCAATAAGCCCTCAGTAATTCGCGCCTCCACACGCCCAAAAGGTTCGAATACTGCAAGCTCAAATCGGCTCAGCTCATCCGCACGGACCAGGGTCGCGTGGCCGGGGATGGCCGCGTCACCCAGTTCCGCGCGGTTCGGGCGCAGCTCTCCACCCGAAGGGACCAGAGCCCAGACCAGCCCGCCGCCCCAATCATACAGGAACTGCGCCCCGGGCCGTTCCCGTGCGATCCAATCGGTCAAAGCGGGCGCGTCCGAGGGTTTGACCGAATAGCGCCAGA
>JAKSCL010000232.1 GCA_022360615.1 Hyphomicrobiales bacterium
AGGACAACGGGGCCTGAGGCGTGGGCGAGCGCATCGAGAAAGGCCGTTTCGCGCGCATCGGCATCTTCGTTTTCAGCAAGTATTAGGTTGGTCAGCCACAGGGTGAGGCAATCCACGAGGACAACGCGCTCAGGGCCGCATGCGGCACTGAGCGCACCGGCAAGATCGACCGGTTCTTCAATCGTCGTCCAGCGTTGTCCGCGCCGGTTTCGATGATGGGCGATGCGTTCCGCCATTTCGGCATCGCCGCCCGCGCCGGTCGCAATGTAGAGAAGCGAACGCTCGTCCGCTTCGGCCAGCGCTTCAGCGAAACGGCTTTTGCCAGAGCGCGCGCCACCGAGCACAAGCACCCGCCGCGCCGCCGAAAATCCAGGGAATTCCGCCTTCAACCGCCACCTCCACCGGAACACCCCGTCCGGACACGTGAATGGATGACGGCAGGTCTCCTGGCTCACGGGTCGAAGCGCCCTCTTCGCCTTCCCGGTGCCGGAAAGAAAACCTGGCATCCAGTGGCGTCATAGAAGGAGGCGCTCTCCGCTCACAGTTGCGGGGGCAGCCACGGCATGAGCAGCCAATGTTTCTGGCCGCCGCACCGTGTTCCCTTTTCATCGCGTTGCCCGTTAGAACGGGCGCCGCGAACCGTCATGGCGATGTAAGCAGTGCGAGCAACGCGACGTCAATCGAAATTCAGCCGAAGACGGCAACCACGGGGCCGTTAAGCCCGCGCCGATTGGATTGCAAACGCACCCATAACGCTGTGTTGACGCGAACCGGCCCAACGTGCCCACGACCAAGCACCATCAAATTAGGCAAGTTTAAATATTCTAGAATAAATGGATTCACAGTGTTTTTACACTATTTTGCTCCCCTTACTAAGAGTAAAGGAGATGAGAAATTTCAATTTTAACGCGAAATCGCAAAGAAATGCACGTGCGATTTCCTTAAATGGCATGGAGATCGGCTTAATACCATGAAGCAAAGCGCGAATATAGAGAATCTTCGCGTTTTAGTTGCGGATGATTCAACCGTTGTGCACAAGTTCATCGCATCTGCCCTGGGGGAAATCGATGAGAAGCTCGAACTCATCGCCGTCTCGGACGGTCCTGAAGCTGTCAAAGCGCTGATTGCCCGCCCCTTCGACATCGCTTTCCTTGACATCAACATGCCAACGCTCAGCGGCATCGCGGTGATGGGAGCCATCCATGAAACGGGCGGGAAGACTTTCGCCGTCTCCATGTCGAACAGGCTGAGTGGACAATCGGAAAAACTACTTAAAAACTTCGGGGCGTATGATTTTCTGATCAAACCGTTCACGGAGGATCAGGTCCGGGGCGTGGTGAACACCTATCGGACAATCAAGAAGCCGCGCGATGTTCTGATTGTGGATGATTCTTCCACCGTGCGCGGCATCGTTCGGAAGGTTCTCGATCGAAGTATCTTCACCTTCAATATAGATGAAGCGGAGGATGGACCGGCCGCGCTGCTTCGCACTCAGGAAAAGGCATTCCGGATCATTTTTTCCGACTTCAACATGCCGAACATGTCCGGTATCGAACTGGCCGCCGTTCTTGCGAAAACAGCGCGGGCTTCGGATGTCATTATGATGTCGTCGGAGTTCACAAACGCGCTGGATGAGGCGGCGCGGCAGGTGGGCGCCAGAGCATTTCTGAGAAAGCCGTTTTATTCCGAGGATGTGGACTCCATTCTTCACCACATTTTTGGATTGCCGCACTCCTATTTCAGCAAGCAGGTCCGCGTGTTCGCAACGACTTGAACGATTTACGGACGTTGCCGAAGTCTCCGATCGCCGGAAATCGCCCCCTGCCCGGAACAGCTCCGTTTGCCGGTCATGAATCGCGTTCCGATGCGTGCCCGGCCGATCCCCTCCCGAAGATCCCCATATCCGGTTTTACCCGGCCGAAACCGTCGCAGAACCGTCGCAGAAGTGTCGGCTCGCGGTCATGCAGGCCCGCTAGGACGCAGGAACGTTGCGGGGGCCAAAACAGGAGATCAATGATGATTCGCTTCGCGTTCGCAGCGCTGCTCGCAGCGCTCCCGGCATCGAGCTTCGCCGACAATGGCGGCATTCCGTTGAGTTATGGCGAGCGCCCCTTTTTCCTGATCGACAAATTGGAAGAGGGACCGCTGAAAGAGCAATTGCTGGCTTGTTCCAATCAGACGCCGCAACGTTCCGAGTTCTCCATCGGCCACCGCGGCGCTCCTCTCCTGTTCCCCGAGCACACGGTCCAATCGAACCTTGCCGCCGCCCGACAAGGCGCAGGCATTCTCGAATGCGACGTGACCTTCACCGCCGATAAGGAACTTGTCTGCCGCCACGCGCAGAACGATCTCCACACCAGCACGAACATGGTCGTCTCGCCCTTGGCCGACCGCTGCACGGTGCCCTTCAGCCCCGCATCCGGCGATACCGAAGCCACGGCGGAGTGCCGGACGACGGACATCACGCTCGCCGAGTTCAGGACGCTGACGCCCAAGATGGACGGCGCGAACACGGCCGCCACGACGCCCGAAGCCTATCTTGACGGCACCGCCAATTGGCGCACGGACCTGTATTCGGACGGCGCAACACTTCTTACCCACGCCGAATCCATCGAACTCTTCAAGTCGCTCGGCGCGAAATTCACGCCCGAACTGAAGACGCCCTCCGTCGAGATGCCCTATGACGGCTTCAGCCAGGAGGACTACGCCCAAAAACTTGTCGATGAGTACAAGGAAGCGGGCATTCCGCCATCCGACGTGTTTCTGCAATCCTTCAATCTAGCGGATGTGACCTATTGGATCGGGAACGAGCCTGAATTCGGCGCGCAGGCCGTCTATCTCGACGACAGCTATGAAACGGTCGAGGGCTTCGATCCGATGGACCCGTCCACCTGGACGCAATCCATGGCCGAACTGAAAGACATGGGCGTCAACTATCTCGCGCCGCCGCTCTGGGTGCTGGTCACGCTGAACGATGCCGGCGGCATTGTGCCGTCGGTCTACGCCGAGGAGGCCACGGCCGCCGGTCTCAACCTCATCACCTGGACGCTTGAGCGTTCCGGCCCGCTTGCCAATGGCGGCGGCTGGTATTTCCAGAGCATAACGGACGCGACCGACTCAGACGCGGACTATTACAACCTCCTCCACGTCCTTGCCCAGGATGTGGGCGTCGTGGGCGTCTTCTCCGACTGGCCCGCGACCGTCACCTATTACGCCAACTGCTTCGGGCTTTAGCGGCCTGCCGCAACGTTGTGACACCTCATTCCGGGGAACTGCAGATGGGCGGCCGGGTGTTGAACGCCTAATATGGGAGCCCCTTCTCCCGGCCCGCCTTCAAGGCTTCGGCATACCACACAAGCTCATCGAGGAATTTCTGGGCAAAGGCGCGTGTCCGCTCCTCGACAGGCGTACCATCTTTCTCGAACGCCTGCTGCACGCGCGGCACCGGAAAAAGCGAGGGGATGGAGGGCATGCCCAGTTCCGCGAGCGTCATGCGAAGCTGCATGGCGGCCCGCACGCCGCCGAACACGCCGGCCGAATAGCTGACAATCCCGGACGGACGGAAAAACCACTCCTCCAGATAATGGTCGAGCATGTTTTTGAGCGCAGGTGGAATCCCGTGATTGTACTCGCCTGAGACGATAACAAAGCCGTCGGCTCTTTTGAGCATCTCTGCGATCCGGTCCATGAAATCCGGCGCTTCGCCCGGTTCGAATTCTTTATACATGCGGTCAAGCAACGGAAACGGATGCTCCTGAGCATCAATCAGCGTCACCATGTGCCCCCTCGCCTCCAGCTCCGCCTTGATGAACAAGGCCGCTTTGATGCCCTGCCGGTCTTCCCGCACCGAGCCGTAAAGCATCGCAAAATCAAGCGCCAAGCGTCGTCCCTCCCGTCCCTCGACTTAAATGAAGCGGCCCCACACTACTCGCGACGGATTTGAGAGCAAGCACCGGGAGGCGCTCGTGAATGCCGTTCCTTATTTTGCGGGACAGACAGTCCACGAGGCCGTTAGAATCGCAAGAACGAGGACAAAGAGCATGTCTGCCGTCACAATGACCGTGCACGACACGAAAGCCGATTACCGGAATGCGGACGAACGCTGGCAAGCGGTCATCGACCGCAATCCCGACGCCGACGGCTGTTTTGTCTATGCGGTGAAAACAACCGGCGTTTACTGCCGCCCAAGCTGCGCCTCGCGCCGGGCAAAGCGCGAGAACGTCGAATTCTTCGATGTGAACGCCGATGCCGAAAAGGGCGGCTACCGCCCCTGCAAGCGCTGCCGCCCCAATGAAATGTCGACCCATCAAAAAAACCGCCTCGCCATTGAAAAGGCCTGCCGGATCATCGAGGCTGCCGAAACGGCCCCCTCGCTCGATGAAATGGCCGCTGAGGTGGAATTGAGCCCCTTTCACTTCCACCGCCTCTTTAAGAAGGAGACGGGGGTCACGCCGAAGGCCTATGCAAAAGCCCACCGCGCAAAACGTTTTCAACAGGAATTGCACAGCGGTGAAAGCGTGACCGGCGCCATCTATGCGAGCGGCTATCAATCGCCGAGCCGGGTCTATGCCGATGCCGAGCAAACGCTCGGCATGGCGCCCCGCGCTTTCAAGTCGGGCGGCAAGGGCGAGACCATTCGCTATGGCTTCGGCGACACCTGGCTTGGGACAGTTCTCGTCGCGGCGACGGAGCGCGGCATCTGCGCCATCCAGATTGGGGACGGCGAGGACGCTCTCCTCTTCACGCTGAAATCGCGCTTCACGAAGGCCGACATCGCGCCGGGCGGCGCATCCTTCAATGCGTGGCTGCAGGCGGCCTTGACGCTGATTGAAGAAGGCGAAGCGGGCTGCGACCTGCCGCTCGACATCCAGGGCACGGCTTTTCAGATGAAGGTCTGGACTGCTTTGAAGGCGATTCCCCTCGGCGAGACGGCGACCTATAGCGAAATCGCCGAACGCATCGGCGAGCCGCGCGCCGTCAGGGCCGTCGCGAATGCCTGCGGCGCGAATCCAGCTGCGATCGCCATTCCCTGTCACCGCGCGGTGCGCTCGGACGGCGGGCCGGGCGGTTACCGCTGGGGCGCGGAGAAGAAGGCGAAGCTGCTTGAGCGCGAAAGCGCAAAAGGCGCGAAATGAACGCCCCCTTGCGCGCCGGCTTGGCGGACCGCATCGCCCGCCTTGATTGGGACCAGGTGACGCGCAACCTCGATGCCTTCGGGGCCGCGCATACAGCACCCCTCCTCTCACCGGAGGAATGCCATCTCATCCGCTCCTGGTACGAGGACGATGACCGTTTCCGCAGCCATGTCACCATGGCCCGGCACGGCTTCGGTCAGGGCGAGTACAAATATTTCGCCTATCCGTTGCCCCAGGACATCGCGGCGCTCAGAGAAGGGCTTTATCCGCACCTCGCACCGCTTGCGAACAAATGGTCTGAAGCCCTTGACGGGACTCAGATTTTCCCACCCGGCCACACGGACTTTCTGGCCCGTTGCCATGCGGCGGGGCAAACCCGGCCAACGCCCCTTCTCCTGCGCTATCGCGAAGGCGATTACAACTGTCTCCACCAGGACCTTTACGGCGAGCACGTTTTCCCGCTTCAGGCCGCCATCCTCCTGAGCGCGCCGCATGAAGAATTCGAAGGCGGCGAATTCGTCGTCACCGAACAGCGCCCGCGCATGCAATCGCGTGCCGAGGTCGTCTCGCTCAAACAGGGCGAGGCGGTGGTTTTCGCAGTTAGCCACCGTCCGAAGATGGGCACGAAAGGCACTTACCGGGTCAATCTGCGCCATGGCGTCAGCCGCCTGAAGTCAGGCGAGCGCTATACGCTTGGCATCATCTTCCACGATGCGGCGTGATATTCGCCGATGGGAACCGTCACGACACTCTGATAGATTCCCCGGGCTTCAGGCTGAGAAAGAGGAGACGCACCATGAAACGTGCTGGCTTGGCAGCATGCGCCACGGTTTTCGCGGTAATGTCATTGTCCGTTGCCACGACGGATGCAGAGGCGCAAAGCTTCAATTGCGCCAGGGCCAGCACGCCCGATGAGCAGGTGATCTGCCAGAACAGTTATCTTGCGGGCCTCGATGAGCAGATGTCGCGTCTTTACTCCGAACTGCGCGCCTACATGTCCGTCCCGCGCAAGGACGCGCTCCGGAACACGCAAATCGCATGGCTGAACTCGCGCAAACGCTGCGGTTACAACGAAGATTGCATTGCAGGCCATTACAACAATCGGATCGCAGCGCTTCAGAGCAGCCTTGCCCAATACCGCTAAGGTTAGAGGTATGACAGACCGAACAGCGCGGCGTCGGGCCGGGTGATGACGGCGATGGGCGTTGCCTGAAGCCGTTCCGCCATGGGTCCCGCCATCCGGAAGGCCGTGAGAAATTCGGCGTGCGCCTGAAGCCTGTGCCAGCCACAGGCAACGCTGCCTGTGAGGAACACGCCGTCCCAGGCGGCATGCGCCAGCACCATATTGGCGGAAACGAGGCCAAGCGCCCGGGATAGAACCAAGACGACCTTGGCTGCGGAATCATCGAAGGCCGCGCGCGCGAAAACGTCCTTAGCCTCCAGCGTGCCCTCCCCGCCCATCTGCCGGTAAAGGGCTGCAACACCCCGTCCCGACAGAACATCTTCAACACTGCCGGCACGAACCGCTTCCTCGCCCTTCGCAGTAAGGGCGCAGGCCGCCATGTGCCCCGCTTCGCTCGCAAGCGTGACCATCCGGCCGCGATGGGAAATCACCCCCGCCGCCCCAAAACCCGTGCCCACATTGAGCGCAAGCACGCGGTAACCGTCCCCGCTCCGGGTGCCTTCTTGCAGCACATCGGCATCCGCCGCACCAAGCTCAGGCAGAGCCCGCGCCACGGCCTCCAGATCGTTCACGAGGCGAACGTCCCCGGCACCGGTTGCTTCAGAAATCTCATGCGCGCTGATGGCCCACGGCGCATTCGTCATGCGCACTGTTCCGGCAATGACGGGTCCGGCAACGGCGATGGCCGCCTCGCCTGGCCGCTCCGCTTGCGAAACACCTGCAAGATACCGTCGAAGCACTGCTGAAAAGGACGGGAAATCGCGCAATGCGAAGTGGCCGATATCGCGCAGCCGCCCCGGCCTGGTGCTGACCGCAAAGCGTACATTTGTGCCGCCCACATCGGCGGCGAGCCGCCAACCGGTCACGCCTGATGGACCTCTTGCCCCACCCCCAGAGCCGCAAGAAATTCCCGGCGCCAGCGGCTCACATCATGCCTCTCGATGCGCTTGTAGAGGGCCGCATGCCGCTCGCGGCGTTCCTCAAGCGGCATGGTGGCGGCCCGCTGCATGGATTGGGCCACCTCGTTCGCGTCATAGGGATTGACGACAAGCGCCTCATCCATGGTTTCGGCCGCGCCCGCGAACCGCGACAGGATCAGGACGCCTGGATTTTCATCGTCCTGAGCCGCCACATATTCCTTGGCGACGAGGTTCATGCCGTCGCGCAACGGAGTAACGAGGCCCACCTCGCAGCCCCGGAAAAGCGCGGCCAGCACATCCCGCGCCACATTCCGGTGGATGTAGCGGATGGGCGTCCAGTCAATATCCCCGAACGCGCCGTTGATGGCGCCCGAAAGACCCTCAAGCTCCATGCGGATATCGGCATAGGCATCCACATCCTCGCGCGTCGGCGGAGCGATCTGCATCAACGTCATGTATTTCCGGTTTTCCGGATAGTTCTCAAGCAGGAGCCGGAACGCCTTGAAGCGTTCCGGCAGGCCCTTCGTATAGTCGAGCCGGTCGACGCCGATGATATTGACGCCGGCAATCGTCCGCCGCCGCAGTTTTTCGATCTGGTCGTCGGCCTTTCTGGTGCGTGCCATCGCCCGGAAAGTCTCCACATCGATCCCGATGGGGAAGGCATCCGCTTTGATGGTGCGGCCGAACGCCGAGATCCGCCCATCCGCCTCAAGCACGCCATCGGCATGTTCCTGCACCACGCGCTGGAAATTGACGCGGTCCGCTTCGGTTTGAAAGCCGACCAGATCGTAGGAGAAAATGCAGCGGATGAGCCACTCATAGCCCGGCAATGCCACGAACATGTCGGGCGGCGGAAAGGGAATGTGCAAGAAGAACCCGAAACGCTGACCGAAGCCCTGCGCGCGCAGTTCGGCGGCGAGCGGAAAGAGATGGTAGTCGTGAATCCAGACCACATCGTCAGGCTTTAAAAGCCCGCCAAGCGCATGGGCGAAGCGCTGATTGACAGATCGGTAGGTGCGCAAATAGGCGGCATCCAGTTCCGCAAGATCGAGCCGGTAATGCAGGACCGGCCAGAGCACGCTGTTCGCATAGCCGAGATAGTAGTTCTCGTACTCCTCCTCCGAGAGCGAAAGCATCGCCAGCGTCACCCTGCCGGAGGTCGTCAGACGCGGCTGCGGCGAGCGGGGCGTGTCCGTCACCTCGCCGTCCCAGCCGAACCATAGCCCTCCCAACTCCTGCAGCGCATCGCCCACCGCCACCGCCAATCCGCCCGCGCTTCCCGGCTTCGAGATATCGGCAACGCGGTTTGAGGCAACGACGAGACGGCTCACACCAGAGACTCCCAGGGTTTGGAAAGGCGGATCGCGGAATTGATGATCCCCACCATAGAGTAAGTCTGGGGAAAGTTCCCCCAGAGTTCGTTCGTCGCCGGATCAGTGTCCTCCGACATCAGCCCCAAATGATTGCGGCAGGACAAAAGCGTCTCGAAAACTTCGCGCGCCTCCTCCTTACGCCCCATCCGGGCGAGCGCATCCAGCCGCCAGAATGCGCAGATATTGAAGGCTGTCTCCGGCACGCCGAAATCATCGGGGGCCTCATAGCGCAGGACATGCGCACCGTTGCCAAGGCTTTCGGAAATCCGGTCGACCGTTGAGACGAAGCGCGGATCGGCAGGATCGATAAAGCCGATTTCAGCCATCAGAAGAACGCTTGCATCGAGCGCTTCGCCCTCAAAACTCTCAACGAACGCCTCGCGCTGGGGCGACCAAGCACGTGTCAGGATCGTCTCGCGGATTTCCTCCGCCCGGGCGCGCCAGAGCTTTGCCTTGTCGGCCTGACCCAGATGAAGGGCGATTTTCGCAAGCCGGTCGCACGCCGCCCAGCACATCAGGCTTGAGGATGTGTGGACACGTGCCCGCGTCCTGAGTTCCCACATGCCGGCATCGGGCTGGTCGTGGAGGCGATAGGCCTGTTCCCCCGCCTGTTCCAAGCGGTGGAAATCGGTCAGCCCCGCCCTGCGCGCGATCCGCGTATCGAAAAAGGCCTGGGCCGCGCCGAGAATCACATTGCCGTAAACATCGTGCTGGAGATGCTCATGCGCTTGGTTTCCGACGCGCACCGGGCCCATGCCGCGATAACCCGGCAGATTGACGATGTGTTCCTCGGTGAGTTCCGTGCGCAAATCGATGCCGAAAACCGGCTGGATGTGACCGCCATCGGCATTTGCCACCACATCCATCATCCAGCCGAAATAATTTTCCATGGTGCGTACGGCGCCAAGCGAGTTGAGCGCACGCACGACGAAGAAAGCGTCGCGCACCCAGCAATAGCGGTAGTCCCAGTTGCGTCCGCTGCCGGGGGCCTCGGGGATGCTGGTGGTGGCGGCGGCGATGATTGCCCCAGTCTCCTCATAGGCACACATCTTCAGGGTGATCGCCGCCCGGTTGACCGCATCCTGCCATTCAAGCGGCAACGCCAGCCGGCGCGACCAGCCACGCCAATAGTCGGCGGTGCGCTCCTCGTAGACGCGGGCCGTTTCGCGGGCGCCCTCGGCCAAGGTCTCATCGGGGCCGATCACGAAATTCAAAGGCTCGGTCAAATTGAAAAGCGTCTCGTTGAGGACGTAGTCCACAGCCGCATCGGTCGTCAGGCGAAGGGCGAGTTCGTCATCGACATAGCGGATGTGATTCGAGCCACGCGTCGTCTTTGGGCGGCCCGCGCCATAGTTGAAATTGGGCCGCACACGCACCCTTATGCGCGGGCTGCCGCCGATCGGCGTCACGCGGCGGACAATCATCCGGGGCCTGAAGGGACGATCACGCCAGGAAAAACGCGGCGCAAAGTCCACAACCTCGATTGAGCCATCGCGGCCATGGAGCACGGTTTTCAAAATGGCCGTATTGCCCACATAGCTTTGCTGGCTTGAAGCGAACCCATCAAGATCGATGGCAAATACGCCCTCTTCCGGCGTCTCGCTGCCGCGCAGAAGCGCGTTGAAAACCGCATCGCCATCGAAACGGGGCAAACAGCACCAGACGATGCGGGCCGAGCGGTCGACCAGCGCGGCGAAGCTGCAATTGCCGATCATGCCAAGATTGAGGCTTGCCATCAGCGCGCCTTTTCCGAAAGCCGTTCTGCGGTCGCGGCAAGCCATTCGGTAAAGGCCTCGACGGTCTCCGCCCGGTATCGCGCCACCGACTTGCCCTCCCCCACCTTGATGGTGATTCCGTCTTTTGCGTTCACTGCCTCAAAGCCGTCTTCGTCGGTCACGTCGTCGCCGGCAAAGACGGGCTTACGTCCGGCAAACGGCTCCTCGGAAATAAACGCCTTGATCGCCTGCCCT
>JAKSCL010000184.1 GCA_022360615.1 Hyphomicrobiales bacterium
CACTGGTCGAGGATGTTCCCCACAGACCGCATCATTGCCATCTTTTCAATCATGCGTGCTCACCCCTAGCCGTGACAACGCGAGTGCGTACAATCCACGAACCCTAAACATAAACGCAATGTCCGTCAATCGATTGTCGACAATCGCCAATTCTTTTATGCCAGTTCAGATCCCGAAAGACGAGTTGGTGCGGGCCTCGCCCGGCAGTCTTCGCCGGGCTTAGACAGATTTCTCCGCGGCGGTCGCGGCATTCGATACTACGAACACATCGTATTCCTGTGCCGAAAGCGGCGCTTCCAGTAAGATCTCCAGCGTTGCCACCGGCCCGATCAACCGATTGAAGATATCCAACTCGTCATAGTCGACTGTGAACCCGAGACGGTTGATGGGAAAACCAATCCGCTGGCCCGCTTTTCCCTGATGGCGCAGGGCGAGCAGTTTCACATCTCGACCCATCCGCCGACCTGGCCGACGCGCGATCCGGGCGAGACCGGCTGCTACGATTAGGGTCGTGGCGCCGTTTCGCACAACTTCAAATGGTATCGAAGCGCCGCATCGGCCACCGCCACTCCATCCGCCTGAACCCGCCCAAGCCTTTGATTTACAGACGAAAGCCGCTTTGCCATAACCCCGCCTTTTCCCGCAGAAGCGCCTCCGATGCCGTCCTGTCTTGCACGGTGCAATGAGACTTTCATTTGCCGAGGAGCGGTGCGTTCTTCCGCTTCGCCAGCAGCGCTCATAAACGCTGTCCACATTGAGGAAAACAGCTTGGGATAGTTGCGGCGCGGGCTTTGGACCGGCAATCTGTAGTTATGGGCCTTGAATACCGTATTGCCGCGCGGCAGCTTCGTTCCGTTTGGGAGCAGGTGCCGTTTTCTTCGTCATGACCCTCAAGGCTGCGTCGCTCACCGGCGCATTCACACGGCCAAGCCCGTTCATCCAATGTGCGAAAGCGCAAGCATGCCGGGCGTTCGTGGCATGAGGGTTATAGATTGCCACATAGCGTGGCCCTGGAACCGTGAAGTCCGTCAAAACCTGAACAAGCATCCCACGCGCTAAATGATTGCCCACGACAGTGAGCGGAGCCACTATCGCCCCCTGACCCGCGATCGCAGCTTCAATGGCCACGTAATTGTGCTCGAAAATGGAGATATGGCGCAGCCTATCGCGGCTCATTTCCACGGTGCCAAGCCAACGATCCAACTCCCCTGGCCGTGTCTCGCTTTCGAGAAAAGTGAGGCGGGCAAGCGCCTTCGGTTCGTCGATGAGCGCGGCCAGCGCCGGTGCGGCTACCAAACCTAGCACATCGTTGAAGAGTGGCGCCCGCGCGCGGGCCTCGGGAAAATCGCCGTCTGTGCGGATCGCGAGATCGTGGGGCAAATCCTGCCAGTTTTCATTTGTGTGCGTATAGTGCACGTGCGCCTTCATCCGGAGACCGGACACCCGCAATTCCGGCAGTCGCGGAATGAGCCAGTATATGGCGAAACTGCCGGGTGCGAGTATGCGAAGGTCCGGTTCCTCGGGTGTCGCCTCGCGCACGGTATCCAACGCTTCCTCTATGGCACGCAGTCCCGTGTCCACCCCCTGCGACAGGCGTAATGCAATGGATGTGGGCACCATGCCGCGCCGATTGTCGGTGAAAAGCGGCCGCCCAAGCCAATCCGTCAAAAGGGCCAGTTGCTTGCTGACTGCACCGTGGGTGACACACAACTCTTCGGCGGCACGGCTAACGCTGCGATGGCGCACCACGCACTCAAGAGCGACAAGCGCCTTAAATGGCGGCAAAGATGGTTTCGCCGTCATGTGAGTTTTCTTCACGCCTCTCTTGAGTAAAAATCCATTTACATCCTCTTCTATTCAGCATTAAACCGCATAGAAGAAGTAATGTTCAGATTTTTTCTGAACTATATTTCAAAACTCAAGTCTAGCATAGCGGTATGACAGAAATTTGAATCGTTCGCCATGAATATGCACCAACCCACCTCGATGTTAATTCTATGTATGAATAAGAGGTATTGGGAAGCGCTTGCGGGCGGCGCCGGAGCGGAAAATCCGCCATGTCGGCGTTATCCGTCCACGAATATGCACACGCACGTCTCTTATCCCCGCGCCTGGAGCTGATAGATGCTCGATCCGGCGCAACTATTCGCTAAATCCCTATCACTGCCTGGGCGATGGCTTTGCCGCGGATGCGTGACACCATCTGTGCCAGCAGCCTCACCGAAATCGCACCGACAGTCCGTCCTCATCCGGGCCAGTGCCCTGCCGGCCTGGGTGGATCGCCTTTGCCGCATTTTCCCAGTTTTTCGTTCAACACACCAGGAGAGACAGATGTCACTGATGCTGAAACCGCTACTTCTGAGCCGGCGTGCGCTCCTTGCCGCTGGCGCGGGGCTGATGCTTGCGGCCGGGTTTTACTTGAATACGACGATACCCGTGCATGCCGATACGCCGGTGCGCGGCGGCACGTTGAAATTCGCCACGCTTGGTCTCGACACCTCAGACCCTCACCGCCACACGGGTTCGCTCGGCGTGCAGCAGGTCTTTGTCGAAGCGCTGACCAGCATCGCGCCCGACGGCTCCATCGACCCGTGGCTTGCCGAGGACTATTCCGTTTCCGAAGACGGCCTGACCTACACCTTCACGTTGCGCGATGGCGTGACCTTTCACAATGGCCGGACGATGACGGCCGACGATGTGAAAGCCAATTTCGAGCGCATCAGAGCCGAGGTGCAGCGCGGCTGGCTGGCCAGCGCCATGGCGCTGGTGGAGGGCTTTGAGGCACCCGATCCACAAACCTTTATCGTGAAAATGACCGAACCCTATGCGGCTTTCCTAGGCCTGATTTCAGAAGCCTGGATCCTGGCACCGGAATCGGAAGGCTGGGATGGCACCATCACTCAGCCCATCGGCACTGGTCCGTTCAAGTTCGGCGAATGGACCCCGCAAATATCACTCGTTGCGCCACGCCATGACGGCTACTGGCAGGAGGGCCGGCCTTACTTGGATGCCGTGGAGTTCGACTTACGCGATGCAACGGACCAGAACGCGCTTGCCATACGTGCGGGCGACCTGCATGTGGCCCGCGTGCCCGGCGATGCTCTGCCGGAATTGAGGGCGGATGAGCAAATCTCCATTCAATTCTTGCGCGATACCACCTGGTACTTCTGGTCTTTCAACAACCGCACCCCCAACCCGCCTTTTGACAATGCGCGCGTGCGCGAGGCTGTTGCCTACGCGCTCGACAAAACCGCCTACATGAACTTCATCGCCGGCGAGGACGGCATTGTCACCAACCAGCTCGCCGTTCCCGGGAATTTCTATCACGATCCGGAGCTTCATGCGGCGGATAAGCACGCCCGGCCCGATCTGGAAAAAGCCCGGTCGATCCTCGCCGAAGAAGGTGTCGACCCGTCCGGCGTCACCATGAAGGTGGTGTCTTGGCAGACACCCTACTCCGAGGTTGCGGCGCAGATGTTGAGCCAGCTTGGATTCAAGGTGGAGCATCATGCGCTTGACGATCTCGGCGCGCAGCAAACTCTCGGCGAATATGAATGGGATCTGGCGCCCATGGCTTCCGGACCCCGCGCGGACATCTTCCTCCGTTTCGTCCGCTTTATGAGCGACGGCCCCAACCCAGTGCTCTGGGGCGGCGTGCAGGATCCGGAATTGGATGCGTTGATCAATGCGGGCGTCACCACCGTGGATGCCGAGCAACGCCGCGCCCGGTATCTGGAAGCATGGCAGCACATTATGGATCGCTACTATACGGTCGTCGTCGGCCATGCCGCCAACGCCTTTGCCATCCGCGATGAGGTACGCGGCTATGAAACCGGCTTTACATGGTCGCCCCACCGGGCTGACAGCGGTCTTGCGCATACTTGGCTCGCCCAGCAGTGACCCTGTTGCGCGGCGAAAACGATACGGCGCTGCGACCGCCCGCCCAAAGGCAGCCGCAGCCCGCCACGATCCCGCGCGGCGTTACGAAGGGCAAGCGCGCCAGCTTGCCCTTCGGCCTCGCGATGAGCCTGGTGATTCTGGCTGTCTTCCTCCTTACCGTGCTGCTGGAACCGTTTCTGTCCATGCACGATCCCTTCACGCAAAATCTCTTGGCTCGCAATCAGCCGCCGACCTTCACCCATTTCGCCGGGACCGACAATTTTGGCCGCGACGTGTATGCACGGCTCATCCATGGCGCGCGGCTCACCTTTTTTGTTGGCGTTGCGGCAGTGCTAACCGCGCTTTTGATTGGCGGCGCGCTCAGCCTCTTGACCCTCGCTGGCGGGCGCTGGCTCTCCGATCCCTTTTTCGGCTTCATCGATTTCGTCCGCGCACTGCCTGACGTGCTGTTCGCTTTGATGCTTATCGTTGCATTGGGCACCGGCCTTTCTTCGGTCGTGATCGCACTCGGCATCGCCTTTTCCCCTTTCTTCGCCTATCTGGCGCGGGCGGCATGGCGGCGTGAAATGGCGGCGGGCTACGTGTCGGCGGCGCGCACATTCGGCGCCGGGCGTTTGCAGATTCTGTACCGGCATGTGATGCCGAACATCATCGGCACGCTTATAACGATGGCTGCGGTGATCCTGCCGCGCTGCATCGTGACGGAAGCCGTTCTTAGTTTTCTCGGCCTTGGCGTTTCACCCGAGACGCCCACCTGGGGCCGTATGATCGCCGATGCGACGCCGCTTTTCGAGCGGGCGCCCCATGCGGTGCTTTTCCCTGTTCTCGCATTGTCGCTGTTGACCCTTTCGCTTGCGCTTTTGGGTAATCACCTGCGCGCGGCATTCGATCCACTGCGCGATCAGGGCAGTAAAACCCGCAGCGGCAAACAGGCACGGCTTTCATGACGGCCGCACCGCTTGCAGTACTCCAGACGATTGCCGCACATGCCTTGCGCGCACTCTTCCTAGTGGCGGGGGTGACGGTGCTGGTCTTCCTTCTGGTGCGCGCTGTCCCCGGCGATGTGGTCGACGTTCTGGGAGCCGAGGGCGGGCTGACGGAGGCGCAGGCGCTGGCGCTGCGGGAGGAACTGGGTATTGCAGGCAGTTGGGCAGAACAATTCATGGCCTGGTGCCGCGCCGCGCTTCACGGCGATCTGGGCCACTCGCTGCGCTACCGCGTGCCGGTCGCGGAACTGGTTTGGGATGCTTTGCCGGTGACATTGGC
>JAKSCL010000384.1 GCA_022360615.1 Hyphomicrobiales bacterium
ATCCGCAATCCGCGTCTTTCCGGTGCGCTTGCCGGCGTGACGGCAGCCGTGGTCGGCGTGATCGTCAGCCTCGCCCTCTGGTTCGGGACTCAGGTGTTCTTTTCCGGAAGCATCGCGGTCTCGGTTTCGGGCCAGGATTTTTCCGTTCCCGATCCCTCAAGCGCGCAGTTTCTTGCAATTGCCCTTTCAGGCGTGGCCGCAGTGCTTCTTTTTGCCGTTAAACTCAGCGTGCCCTGGACGGTCGCGGTGATGGCAGCTCTCGGCCTTGTTACAGGTTTCGTCTTCTAGCTCTCGCGGACAGCCTTGCACAGGCGTCGTCAGCAGCTACTCTAGACACTTATCCTGCCAATCAGTGCACAGCCATGCTTCTTTCTCACGATCCTGCCGGGGCCTTCATGGCCTATGATCCCGTGCCCGTTCCGCATGAGACGGGCGGGCATCTGGCCGGGCTCACCTTCGCCGTCAAGGACCTTTACGACGTCGCCGGTTACCGTTCGGGGTGGGGCTCGCCCACAAGGCTGGAAGAGGCGCCTGTCGCCAGCCGCTCCGCGCCGATTGTCGAATCATGCCTTGTTGCCGGCGCCCGCTTCATGGGCAAAACAATCACCGACGAGTTCGCCTTCAGCCTGAACGGTCAGAACGCGCATTACGGAACGCCAATAAATGTGAGGGCGCCGGGGCGGATTCCGGGAGGCTCGTCCTCCGGGTCGGCCGCGGCTGTTGCCGCCGGGCTTGTCGATTTCGCCATAGGGACCGACACGGGCGGCTCGGTCCGCGCGCCAGCCAGCTATTGCGGCCTTTACGGCCTGCGCCCGACACATGGCCGCCTCCCGCTTGAGGGCTGCATGCCGCTTGCGCCGCTATACGACACAGCCGGTTGGTTCGCCCGTGACATTGCAGTCTATTCACGGGTTGCCGATGTGCTTTTGGGCGCGGATGCGGCGGACGTTGAGTTCACCCGTCTTTACTACCCCGAAGACCTTTGGGGGCTTCTGGACCCGAGCGTCCTGCAGGCGTTTGAGCCGGCGCTGCGTTTTACCGCACAAAAGTTCCGTTCTCCGGAACCCATCAGGCTCATTGAACCTGTCTGCGATATCGGCATGCTCTTTCGAGCCTTCCGCCGCACACAAGGCCATGAGATCTGGTCGGTCCACGGCGATTGGATGATGCGGCGCAAGCCCGATCTGGGGCCGGGGGTAAAGGAGCGTTTCGCATTCGCAAGCGAAGTCACCGATGCACAAAATGCCGAGGCGGACGGTTTGCGCGCACGCTTCCGTGACCATATCAACGAAACGCTTGGGGCCGATGCTGTGCTCGTGTTGCCGACGGTGCCGGATGTGGCGCCGCTGACGGCAATGCCCATCCGCGCTTTGGAAGCCTTTCGCAACAAGGCGCTCACACTTCTGTGCGTCTCAGGCATGAGCGGCGTGCCGCAAATCTCTCTGCCGCTTGTCGAGAAGGACGGCCTGCCGATCGGGCTCTCATTGATCGCACCCGCGGGGTTGGACCGGGCGCTCGTCTCGCTCGCGGCCAGGGTGTGCGGGGTTCCGTGAACTACTCGGCCGATGCCGGATTTTCAACGACCAGCTGAACCCTGTGGCTTGCAAAGGATGTGATGATGTATTGCAGCGGCGAGCCATCGGGCAAGCCGTCAAGACCCCTTGTAACGATCAGCGGAACACCTGGCGGAAGTTGCAAAAAAGCTTCGAGTTCTTCGTCCGCGGTGCGTGCCTCTATACGGGTTGAGAGCCGCACATAGTCCGCTATGCCGTAGCTTTTGAATACAGCGGTCGGTGAGCCGTTTCGTGTCTCAAGACGGCGGGGGAAATCGGGAAACCGTTCCCGGTCGATCAGGATAATCGAATGGGAGATGGGATGGCGGTTCACGCGGCGCAGGACCGTTACGGACCAAAGCGGCTGGCCGACGGGAAGTGCGAGATGCTCGGCGCTCCGGGTGTTTGCCGTCCATTGTTCGCTTTCGATCACCGTGCCCTCGATGTCGCTGCTGCTTGGCTCGAGATTGGCCTGCAGACGGACGCGCTGCGCGATCTTGTAGTCGAAGGCACGGTCCACCACGAATGTACCGCGGCCCTGTTCGATGGATACGACACCCTTTCTTTGAAGGTGTTGGAGCGCCTGCCGTACAGTGTGCCGGTTTACACCGAACTCATTTGCAAGTGCCATCACGGTCGGAATTTGGTCGTGTGGAGGATAGGCGCCCCGGTCTATGGATTCTTCAATAGCATCAGCGATTTTGCGCCAAGTGGTGCCAGCCACGTTGCGGTAAGGGAGCGTGTTGGTCACGGTTCAATATCACGTGGGGAAAGTGAATTGATTGTACGCCTTATTCCTTACCAGAAACCTGCGGCGCGTCACAATAGTGTCATCCGACGGAAATAAGCCCCGAGGAAAGGCACGATTACCTATCCCGAATGGTCTAGACCTTTTATTTCAGCCACATTATGATCCGCTTCCAGGACGTGGGGAAGCACGGGTGAGCTTATGTCGCAATGCGGAGATGAACTGAGGCGCCGGTGGATGGCTGCTTTGTCATGCGCTTCGGGCGGGGATGTGGCTGAAACCGTTGCGGCGATGGGCGTGCCGGAAGGCGTTGTCGTGATGAAAGGTCCCGAGGCCGGGTCGATCATGCTTCAGGCCCGGGCCGGCGGGACGGGCCGGCGTTTCAATTTTGGCGAGGCGACGATGAGCCGCTGCGTGGTCCGGCTTTCGAGCGGAACGATGGGCTTCGGTTACGCGCTTGGCCGCGACATAGAA
>JAKSCL010000098.1 GCA_022360615.1 Hyphomicrobiales bacterium
AGGCGGAGGCCTTCAAGGACATCATCAAGATCGGCCGCACCCACACCCAGGATGCAACGCCACTGACCCTTGGCCAGGAATTCTCGGGCTATGTCGCACAGCTCGATATGGGGCTGAAGCGGGTGGAGGAAGGCCTGCAGGGGCTGTTCGAACTGGCCCAAGGCGGAACGGCGGTCGGCACCGGCATCAACGCGAAAATCGGCTTTGCCGAGCGCTTTGCCGATCATGTGGCGTCGATCACGAGCCTGCCGTTCAAGACCGCGCCCAACAAGTTCGAATCGCTGGCTGGCCACGACGCCTATGTCTACGCCCATGGCGCGCTGAACACGGTCGCGGCTTCGCTCTTCAAGATTGCAAACGACATCAGGCTTCTGGGCTCCGGGCCGCGTTCGGGGCTCGGCGAACTGATCTTGCCGGAGAACGAACCCGGTTCATCCATCATGCCAGGCAAGGTGAATCCCACCCAGTGCGAGGCGATGACCATGGTCTGCACGCAGGTCTTCGGCAACCAGACGACGATGACGGTGGCCGGCAGCCAGGGGCATTTCGAATTGAACGTCTATAAGCCCGTCATGGCCCACAACATGCTGCAATCGGTGGAACTCCTTGCCGATGCGTGCAACTCATTTGCCGACCGCTGCATTGCCGGTATTGAGGCGAATACGGACCGCATCACCGAACTCATGGGCCGCTCGCTGATGCTGGTGACGGCACTTGCTCCCACCATCGGCTACGACAACGCAACCAAGGTCGCAAAAACAGCACACAAGAATGGCACGACCTTAAAGGAGGAAGCCGTCGGCCTCGGCTTTGTCACCGCCGAGGAGTTTGATCGGATCGTCCGCCCCGAAAACATGATCACGCCAAGCTAGCCCGGATCTCGTGTCATGGCCGAGATCGTCAATCTGCGGCAGGCGCGCAAGACGAAGAAACGCGCCGAAAAAGAACAGCGGGCCAAGAACAATCGCATCGCTTTCGGCCGCACCAAGGCCGAGAAAGCACTGTCTCGCAAAGAGAAGATATGCGAGCAAATGCGCCACGAGGACGGCAAGCTGGAGCGGGATGGCAAGCCGTGAGCTTGCAAAAACGCTCCATCTCGATCTCCGGACACCGCACCAGCATCGCGCTTGAACCGGAATTCTGGGAGGTGTTCGACGCCATGTGCCGCTCCGCGAACCGGACGCCCGCTGACATGATCGCCGAAATCGATAGGAATCGCGGCAGCGAGGGCCTTGCTTCAGCGATCAGGGTTCATCTTCTCAACTGGGCCGGGACCCAACAATCCAAGACGCCTTGAAAGCTCAGTTATCCGGTGTCAGAGCGCGGCGCGGACGATTGCGCGTATCTCTGGGAGGCGCAGGCTGCGTCGCTGTTTGCGGGGCAACGGACCGGGGCGGCAGCCTTCGCGGCGCAATCTCCACGGGGGGCTGCAAAACCGGGGCACGCGGCGTCGCCGCTCTCACGGGAGCACGGTTAGGGGACACCGGAACCGGTTGCTGAACGGCTGGCGGCGGCGCGGTGTCTGGAACGGTATCGTAAAGGCCTGGGATATCGGTTCGGGGAACCGGCGCAATGGTGATCACAGCCGGGCCGCCTGCCGCATTCTCAGGCGCTCTGCGCCAGCGGGCACCCCGCCAGTCAGCGCGGAACCGTCTCGCTCAAGTATTGCAGTGGCCGCTAATAGTACTCCATGCGCTAACAACGTCTAAACAAAGAGTCAAATCGGTTCGAAATCAACA
>JAKSCL010000075.1 GCA_022360615.1 Hyphomicrobiales bacterium
CAGGCCGCGAAATCATCATTCGCCGCACGGTCGATGCGTCCGGCAATGTCATCCGCACCCGCTATTGGGTGAAAACGAAAAGCTTCGGCTATACGCCGGGCACCTACAATCGCTTCCACGACATCGTCGAACCGCGCTTCGACGCCGAAGGCGGCGAACGGGGCAGTTGAGCACAGACCAAACGACAGGTTCCCTCCCCTGACCCGGGGGAGGGCCAGGACTAGCCGCACGCGCCGCCGCTCGCTCTTGCGCGCATCCGGTCGACAGCCGCGAGCAAAACGGCAATATCCTCGGGTCGTGAAAGGCGGTGATCGCCGTCGCGGATGAAAGTCATGTCCACATCGGCCTCTGATAGCCAGGCTGTGAGCTCCTGCGACAATTCCCAGGGCACATCGGGGTCCTCGCGGCCATGGATGATATGGACCGGACAGGAAAGCGGAATGATATCGCCGAGAAGCAGGTGCTTTTCGCCGTCCTCAATCAGCTTTTTGGTGATCGGATAGGGATCGCCGTAATCCGATGGCCGGTAATAGACGCCCTTTTCCTCGATTTCCGCACGGATTTCGGTCGTAAACGCATCCCACATCAGCCGCCGTGTCATGTCGACGGCAGGCGCGATCAGAACGATCCCGGCCACATGGGCGCTCAAATCTTCTCCGGCCTTTTTCCGTTCCTTGAGCGCGAGGGCGAGAAGCAGCGCGATCCAGCCGCCCATGCTTGATCCAATCAAGATTTGCGCACCCTTTGCAAAGCGGTCGAAAACGGCGAGCGCATCGGAGAGGAGTTCGCTTATCGAGGCATCCTTGAAATCGCCGCCCGAGGCGCCGTGACCGCGATAATCAAAGCGCAAGACGGGAAAACCTTTTTCGGCACCGTGCGCTGCAATCGCGGCCGCCTTTGTCGCAATCATGTCTGACAGAAGACCCGACAGCCAGATGACGCCCGGCCCTTTACGGCCATCGTCCGGACGTTCCCCTTCCGCAATAACCGCAATATCAAAGCCATCGGGGCCTTTTATCGTCTGATTGCTCATGGACGTGCTCCAAATGGCGGGCGAGTTTAATGGTGCATTCGACATAAAAGCGCTGTTTTCAGCACCGACCTATCCGTCTAGTCTTCAACGAAATGGGTGCGGCTGGGGTCTAGCCGAAAAAGACTGGTGCGAAAAGACGTGGAAAAGCGCCCTTAAACAGCCGCAATCCGTTCAAAGACATGGCAAGACGCCTATCGAACAGAAGTTAAGGGGAGGGAATGGACGCGGGACGCAAGGCTGTGCCGACAGTGCTCCAGATTATCCCCCGGCTGGATGCGGGCGGAGCCGAACGCACCGTGATCGATATGGCGCGCGCGGTTAAACGGACGGGCGGACGGGCGCTGGTGGCAACTGAGGGCGGGCGAATGATTGCCGAACTCACTGACGCCGGCGGTGAATGGATCGCGTTTCCGGCGGCCACTAAGAGCCCTGCGCGCATCGTTTCTAATGCATTCAAGCTTGAGCGCCTGATCCGCGAGGAAAATGTGAACCTCGTCCATGCCCGTAGCCGCGCACCGGCCTGGAGCGCAAACATCGCAACCGCGCGGACCAAGATTCCGTTCGTCACCACCTACCATGGCGCTTACAACCAGAGCAGCTTCTTGAAAGGTCTTTACAACAGCATCATGGCCCGCGGCGATGCCGTGATCGCCAATTCCCGCTACACTGCGGACCTCATTCGTGTGCGACACCGCCCGCCTGAAAACACCCTTCACGTTGTGCCGCGCGGCATCGATCTGAACGCGTTCGATCCGGCAAATGTCTCCAAAGAGCGCTTTTCAAAACTGGCGCAGGCTTGGGGGTTGGCGCATGGCGACCGGGTGATATTGCTGCCGGCCAGACTGACGGCATGGAAAGGCCATACAGTCCTCATCGACGCCGCGCAGATGCTGGTTGCAAACGGGCTTGACCGCGCGGTCTTCGTACTTGCGGGCGACCCGCAGGGCCGGGACGATTATGTCCGGTCCATCGAAGAACGAATCGCAGCGCTGCACCTCAACCAAGCCGTCAGAATCGTCGGACACTGCGACGACATGCCATCTGCTTACCTCGCCGCCGAGATCACGGTTGTTCCTTCCGTTGAGCCGGAGGCCTTTGGACGCACCGCCGTTGAGGCGCAGGCGATGGGCTCTGCCGTTATCGTCAGCGATATCGGCGCGACTGCCGAAACCGTGCTGGCACCGCCTGAAGCACTCCCTGAGAAATGCACGGGATGGCGTGTGCCGGCAGGCGATGCGGGAGCGCTGGCCTATGCCATTTGGGAGGCCATGCATATGGCGGATCAGGACAAGCGGGCGCTCGCAACCCGGGCGCGGGCTCACACGGCTGCGCACTTTTCCCTACCGGTTATGGTGGCGAAAACGCTTGGCGTTTATGATAGCCTTTTAGGCACGGCCATGCGGGCATCTTTTGAAAAGCAGGCCGCACTTCCCATCTAAGCATCGGGCCCTTCGATAAGCCTGCAACTACGTTCTCGATGTTGCAGCGTGAATTCGCTGGGCTTTTTTCACGTTTTTTCTATAATTGGGGGTCCTGTCATCGGCGGTGCGTTTTGCTTTGATGCATCCGCGTGTTGATGGGAGGCCGAAAGGTGAAATGCCGCGAAAGCCGGATTTTGCCCTTTTCGGTCATTGAGCAATGGAAAGGAGGAGACCGCTATTCGCCGTCCACAACGTTCTCTGGCTCCGGAAAAGGAGGGGCCGCGCGCCAATTCCGACATCACCGCACCGATCGTCCAATTGATCGACCATGAAGGCGAAAACCGGGGTCCGACCGCGATCGCCGACGCCCTTAGCCTCGCAGAGGAAGTCGGTCTGGATCTCGTCGAACTCTCGCCGAACGCCGATCCGCCTGTTGCAAAGCTTCTCGATTACGGGAAGTACAAGTACCAGTCGCAGAAAAAGGCCGCCGAAGCCCGCAAGAAACAGAAGACCGTTGAGGTCAAGGAAATCAAGATGCGGCCGAACATCGATACCCACGACTATGACGTGAAGATGCGCTCCATGAAGCGGTTTTTCGATGAGGGCGACAAGGTCAAGGTCACCTTGCGTTTCCGTGGCCGGGAAATGGCACACCAGGAACTGGGTCTGCAATTGCTGCGCCGGGTGCGCGACGATCTCGGCGAAACGGTCAAGGTTGAGGCTGAACCGAAGCTCGAAGGCCGCCAGATGATCATGGTGCTTGCGCCCCAAGCCGCCCGTTAGACCGGCACCGGTCGCTAAGATCGGCCGGATACAAAGAGCAGCGCCCTCTGCGCCACGCCCATGTTGATTCGCGGGGCGATGGCAGCTATAAGGCGCGCTTACGAGCCGCCCGGCTGGGCATGCCGTGGCGGCTTACGAACGCTCTGTTCATGACAAATCGAAACAGGATTGGCCTGGTTTGCCGGGCGGGTCTGCATTGGAGAGCCAAATGTCCAAAATGAAGACGAAATCGAGCGCGAAGAAGCGCTTCAAACTGACAGCCACCGGCAAGGTGAAGGTCCAGCAGGCCGGCAAACGCCACGGCATGATCAAGCGGACAAACAAGTTTATCCGCAACGCCCGCGGCACCACCGTGCTTTCCGACCAGGATGCGCGCATCGTCAAAAAGTTCATGCCTTACGGCTGAGCGCGCTCTTCCCCTTAGTCCATCAAGAAAGACCGGAGGCCGATATGTCACGCGTGAAACGGGGCGTCACGTCCCATGCCAAGCACAAGAAAGTCATCAAGGCGGCGAAGGGCTATTATGGCCGCCGCAAGAACACAATCCGTGTCGCCAAACAGGCCGTTGAGAAGGCCGGGCAATACGCCTACCGCGACCGGCGGGTGAAAAAGCGCAATTTCCGAGCGCTCTGGATTCAGCGCATCAACGCAGCGGTCCGCGATGCGACCGGCAAGGCCATGACCCATGGCCGTTTCATCGATGGCCTGAACAAGGCCGGCATTGAGGTGGACCGCAAGGTGCTTGCCGACCTTGCCGTTCGCGAGCCGGCGGCGTTCGGCGCGCTCGTTGAAAAGGCAAAGGCCGCGCTCGCCTAAAGCTGACTTGCGCGGTCAATCTGTTTCTGTCACGCAAAGGGATGCCGTTTCGGCATCTTGACGAGGCGGTTGAACGAACGGGCAAGGCCGGACATGGCGGATACGATCACCGAAACAGCGCCGAGCGATATCCAATCGCTTGAGGAATCCATCCTCGCCAACGTGGCGGGCGCCGCCAATGAGGCGGCGCTTGAGGCCGTGCGCGTCTCCGCGCTCGGCAAGAAGGGCGTCATTTCGGAGCGCATGAAAACGCTCGGGAAGATGCCGGCGGACGAGCGCAAGGTCATGGGGCCGGCGCTTAATGGCCTGAAGGACCGCGTCGGCGATGCAATCGCCGCCAAAAAGGCCGAACTGGAAGATGCCGCCCTTGAAGCCCGTCTTGCAACGGAGAAGGTGGATGTCACACTCCCGGTGCGGGAGGCTGCCATCTCTCAAGGCCGCATTCATCCGATCAGCCAAGTCGTCGATGAACTCACCGCCATCTTCGCGGATATGGGTTTTGCGGTCGCGGAAGGTCCGGACATCGAAACCGATTTCTACAATTTCACCGCCCTCAACATTCCGGAAGAGCACCCGGCCCGCCAGGAGCACGACACCTTCTATTTCAACGAAAAGGAGGACGGCTCGCGTCTTGTGCTGCGCACGCACACGTCGCCGGTGCAGATCCGTACGATGGAAACCATCAAACCGCCGATCCGCGTCGTGATTCCGGGCCGGGTCTACCGCTGCGATTCCGACCAGACGCACACCCCCATGTTCCATCAGGTCGAGGCCCTCGTCATCGACAAGGAAACGCATTTGGGCCACCTCAAGTGGGCGATCGAGGCCGTTTGCAAAGCGTTCTTTGAGGTCGATGATGTTAAGATGCGCTTCCGCGCTTCGCACTTTCCCTTCACCGAGCCGTCGATGGAGGTCGACATCGGTTGTGCCCGTATAGGCAATACGCTGCGCATAGGCGAAGGCAATGATTGGCTCGAGGTCGGGGGCTGCGGCATGGTGCACCCCAGTGTGATGCGCTATGGCGGGCTCGATCCGGACGAATACCAGGGCTTTGCCTGGGGCATCGGCATCGACCGGCTTGCCATGCTGAAATACGGCATGCCGGATTTGCGCACCTTTTTCGACGGCGACATCCGCTGGCTCAGGCATTACGGCTTTCAACCCCTCGACATTCCGAGCCTTGCGGGCGGCTTGAGCCGGTAACGGCGAAGCCGTGCCTGACGACGGAAGCGTGACAACCGGCGGCTGCCGCTGCGGCGCGGTGAGGATTTCGTTTTCGGGCGCGCCGTTCCTTGCCTCCTATTGCCATTGCGCGGATTGCCGCAAAGCATCCGGTGCGCCAGTGACCGCTTTTGTCGGTGTCCGCAAAGAGGTGCTCAGCGTCAAGGGCGCGCCCGCATTCTTCCGCAACGGTCCCGTAGAACGCGCCTTCTGCGCCGCCTGTGGCAATCCGCTCTGGTACGCCGATACACGCCTTGCCGATGACATCTATCTGATGGCTGGAGCCCTCGATGACCCGGATGCCTTTGCGCCGCAACAGCATGCCTTTGAATCTGAGCGACTTTCCTGGTTTCAAGTGGATGATGAATTGCCGCGCCATGACCGGTTCAGCGTCGCCCGCCCTCCAAAAGCAGGAAAATAGCCGGGCGAAGACCGGATGTGACGTTACGGTGACACGCGGCGGAAAATGAAAACCGCATGCCTTCCATCGGGAAAGGCTTCAGGCCAATCTCTCTTGATGGCTACGACAACAAAGCCCGATTCGACATCCCGCATCAGTACCCAGGAGACAGTGCGCGCAGCGTGGCTCGATTTCGGAACCTGCCAACTCGTCGTTCTTGGAGTGGGCGGACTTCTTATCGGGCCCAGGCTCTATGCGGCTTTCTCCTCAACATCGGTCGGCCTTGCGGCGGATGCTCTGCAGGACCTGGTGGAACTTGCCTTCGGTCTTCTCGTCTATTTGTCCTTGCAGGCCGCAAGGCGTTCAAGCGCGCTGCTTTTTCCCCATGGAACGGGAAAGTTCGAAACGATTGCAAACGGGCTTCTGGCACTGTCGCTGCTGTTTTCCGGCACAGGGATCGTGATCGTGGGCGCTGGACGCCTCATGGCGCCGATTCTGCCGGAACAGACCTTGACCGCAATGGTCCTTCTGACGGTGACGATGTCCGTAAACGCCACAGTCTATGTCCTTTCCCGCCCACTGGTGAACAGCCATGGCACGGTTATCCGCATCTGGCGCCAGGCGCTTCTTATCGATGTCTTGATGAAGGCGGCAACGCTTGCCTTCGTTTTTGCCGCTGAGTTCGGCGGTCTTCTCATTTACTTCGATGGGCTCGCGGCGGTGTTGATTGGCATGGCCATGCTTTGGCTTGCGGTGCGTGCCTTGAAGGACTCGGTTTGGGAATTGTCCGACCGGGCGCTTGAGGAGGAAGTACAGCTTGATATCCTGCGCAGCCTTGCCAACAAAATGCAGGCCTTTGACGACCTCCTCGATGTGCGCACGCGCCGGGTCGCGGGCCGACCGGTCATAGAAATCGTCGCGGGCTTCGGGCACGAACGAAGCTGGCCCTATGTGATAGAGAATTGCGAGGCACTGCGCCGCGAGATTCAGGCGAACGTCCATGGCGCACGGGTTTCGGTGTTCCCGGCGGATGCTAAGCATTACCAGCCTTGTTCCGAAGACGAGTCCACCCCTTGGTGAATTGGCCTGGTCTTTCGAGCGTCACGGCGCTGGCGTACGTTACCGGTTCTCCGGGGGGAGGCGGGTGGATATGGCCAGGGTGGAAACGGGCGCTGCGCGGTCGCGGCAACGCCTTCCAAGTTTCGAGCAGTTTCAGCTTATCGGGCTTTTGATCGGTGTGGCGTGGATCGGCCCGCGCACCTATGCCGCGTTCACCTCGCCGTCCATCGGGCTGATTGCCGATGCCGCGCGGCGCAGCTTCAACGCGATATTGAGGCCAAACTGGCAGACGCCGAGGTGATGGTCATCCCACGTGCCTCTGCACGTTATGTGCCGTTCCGCGATGAGACCGTGCGCATGACGTGAGCGCCCTTTGCGTTTGCCGCGCGGTGGGATAGAAACCGTGCGCTCACGTTTTACGGAACCGAGAACCCATGAAATTCACGCTCTCCTGGCTGAAGGAGCACCTTGAGACCGACGCCTCGCTTCGCGAGATCACAGACACGCTCACCATGATCGGGCTGGAGCTTGAGCATGTGCACGATCCGCTCGAATTCCTGGGCGCGTTTACGATCGCAAAGGTCATCGAAGCAAAACAGCATCCGAATGCCGACCGTTTGCGTGTTTGCCTGGTCGACACGGGACATGGCGACCCCGTGCAGGTGGTCTGCGGCGCGCCGAACGCGCGCACCGGCATGACCGGCGTTTTTGCCGCCCCCGGCACACATATTCCAGGTACCGGTGTCGATCTGAAGCCCGGTGTCATTCGCGGCGTTGAGTCGAACGGCATGCTGTGCTCGGAACGCGAACTCATGCTTTCCGACGACCATGAAGGCATCATTGACTTGCCTGCTGAGGCGCCTGTTGGCACTGTTTATGCCGAGTGGGCAAAGCTCGACGATCCTGTGATCGATGTTACGATCACGCCTAACCGGGGCGATGCGCTGGGTGTTCACGGTATTGCGCGCGATTTGGCGGCGGCAGGGCTTGGTGAGGTTGTCACCAAGCGCCCGGAGCCTGTTGCTGGAAACGGCCCTTGCCCGGTGACAGCGACACTCGATTTCGATTCCGCGCAGGCGAAGAACTGCCCGGCTTTCGGTCTACGCTTGGTGCGCGGCGTCAAGAACGGCCCATCACCGCAATGGCTTCAGCGGCGTCTGCAGGAAATCGGGCTCAGGCCCATCAATGCGCTCGTCGACATCACGAACTACATCACCTTCGACCGTGGCCGCCCGCTGCATGTCTTCGATGCCGCAAAGGTTCAAGGCAATCTGAGCGTGCGTATGGCGAAGGCGGGCGAGGAGCTTCTTGCACTTGATGGCAAAACCTATGCACTCGATGCAACGATGACCGTGATTGCGGACGAAAGGGGCGTGGAGTCGCTCGCCGGGATCATGGGCGGCGAAGAGACGGGCTGCACGGAAGAAACCATCGATGTGCTGATTGAATCTGCGCTTTGGGACCCCATCACCACTGCCCGGACTGGCCGCAAGCTCGGCGTCAATTCCGATGCGCGCTACCGTTTCGAGCGCGGCGTCGACCCGGCCTTCACGCTTTCGGGCATTGAAATGGCGACGGCGATGGTCATCGAATTGTGCGGCGGCGGACCATCAGACATCCACATTGCCGGAACAGTTCCGGATGCCGAACGGATCATCGATTTCGACTCCGCAGAAGTAAACCGCCTCACTGGGCTGACCCTCGATACCGTCGAGATCAAGCACATCCTGACACGGCTCGGCTTCTGGATGGCCGGCGCCGAAGCACCGTATAAAGTGGCGGTTCCTTCATGGCGTCCGGACATCCATGGCCCTGCAGACCTCGTGGAAGAGGTGGTCCGGATCATCGGCGTCGATCGCGTACCCTCGACACCGATGAAGCCGCTTTCAGCAGTCACCCAGGATGTTCTGACATTGGGCCAGCGGCGTGAACGCACGGCCAGACGGCTGTTGGCCGCCCGTGGTTTTGTTGAAGCGGTCACCTGGTCTTTTATCGAGGAAAAGGCGGCAAAGGCCTTTGGCGGCGGCCTTGGGTCCATCAAACTCGCCAATCCGATTTCCGCAGATCTTTCAGATATGCGGCCGAGCCTCTTGGCCGGCCTTGTGCTGGCCGCCAAAAGGAACGCCGACCGCGGCTATTCCGACACAGCACTTTTCGAGGTCGGTCAAATCTTCTCCGGCGACCGGCCGGAGGATCAGGCGCGGGCGGCAGGCGGCGTGCGCCACGGGCTTTCCCGTCATGAACGCACAGGCCGCCATTGGAATGGCGCTGCCGGAGCGCCAGGCGTTTTCGATGCGAAGGCCGATGCGCTGGCGCTGATTGCGGCGCTTGGCGGCCCTACAGACAAGCTGCAGGTGATCGCGCGTGCGCCCGATTGGTATCATCCGGGCCGCTCCGGCATCCTATGCCTTGGGCCGAAAAACGTGCTTGCCCATTTCGGCGAACTACATCCACGAACACTGCACCTGCTCGATGCAGAAGGACCGATGGCTGCTTTCGAAGTGTTTCTGGACGCGCTTCCCGAGCCCAAACAAAAGGCGAGCCGGTCGAAACCGTCTTTCGAGGTGTCCGACCTCATGCCGGTGACCCGCGATTTCGCCTTTGTTGTGGAACAGGACGTCGAAGCGCAAAAACTTCTGCGGGCGGCCCAAGGGGCCGACAAGGCCCTGATTGCGGGGGTTCGTCTTTTTGACGTCTATGAAGGCGGGCACATCGAAGCCGGGAAAAAATCGCTGGCCATCGAAGTCACATTGCAGCCGCGGGAAAAGACCCTGAACGACGACGAGATCGAAGCCGTCTCTTTCAAAATCATCTCAGCCGTCACTAAGGCAACCGGCGGGATACTGAGAGCCTAGCCATGGAAGGCGCTTTTAGCGCGCAGCCATAATCGCGATAGGAAGATGCAGAGCGCATATTCAAAATGCCCATTTTGGTTGCGACGGAACAGCATCGATCCTGATTCGAGCCAGCCGTTGGGCCTCGTGCTGGGCCTGTGCGGACCGATGATAAATCATAGATGTCTTTGCTTGCGGTCTTTCAAAACAAGTCGATCGCACAGCGATTGTGAAAAGATAATTTAGAAAAATTTTCTAAATTTGCGCCAAATTTCAAAGGCGTTACCAAAAGTAAATCTATACTTGTTAATTTTGTTGAATCAGCTCAGGGACAGACTTGAGATTTACGCCTAAGTTGCAATATTTTAAAAGTTATCGGCAAAGTAGCATTGCGGCATAATGTTCGTTATTCTTGGAGTTTAACCAAACGTTAACCTAAACGTTTGGTAGTGCGTTCTCACTATCTCAGCTGGGAGTGGAGCGCGTGAAGACCTTCTTCATTTCGATCAGTGTTCGCCAAAAACTTGCTTTTGGTTTCGGCCTCGTCCTCCTGTCTCTCGTGACGGTCGCAACAATCGGTATATGGGCCGCATTTAGCGGCGGAGGCGCTTTCACCGACTACCGGAGCACAGCCCGGGAATCCATCGCCCTTTCTGAAATGAAGGAAAATGTGCTCTCAGCCCGGTTCAACGTGATGAAGTTCCGCGCCGTTCACAATGAAGACGCGCTCAAGATCGTCGAGGAAAACATTGCTCGCCTTACCGAGGCGCGGACAAAAGCACATGCCCTCATCACCGATCCGGAAATGAGAGGCAGCTTCGACACAATTGTCACCGATGCCGAGACCTATGCAAACCGTTTTGCCGAAGCGCTTCGCCTGCACGGGGAACACGATGCCATCGTCAAAACCGTTCTCGATCAGCTCGGCCCGGAAATGCGCAAGAAAGTTACCTCGGTCATGGAAAGCGCCTACCGGGACAACGATCTCCAAGCCGCTTTCCATGCCGGAAAGGTTCAAGAACATCTCATGCTTGCGCGCTATTATGGCCGCACTTACCTGCTCCGCAACGAAGCAAATGTGCGGGATCGCACGCTTGCGGAACTCGAGGCAGCGCGGCGTGCAACGGAACAGCTTTTCAGAGAACTTCAGAACCCCGCCCGCCGTGGGCTTGCGCGCGAGGTTCAGGCCGATCTGAAAAGCTACACCGAGGCCTTCGCGCAGACCGTGGCGCTGATCGAAGCCCGCAATCCGATCCTGGTCAGCGAACTGGACGTGCTCGGCCCGAAGATGCTGGAAGCCGCTTCCCTTCTGGCGGACACGACCCTCGACCGGCAGAACACGATCGGCCCGGCCCTTTCCCGGTCTTTCGCAGATCAGAAGATGAT
Source organism: Hyphomicrobiales bacterium (assembly GCA_022360615.1). Taxonomy (GTDB): domain Bacteria; phylum Pseudomonadota; class Alphaproteobacteria; order Rhizobiales; family JAKSCL01; genus JAKSCL01. Next base: position 10,954 of record JAKSCL010000075.1, read on the forward strand.
CATTGCTATAGTGGCAGGGATCGGCGTTCTCACCGGTGTCATGGCGGCATTTCTGGTGACCCGCGCCATTATCGGGCCGATCGGTAGAGTGACGCACATTCTCGATGCTCTCAAAGCGGGCGAAACGGACGTCTCCATCGAGAGCGGTGGCCGCAACGATGAAATCGGCCAGATGATGGAGGCGGCCGCCAGCTTGCGTCAAAGCGTGCACTCGGCCTTCACACAAGCGCAAATGATCGAACAGCTTCCAATCCCAATCATGGTCGCGAATCCGGCCAAAAACTTCGAAATCACCTTCGCGAATCCGGAGATGCGTAAAACCGCCAGATCCATGGAAAAAGATATGCCGGTCTCCATGGATGATCTCGTGGGCACATCGATAGATGCCTTCCACAAGGATCCGGGCCATCAGCGGCGTATGCTTTCCGATCCGAACAACCTGCCCATCAGGAGCCGGGTTGCGGTCGGTAGCCGGCGCTTTTCCATCAAAGTCTCTCCAATCCTGGACAATGGCGGCAACTATGTCGGTCCCATGATCGTCTGGGACGATGTGACGGAGCGCGAGCACCTCGCCGAGCTTGTCGGATCCTCGGTTCAAAAAGTAACCGGCGCCGTCAACCAGGCGCGCAGCTTCACCGAAAGGCTGTCCAGCGTGGCGGCCGATGCGCAGAACCGGTCGACCTCGGTTTCAGCCGCCGCCGAACAGGCGACATCGAATGTGCAGGCGGTCGCAACTGCTGCGGAGGAACTCGCCGTCTCCATCAATGAGATCAGCGAACAGGTCGCAACCTCAAGCGGCATGACCCATGAAGCGACAGAGATCGCCGATGAAACGAAGGTCCAGGCAAACGCGCTCGCGGAGAACTCGCAACGCATCGGCGACATCGTGAAAGTGATCTCCGATATCGCAGAGCAGACCAATCTTTTGGCGCTTAATGCGACTATCGAGGCGGCCCGCGCGGGCGATGCGGGCCGAGGATTTGCCGTCGTCGCCAATGAAGTAAAGGCACTCGCGGAGCAAACCGCAAAGGCAACGGTGGAAATCAGTCGTCAGATCGATTCGGTGCAAGGCATCACCGATATGACGGTGAAGCAGATCGAAACGGTGACAGGGCGCATTAACGTCATCTCCGAGATGCTCTCGAATGTGGCGTCAGCCGCGGAAGAGCAAGGTGCCGCAACCCGGGAAATCAGCCGCAATGTGCATGAGGCCGCAAACGGCACCCGGGATGTTTCGCAGAACATCGTTTCCGTTCGCGATGCCAGTGCTGAAACCGACCAGGCGGCCAATGAGTTGCACACCATCACTGGCGAACTGACATCGATCAGCGATGAACTCGGCGACGCCGCTCAGCGTTTCCTGGAAAACGTGCGGGCGAACTGACGGACAAATGGATTGGGGCTATGGGCAATCTCAAAACGAAGCGGGGAAAGCAATGCCACTATCGCGATTGATATATTTCAGCCAGACCGTTGCTCCCGACCGCAACACGGCGGAACGCCATGTCGAGCAGATTCTCGATGTGTCCCGGGACAACAACGAAAAATATGGAATCACCGGCATTCTGTTATCCGACGTACAGTTTTACCTCCAATTGCTCGAAGGCAGGCGACGTAACCTCAATCACACCTATCAGCGGATTCTAAAAAGCGACCTTCATTTTGAAGTAACGCTTTTCGATTTCAGAGCCATTGAGCAGCGCGCCTTCGATGGCTTTAAAATGCTTTATCAGCCGATTGACGGAACCCTAAGCAGAGTGATCCGCAATATGATCGACCCGAAGTCGGCTTATGATGTCATGACGGCTGAGACGCTTGCAGCACTCCTTTCCCTCTACAAGAACAGCGACTTCCAAGAGGGTGCGGTTTGGGAGGTTGATAGGCAAGACCTACTCAAACTCTCGTCATA
>JAKSCL010000224.1 GCA_022360615.1 Hyphomicrobiales bacterium
AGTGTTTTTGCAAATTTTATATTCTCATTTTCTTCATTTCGTATCTTGTGATCTGCAATCGATGAGAGCCGCGATGTATGATGATGCATTGGAAGTGTGTTTTCGAGAGTTTGGGGAAGGAATTGTTTCGGATGAATACCAAGAGTTTGCCAAGCCCGGTGAACTCTCGGGATTGCTCCGCGCCTACCACAAGATTGGCTTTTGGCGGTTCGATATCACAAGCGGAAACTGCTATTGGAGCCCGGAGGTCTTTGAAATCCATGGGCTTTTACCGGAAGAAGGGCCTATCAACGTCAAGAAGGCCGTCACTTACTATCATCCAGATGACGTTGAGATCGTCAGCAATATGGTCAAGACGGCGATCAGGACGGGGCACGGTTACCGCTCCGTTCTGCGGTTGCAGCGCGGTCCCGAAAAAGAGATCCGGCTCGTTGAAAGCATAGGTGAGTGCCGCCTTGGGCCGGACGGCAAGGTAGCCGAACTGTTCGGCGTTTTCCGTGACGTTACAGAGGAAACCCGGGCCGGCCTCAACAGCGAACGCCAGCGCGAGGTGATCACCACCCTCATGAAGCATTCGCCGGCCGCGATCGCGGTCCTTGACGGGAATATGCGTTATCTTGCGGCGAACCCGCGCTGGGTGGATCTTTTCAAGCTGCGCGCGGTTCCGCAACTCAGCGGCAAACTGCACTGCGAGGTCATCCCGAACACACCGGAACGCTGGAAAGCAGAGCATGCCAAGGTCTGCAGCGGTGGCGGCGCCGTTGCGGTCAAGGGCGAAGCATTCGCGTTTCCGAATGGCAAGCGGATTCGGTTCAACCGCACCTTTGTCCCCTGGCGGTCTCTTAGGCAGGACCGCTTGGGTGTCATTGCTATGATCGAAGCGATCGATCGGACGGCGAATGAGAAACCGGAATACGCTGCCATCGACGGTAAAGCGAATAGCTCCGTGCACGAGATGATTTCGGGCAAGCGGCATGATGCGCGGCCATCGGAGACCGCAGCCAGTCCGGATGCTGACCGTCTCCAGCAGCAAATGCAAAGGCAGAACATCGCGCAGGTTGCCAAGACAACCACCACCTTGTTGAACAGCATCCCGCAAGGGCTGCTGTTTATCGAGTTCCCGCGATGCAAGGTGTCATTTGCCAACCAGTTCGCGGCGGAAATTCTAGCCACGCGCGCCACCGGCCTTATCGGCCAATCCTTACGGAATATCTTCCGGGACAAGGAAACCTTGGCGGTTGCTCTCGATTCCCTCAGGCTCAAGGGGCATTTCGACAACCTCGTGCTGACGTCGCCAACCCGGTGGGGCGCGGTTCAACGTCTCTCCGTTTGCGGCCGGATGATGAGCGGCAGCTTGACGCACACCGCGGTGCTTACCTTTGAGGCGGTTTCCGGAGACGGCGCAACGCATCCGGCTTCCGCCGGTGGGCTCGCTTCGACGGGAACCGGAACATTTTGGCGATGGCTGAGGCGGACATTCGCCATTTGAGAGCGCCGGGGGCGGTCATGCCCCCCTGTCACTTTTTCAGGCGTCTTACTTTGTCCTTAACACTTTGCTGTCACTGGCATGTTCGAATGACAGCAAGGGGTTCGGCGGCGATTCGATAGATCAAGGAACGAGGACATGATGGCAGCGAAGAAAAACGCCAACACGGCGCCGGCGGTCGAAGAAACGGAAACGGAAACCGAGGATAACGGCGCTGTACCGAACAGAGTCATCTGGGACGACTCCGACATGGAGACGGCCTTCGCCAACGTGGTCAACGTCATATCGACGCGTGAAGAGTTCGCGCTGCTATTTGGAACGAACCAAACGTGGAACCTTGTGGATACATCGGAGCTGACCGTCCGGCTCACCAACCGGATGGTGCTGACGCCTTATGCGGCGAAGCGCTTTCTTGCACTCCTGCATGCGCGCATGCAGGAATATGAGCAACGGTTCGGCGAGTTGAAGCTTTAAGAACGGGCACTGGCATTGACCGGCCCTGTTGGCGTGACCTTCAGGTGACCGGTTTTGATCCAGAGTTTTGCGCCGCCCGGACCGGCGGTGGCAATTAAAGCTTTGCCTTTCGGAAGGCGTAGCCATGAATGCTTTTCGAACTGTTCGCCGCATTCGGTAAAGCTGCCCTCAAGCACCAGCGCCTCAAAGCCGCCATCGGGTTTGAGGACGACTTCGGCGCCTGACGCCCAGCGCTCGACGCGGACATCCTCGCGCGCATCGGCATAGAGCGGGACAATCATAACGCCCGGCCGGCTGGCCACGGTGACGGTGGTTGCCGCGTTTGCATCGATGCGGACATGCTTGCGGTCACCGGGGGCGAACTGGTGCAGCTTCACGAATATGACGCAGCCGGGCCCGGAAGCCGGCGTGTGGCTTGAGGTCGGCGGATTGCGTACATAACTGCCTGCTGGGAAGTCTCCGTGCTCATCCTGGAAGACACCATCGAGGACCAGGAACTCTTCGCCTCCGCCGTGGATGTGTGCGGAAAAGGCGCTGCCCGGCGCATAGCGCACGAGGCTCGTGGCGCGTGCGACTTCATCGCCGATCCGGTCGAGCATACGCCGGTCGACGCCCGGCATCGGCGAAGGGGTCCAATCGAGCTTTGCTGCATGCACGGCGGCGCGTTCCAAGAAGTCTGCGTTGATCTGCATTCGTTTCGTTTCCAGTCGGACACCGCGGCCGCCCTTGGTGGTCATAGCGGCAGGAGGGGGCGGTTCAAATGGCCCGCCCCCGAAACCCAGGATATTTATTTTACGGTCCTTATCTCCTGAATCGCCTCCGATCCAGCAGAGACGGCACGTGATCGTCTTGTGCGCCTGAAAAGTGCTTATAGCGCTGTGCTTAGGGACGATAGCCGGTCGCCCGCTTAGCAAAATTTTTTGAAGAGGCCGAAGCGGCCATTCTCGCGCCGGTCTAAAGAGGCCGCGTCAGCGGCGGCGAAGCAGTCACGTCCCGCAGAAGGTCTGATGGACCACCTGGTCGGGACGGGGCGGCTTTGCATAGCGTTCGAATGCCTGCTCGCCGTCATAGGGCCGGGCGAGGACGGCAAGCAAATCTTCAAACGGCTCGTAGTCGTCTCGATGGGCCGATTGAAGCGCTTCCTCGACCAGATGATTGCGCGGGATATAGGCTGGATTGACGGCTTTCATCGCTGCCTGGCGAGTGCACTCAGTGCTCATTTCATGATTCAAGCGCTTGCGCCAAGCCTTTGCCCAATCATGGAAATCCGCTGGTTTGTTGAAAAGCTCAGAAACCGATTCATCCGCCTGACCCGGCTCATTGGCAAGCATGCTCAAGCGCCTGAAAACGAGGGTGAAATCCGCTTCGTTGTCTGCCATGCGTTCGAGAAAATCCTTCGCGAAATCAAAGTCTATACTGCCGGCTTTTTCAAAGCCGAGCTTGGCGCGCAGACCGTCGAGCCATGCCGCCTCGAAAAGGTCGGGGAACGCGTCGATGGAGGCCTGGGCTTCGGCAATGGCCGCCTCTTCGTCGTCGCCGAGAATGGAGAGCATGGCCTGAGCGAGGCGGGAGAGGTTCCAATGGGCGATCCCCGGCTGGTTGCCATAGGCGTAGCGGCCCATGTGATCGATGGAACTGAAGACCGTGCCGGAGTGATAGGTGTCCATGAAGGCGCAGGGGCCGTAGTCGATGGTCTCGCCCGCAATGGACATGTTGTCTGTGTTCATGACGCCGTGAATGAAGCCGACATTGAGCCATTGCGCGACAAGGGCCGCCTGTTTTGTGACGACCGCATCGAGCAGCGCGCGGTAGCGGTTTTCCGTTTCGCGGGCCTCCGGATAGTGACGTGCGATCACATGGTCGGCGAGCGCCCGGACGGCGTCGTGGTCCTTGCGGACGGAGAAGTATTGAAAGGTGCCGACCCGGATATGGCTCCGCGCGACGCGGGTCAGCACCGCACCTGGAAGGATGGCCTCCCGCATGACCGGCTCGCCGGTTGTGACGGCGGCGAGCGCCCGCGTCGTCGGAATGCCAAGCGCGGCCATGCCCTCGCTGACGATGTATTCCCGTAGCACCGGGCCGATGCCAGCCCGGCCATCGCCCATGCGCGAGAAGGGCGTGCGGCCGGAGCCTTTCAATTGAATATCCCGGCGCACGCCGTCGCGCCCGATCACCTCGCCAAGCAGAATAGCGCGCCCATCGCCCAGTTGCGGCACGAACGTTCCGAACTGGTGGCCCGCATAAGCCATGGCGATGGGGTCGGCGCCATCGGGAATGCGGCTTCCAGAAAGCACCGCAACGCCTTCTTCGGAAGCGAGTGCATCCGGGTCGAGATTTAAATGCCGCGCAAGCGCTTCATTGATGCGCACAAGGCGGGGCGCTTTCACGGCCGTTGGCGGCAGGCGCGCAAAAAACCGCTCGGGCAGGCGGGCATAGGAGTTGTCGAAGGTGAAAAAGGCGGTATTGCGCTCGGGCGCGTTCATGGTCGTGACCCTTCGAAGCTAACTAATGTCTAACGCGTGGCGTTTGAGGTCGCCAAAAGAAATATGGTGGAGCACGGCTTCGTGGGTTGAGCGCAATATGACGGGCGGCGCCACACCCGCCTCCAGCGCCTCGCTCCAGCGTGCCGCGCAAAGGCACCACCGGTCACCCGGTTTCAGACCCGGAAATTGGAGTTCGGGCTGAGGGGTAATGAGGTCGTTGCCTCGCTCCTTTGAAAACTCGAGGAACTCTTTGGTGACCTGAGCGCAAACCACATGGTTGCCCACATCGTGTGGGCCGGTTGTACAGCAACCGTCCCTGAAGTAGCCGGTGAGCGGGTTCATGGAACAGGGCATCATCGGATCGCCGAGCACGTTCAAGTCCTGCCTATCGGTCATTGCGGTTCTGGCTTGCCGTAAAGTGAGATCAGTACTTTCCCTTGCAGTATATTGGGCGCCCGCCGCCCAAAAACATCGGCTGTTTCGCGGAATCCGAATTTTGCCGCAGGCACAGTCACTTGCTGTCAAAATTCCGTGAAACCATAAAAAATGAGCGCCTTCGTCGGTGGAAAGGTGTAGCCGATGCACAGATTAGCGCCGCAATTGATGTTATTTGACGCCTGCCAGTGGTTGGGCCAGCGTCAAAAGTGTGTTTGTTAGACTGCAAATGTTTCAACAATAATGCTCATTCCCAACAGTCTCTGAGCCCCGGTCTGTGTCCTCCAAACGGTTTCCAAGCACGCCATGAGCCTTGTCAGCCCACATGACCGGGTCGGCCCGGACGATCCGCGCGTCTTGCTTTCCGCAGAGGGGCTGACCCGCAGGTTTGGCGGCGTCCGTGCGGTCGACGATATGCGGTTCTCCCTCTGCGAAGGCTCAATCACGGGTCTTATCGGACCGAATGGCGCGGGCAAGTCGACGCTTTTCAACCTTGTGACCGGAGTCGACCGCTCAAGCAGCGGTTCTGTGACGCTGTTTGGCGAAGACATCACAAAGCTCAGGCCCTATCAGCGGGCACGCAAGGGCATGATCCGCACCTTCCAGCTTTCGCGCGAGTTCGGGCGGCTGACCGTTCTGGAAAACCTTATGCTCGCGCCGCAGCAGCAACTGGGCGAGCGCCTTCCGGCGATTTTCTTTCAACCGGGCGCGGTCCGCCGGTCCGATGATGCAGTCTATGAGCGTGCGCTCGAGGTGCTTCAGATTTCCCGGCTTGAGCCTTTGCGCGATGAGTATGCGGCCAATCTTTCGGGCGGTCAGAAAAAGCTTCTGGAACTTGCCCGCACACTAATGATCGAATGCTCCATCATCCTCCTCGATGAGCCGGGGGCGGGCGTCAACCCGGCCTTGATGCAGACCCTGCGCGATATGATCGTTGAATTGAACCGTGACCACGGCAAGACGTTCATGATCGTCGAGCACGACATGGATCTCATTGCCGCGCTCTGCGATCCGGTGATCGTGATGACGGAAGGCCGGCATCTCATGGAAGGCTCGTTCGATGAGGTCCGTTCAGATCCCCGCGTGATCGAAGCCTATCTCGGGGGTGCGGCATGATGGCGGATGCGATTCTGCGCGCCTCCGGCGTTTATGCGGGTTATGGCCGTGGCGACATCATCCATGGCGTATCGGTTGAGGCGCGGCCCGGCGAGATCGTAACGGTCATCGGTCCGAATGGTGCAGGCAAGTCCACGTTGATCAAGACCATCGCGGGGTTGCTGAGCCCGCGGCTCGGCACTGTCGCGATTGGCGATGAAGAGATCGGCGGTTTGCCCGCGCCTGCCGTTGCGCGGCGGGGGATCGCGTTCGTGCCGCAGGAGGCGAACGTCTTCCGCCAATTGACCGTCGCCGAGAATCTCGAAATGGGCGCCTGGACCGATCAGGACCGTAAAGATGAAAGGCTGGACAAGGTCCATGCTCTTTTTCCGGTTCTGGCGGAGCGCCGCCATGTGCGGGCCGGGAACCTCTCTGGCGGTCAGCGCCAGATGGTCGCTTTCGGCATGGCCATGATGGTGGAACCGCGCGTCCTTCTTCTCGATGAGCCCTCAGCCGGGCTTTCGCCCACGATGGTGGAACAGATGTTTGAGATCGTCAAAGGCGTCAACCAAACGGGCGTCGCCGTTCTCATGGTTGAGCAAAACGCCATCCAGGCGCTCAAAATCTCGCGGCGCGGCTATGTGATGGCGGCGGGCAAGGTCGCGCTTGAAGATGCGGCCGACAACCTTCTCCAGAACAAGGAGATTTCGGAGCTTTATCTTGGGAGCCGCGTATGAGCTGGCAAATCCTCGTCAATGGGCTTGTCAATGCCGCCCTCATCGCACCGCCGGCGATCGCGCTGTCGCTGATCTTCGGGGTGATGCGTTTTCCGAATTTCGCGATCGGCGGCTACATCACGGTCGGCGCTTTTTTCGCCTACGCCGTGAATGTCGATCTCGGGGCGCCCATCTGGCTCGCCGCGATTGCCGCCATGATCGGCACCGCGGTTGTCGTGTGGCTGTCGGATGCCCTTGTTTTCCGTCCGATGCAGGGCCGCGGGCCGGTGACGCTGCTCGTCCTGTCTATCGCGCTCACCCTCATTCTCGAACATATCGTGCGCCTCTTCTACGGTGCCGATGTGCGCGGTTTCGATCTGCCTTTACAGCGGCCATACCGCTTCGGGGATATCAGGATCACGCAAGAGCAGATCGAAATCATCGTGCTGGCCATCGCCATCGCGGCGATCACCCATCTCATCTTGCAATACACCCGCACGGGCAAGGCGGTCCGGGCGACGGCGGACAACCCGATGCTTGCCCAGGTGCGCGGTATCGATACGGGCTGGATTATCCTTCTGACCTGGCTCTATTGCGGGATGCTCTTCGGCCTCACGGGCGTGCTCGCGGGACTCGATCTCGTCATCGAACCACTCGTCGGCTGGTACCTGACCATTCCGATTTTCGCAGCCGCCATCCTGGGCGGTATCGGTTCGCCCTATGGCGCAATGCTCGGCGCCCTGCTCGTCGGACTGGCGGAGGAACTGACGGTTCTTATCTTGCCTTCGACCTATAAGATCGGCGTCGGTTTCGTGATTATCGCTATTCTTCTGCTGGTGCGCCCGCAAGGGCTCCTGGGCCGGCCCGAAATCAAGAAATAGGGGAGGCAGGGGTACCTCATGACCGCCTATCTCGTCTCCATGCTCACCTTCACCGGCTTCTTCATGATCCTGGCGCTTGCCCTCAATCTGCAATGGGGCATGACGGGAATGGTCAATTTCGGGATCGCCGGGTTCTATGCGCTCGGGGCCTATACAAGCGGATTGCTGACGGCAAAGCTCGGCTGGCCTGTCGGGCTTGCGATGCCAACGGCGGTGGCCGCGGGATTTGTCGCGGGCGGGCTTATCGCGCTTTTATCGCTCCGATTGCGCGAGGATTTTTTCGCGATCGTCACGCTGGGCTTCGGGGAGATCATGCGGCTGATCGCCTTGAACGAGGACGAGATCACCGAAGGGCCGCGCGGGTTGAAAATCGATGCACGGCCTTTTGCGGGCATGTTCGACCGTGAACTCTATCCCATCGTTTATCTGATCCTCGTGGCGTCCGTCGTGGCGCTCGCTTTCATCGTCGTCGAGTGCATAAGGCGCGCACCGCTGGGCCGGACGCTTCGCGCCATCCGCGAGGACGATGTGGTCGCTGAGGTGCTTGGCAAGAACGTCCTTCTTCACCGCGTCACGGTGTTTGCCATCGGCGGTGCTTTCATGGGCGCGGCGGGCGCGCTTTACGCCCACTATGTCCAGAACATCTCGCCTGAGGTCTTCATGCCCATGGTCGCGATCTTCATCTGGATGTCGGTGATTGTCGGTGGCGCGGGGAACAATTGGGGGCTCCTGATCGGGGCCGGTATCGTGATGACCATTCTGGAGGGCACCCGCTTCATAGGCGATTTCGTCGATATTCTGGATGCCGAAAAGCTGTCTGCTTTGAGGATCATCCTGATCGGGACGCTTCTGATCATAATTTTGCGAGTGAAGCAGGGCGGACTCCTACCCGAACAGCGCTTCACGTATAAAGGCTCTCAAGAAAGCGGCCGAACCGAAACGCAAACATCAAACGCTTGAGAGCGCGATAACCGGTTCAAACAGCGATGAGGACGACCATCATGCAGAATGCGATTTCACGCAGAACGGCCCTCAAGGGCGGTGCAGCTGCCGTGGCCATGACGCTTGCCGCACCCACGATCCTGCGGGCGGACGAGGCAATCAGTATTGGCAGTCTGACGCCCAACACCGGCGGTGGCGGACCGTTCGGCCCCAACATCACCGCATCGCACAAGCGCGTTGCCGATCTCGTCAACAGTCAGGGCGGTGTGCTTGGGCGCGAGATACGGCTTTTTCAGGAGAACTCGGAGACCAACCCGGAAACGGCGGTGCGCGCCGCGGACAAGCTCATCAATGTGAACAAGGTGCTTGGCATTCTCGGCACATGGTCCTCGTCGGTCACGCTCGGCATCATGCCGCGTTGCCAGGAAGCGGGCGTCATCCAAATGTGCACATCCTCGTCCGCCGATATTCCGGCACGGGATCAAAAGGGCCTCGTCTTCAACTTCCAGGCTTTAAGCCCGGTCTGGGGCCGCGCAATCGGCGATCTGTCGCTACGCCGCGGTTTTGAGACCTTCAACGTGATGGCGCTCAACAACGACTTCACCGGCTCCATGATCGACGGTTTCGTCGGGGTGGTCGGAAGAGACAAAATTTTGGTCGAGCCGTTCTACTATAATGGCGGTCAGGCTTCTTACCGCTCCGAAGTGACGCAGCTTATCGGCGAGGACCCGGAAGCCGTCTTCATTCCGGCTTATGTGACCGATTTCACGTCGGTCTATAAGGAAATTTTCCGGCAGGGTTACGAAGGCCAGGTCATCTCGGTTTCGATTGCGACGACGCCCGCCTTCAAGGACGTGATCGGCGATGCCGCGAACGGCATCATTCACGGTGTCCCCGTGCCGCCGATCACAAGCCCAGCCTACAAGGAATATCTGACGGAAGCCGGCCTTGAGGACACTGGCAGCGTCCAGCATCCCTTCGGCACGGCGGGACGCGACCAGATGTCGGTTCTGCTGCTTGCCATGGAAAAAGCGGGCACGACAGACACCGCCGAGATCGCGAAGGCCATCTGGGACGTGACCACCGGCGAGGGCAAGAAGACCGTTTACAATGTGACCGATGGTCTTGCCGCGATCAGGGCGGGCGAGGAAATCAACTATTCCGGCGCTTCTTCGTCGATCGAGTTCGATGAAGAGGGCATGGTGCTCGGCCGCGATTTCCAGCTGGCCGAGATCCGGGATGGCAAAGACGTTGTGATCGAGCGGCTGGAATTCTGACCGGCGGCGGCGTGAAAACATGACAGACAGGGAGAAACAGTGATGGCCCGCGTTCGCGATATCGAAATCGATGAAGTTCCTGAAAACGCCCGCGAAACCTATCAGCGTTTTGCAACCGAGTACGGGCCGTTTCTCAATCAGGTGAAGGTGTTTGCGCACCGCCCACCCGCGCTGCGGCATGTCATGGGCCTTCTCCTGGAGCTTGCCGAGGAACAGGTTCTGCCGAAGCGTTATCTGGAGATCGCGCTCGTCGTCGTGTCGAAGCTCAACGAGTGCCGTTATTGCGTCGCGCACCACGCGCCGCGCCTTATCGATCAAGGGCTCAGCACCGAGGCGGTCGAGAACATCCTGGAGCCGGAAGTGCCGGGCTTCGATGAGGTGGACACGCTTGTGCGCGACTACGCCGTGCAGGTGACCAACAATTTCCAGTACATCCGCGATGGGATGTTCGACCGCTTGAAAGAGCACTTCACCGAGGAGCAGATCGTCGAACTTACACTTCGCACGGCGCTCTGCGGTTTCTTCAACCGCTTCAACGACGCTCTTCAGATCGGAATGGAGGACGGCGTTGTGGCCGATATGCTCGCCCATGGCGTCAGGGAAGAAAGCCTGCCGAAAGAAGCGGCGGAATAGGGGAAGACCGGCCATGTATGGACGGCGCGGGCGGATTGGCCTCGTCCTGCCGACGGCCAACTCCACCATGGAACCGGAATTCCAGCGCATGGCGCCGGACGGTGTGACGACCCATGCCAACCGGATCGAACTGAAGGACGTCACACCTGACAGCCTTCTCGCCATGGAGCACGATGCGGCGCGCTCGGCCCGGCAGATCGCCATGGGCCGGGTCGGGGTTATCGCGTTCGGGTGCACGTCGGGCAGCTTTGTCGGCGGACCCGGCTATGACGAGCGCCTCGTCAAGATCATGGAGGACGAGACGGGCGTTCAGGCGACCACCACCACGACCGCCGTTGTCCGTGCTTTGCGGGTGCTGGGTGTTCAGCGCATTGCCATGGCCACGCCCTATATCGACGAGGTGACGCAGCTTGAGGTCGATTATCTGCACGCGCTCGGCTTCGAGGTGACCAATTGGAAGGGCGGCGGCTTGGTGTTGACCGCCGACATTCAGGAGTGCGCGCCGGAGGTCTCCCTCCGCAGGGCGAAAGAGGTCGACAGCGACCGAGCCGAAGCGGTGTTCATCTCCTGCACGGGGTTTCGCAGCGTCGAAAATCTGGAAAAGCTCGAAGCCGATCTCGGAAAGCCTGTGATCTCGGCCAATCAAGCGACGTTTGCGGATTGTCTGCGCATGCTCGGCGTGAATGAGGTCGCGCCCGGCTATGGCAGCCTTTTCAGGCATGTTTTGACCGCTTCAAGCGGTGACAGCGACACCGTAAAAGCAGCGCTCGCCGCTGAGTGAATGGCGAGCGCTTTATCGTGACTTGAAACGCAGGCGTGGCGTTATCTAAGGCGTGTAAGAACCGTCGACGGTGTAGCCGAGGATTTCACCGGTCTCATTGTCGATTTTTGGGTGGATCCAGTAGCAGTCCATGTGGCCGCCCCGGATGATAGGCTGTGCCCATTCGGTGCAGAGCGCGGTGCGTTCGGTGTTGTCCCAGTACCAGATGCCGTTGACGGCCTCCTCATTCCAGACGCCCGATACGGTGCCGTTTCCTTGATATTGTACGGTGCCAATGCCGCTGTCGCCGCGGGACTGCCAGATAACGCCCATAAGGAACACGTCGACAAGCGCATCACCTTCAACGCGGTCGCCTTCGGTGTAGGTGTCTGGATCGGGCAGAACCATCGGCACGGGTGTCACCACGACCTCAAGAGGGGCTTGGGCCTCGGCGGCTGTGTGCGGAAGAGCAGCTCCAAGAGCAAAGACCGCAACCGTTCTTACGAGCCAGCGTTTTCCCATTGGATGTTCCTTTCGTGTTGGGATTCAACGGCGCAAAAGGACACTCAACGCAACATGACCTTTGAGTTTTCCGGAATTGTTCGTTGGCTTTCGGTTTTCCCGCTGCGATGCTTTTCCTCCAAGTCATCGCAACACGATCCAAAGGCGTGATACTCCCCCGTTGCGCAGACAATCGTTATCGCCGCGTTGTGAACTTTTTGTGGCGTGAAGGAGCGCGCCCGGCGTGCGTTGGCGGCAATGACCGGTTCACTTCGATATGATCCGGCTCTCATCTCGGAACCCGGCAAGCCGGCTCTATGTAGAGGACGGAGACGGAGCGGGTGCGCCGCTTCGCTTGATGAGGGCTTGCGATGGCCAGCCGTTACCGGATCATTCTTTTCATCCTCTGCATGCCTTTTTTGGCTCTGGCCTTGCTTTGGCTCGGAACGCGGGCCTGGGTCGTCCACGTGGAAGACAGCTATCCACCGCTTGGGCGTTTCCTCGAACTGAACGACAGACGTGTTCATCTCCTCGAGGCCGGGGAAGGTGCGCCCGTCGTCATGCTGCATGGCGCCTCAAGCAATGTGCGCGAATGGCAGGCTTCGATTTTCGGTCGTGTGGCCGGGCGCCATCATGCGATCGCGATCGACAGGCCGGGCCATGGCTGGAGCGAGCGCAACGGCGCCGACGATCACGATCCGCGGGTCCAGGCCGAAATCGTCCATGCGGTTCTCGATGATCTCGGCGTCAGACGGCCCGTCCTTGTTGCCCATTCCTTTGCGGGGACGGTCGCGCTTGCCTACGCCCTTGCCCATCCGGACGATGTCGGCGGCATCCTGTTCCTCTCCGGCGTTTCGCATCCCTGGCCGGGCGGCGTCGGCTGGTTCCAGGATGTTGCGGCGGTCCCCGTCCTCGGTCCTCTGTTTGCCAACACCTTGTTTTTGCCCGGCTATCTGGCGCGCCGGGAATCGGCCATCGAGAAAGCCTTTGCACCCAATCCGGTGCCGCAAGGCTATGCTTCGGAGGCGGGTGTCGCCCTTTACGCGCGGCCGGCGTCCATAACGGCAAACGCTCAGGATATTGTTGAACTCAAACCCATCGTTGCCGCGATGGCGGAGCGTTATCACACACTCGATGTGCCGTTGACGGTCATGACCGGCGATGCCGATCAGGTGATCTGGAGCCATCTTCATTCCGGCCCTTTGGCGGAAAAGGTGGAGGGCGCCGAGTTAAGGGTTCTTGAGGGGGTGGGGCACATGCCCCATCACGCCAGACCCGATGCGGTTCTCTCGGCCATCGATGCCCTGGTCGAAAAGCGAAAGAGTCCCGCCGTCACATCGGCCGATTGACGGCTATCCGGTTGGCGCGGGATCGAGGCGTGCGGCAACGCCTTCTGGCGTGATCGTCGTGAAGGCGTGTGACGACCACCTCTCTGATACCGCTCGGTTCAAGGCCGATCAGTTTGGGCGCTTCGGTGGGACGGCGCTCCAAAGTGCGGCCGCGCGTTTGCGCTTCTTTCCCGGTAAAGCCGTATCCACAGGGATCGTGCGCCCGGCGTCGCGGATGACCCGGACGAAATAGTTCAGCGATATCATCACCATGCTGTCATGCGCATCGTTGGAAATGAACGCGATCCGCCGCTTTTGCGTATCGAGCCTTGCGCAGCGGAGCGCGACGATTGCGCAGTGTTCAGCCATCAACCCGCAGGCGTTGCCGCGTAATCGCTGTCCGACACGGGCTCAAGCCAATCGATGTGCTTGCCGTCAAGATGCTCCTGCACGGCGACATGGATCATGGCGTGATCGGGGGCGGCGCCGTGCCAATGCTTTTCGCCCGGCGGAATCCAGACCGTATCGCCCGCGCGGATTTCCTTCACCCCACCGCCTTGCCTTTGAATGCGTCCGACACCTGAGATCACATAGAGGGTTTGGCCAAGGGGATGGGTGTGCCAGTTGGTGCGTGCGCCCGGCTCGAAGGCGACATTGACGGCGCGCACGCGCGCCGGTCCGGGCGCCTCCATAATCGGATCTTGCAGCACCGTGCCGGTGAACCATTCCGGATTGCCCCGTTTTGTCGGGCGGCTTGCGGCATCGAAAATGTCCATGCGGGCTTCCCCTTTTTGTTTGTTCAAGGTCGAGACATGGGCCTTGTCATCCAGCCCGTCCCATGGAAGTCAGCATGAAAAGGCGGCTTGCCGCAACGGCAAAAACCCGGTGTCCTTAGGCGCGGTCCGCGCTCCCATTTCGGCGGATCGATAGACGGTGGCCCCAACGCGCAGATTTGCGGGATAGTCGCGGGCTGTTACAGGCGATTTTCAGCACTTCATGTCCTTCTTTGCTCTCAGCATTGACGCATCTCGCGTTACGCCTCGTTTGGGTCTAGCCGGGTTCAGCCGGCGTCGCGCAATCCTGGGCCGCGGTTGACAAGCATGCACCCAGCCGTTCGATTGGCGCCATTCCGCCGGCTTGCCGGCGGGACAAAGCGTAACGGAACAAGAGGGAAACGATGGCTGTCGATATGGTTTTGAGTGTAATTGCAACCGACCGGCCGGGCTTGGTGCAAACGCTGTCGGAACTTCTCGTCCGTCATCAGGGGAATTGGGTGGACAGCTCGATGGCAAGGCTCGGCAGCGATTTCGCCGGCATCGTCCGCGTCACGGTCCCGGAGACGGAGGTCGAGCCGTTCAAATTGGCCCTGGCGGCGCTTGGTGAGGACGGAATCGCTGTCACGGTGCGCAAGGGCAGCAAAACCGCGCTGCCCTCCGGCCAATGGGTATGGCTGGAGCTGACCGGCGGCGATCATCCGGGCATCATGCGCGATATTTCGACAGCCCTCAGCCAGCAGGGTGTGAGCATTCAAGAATTGAAGACGCAGATCGAGCCGGCGAGCATGGCTGGCGGCCACCTCTTCACCGCCGAAGCCTGGGTGCTGCTTCCCGAAGGTCTCGAAATAGACGTGCTGCGCCAGGAGCTTGAGCGTATCGCAAGCGACATCATGGTCGATATCTCTGTGACCGGCGCTGAGGAGCGCGGCGAGCTTTAGCCGTTTTTGTGCTGGAGGTGCTCTGTTTTGCAGGTGACATCAAGCAGCTCTTCGAAAACCAATGCCATGCTGCCCTTGCCCTTGCCGCCATGGCCGTTTCTGAGCGCCGTCTGATAGGTGGCGGTCGCTGCGGCGAGCACCGGCATGGGGATTGCGTCGCGGGCGGAGATGCCGGCCGCGGTGACCATGTCCTTATAGGCTTTGCCCAAGGGATAGGTGCCTTCGAAATTGCGTTCCAAAATGCGGGGGATGAAGGTTTCAGACGCATGGCTCCGGCCTGTCCCCGAGTTGATGACCGCGCCGATTTTCCCTGCGTCAAGGCCGAGCGCTACCGCCATGGGCAGCACCTCGGCGACGGCCGCCATGTTGATGTTGTAGAGAAGCTGATTGACGAGCTTCGTCAACTGGCCTTTTCCGGGGCCGCCCATATGGACGATGCGGTTGCCCATATGCTTCAGGAAGGGCAGGGCGGTTTCAAAAGCTGCCTCATCGCCGCCGCACATAATGGTAAGCGTTCCGTCGATGGCGCGGGGCTCCATGCCGGAGACCGGGGCATCGAGCATCGCCACATTTTGTTCGGCAAGCCGGGCCGCCAGGTCGATCGCGGCGGCATAGTCGATGGTGCTCGTATCCACCACGATGCATCCAGGTTTCAGCGCGGCCGCGATTCCATCTTCGCCGAAAAGCGCCGCGCCGACGACTTGCTCATCCGGCAATGACAGGAACAAAAGGTCGATACTGGATGGTTCGCTGAGCGTTGCCGCGGCCTTAACACCGTCTGCGGTGAAGACTGAGATCGCCTCCGGGTCCAGGTCCGCGACAGTGAGGCCGACGCCGTTCTTCAACAGGTTCCGGGCCATCGGCGCGCCCATTTTTCCCAATCCGATAAAACCCACCTTCATCATCGCTCCTTCCTGAATACCCTCGTTAAAGTGAAATTGCAGAACGTCACGAAAACATCCGATTTCCAACGCGTTAGCCCGTTTTCCTGGGAGAAGGTGTTTGCATTGGCGCCGCTGCTTGGGGCCGATAGAATAGTGAAAAACAAAAATGAACACACAGGGAGAAGGGAATGGCTGGTATCCGCGTGGCGACTTTTGCCGGACCTGGCGCAAGGCCCGAAATCAGGACCGTCAAGCGCCCGGCTATCCCTTCGAAAGCGGCGCTGGTGCAGATCGGTGCCTGCGGGATTTGCGGCACGGATTTGCACATCCTTAAAGGCCATTGGCCAAAGCCTTTGCCCTGGCCGTTCACGCTAGGGCATGAGCTTGCGGGCATTATCGTCGAGAAGGGTTCAGAGCTCACCGAGGACTTCATGGGCAAGCCTCTGGAGGTGGGCTCAAAATTGATGCTGCCGCCCCTCATGCCGTGCGGAAGCTGTTACTACTGCGTCCACTATCCCGAGACCGCGAACAAATGCCTGACGCCCGTCTATTACGGCCGCTATCTCGGCTTCGATAAGGCGCCCCATCTCTGGGGCGGTTTCGCCGAGATGGTCTATGTGGATTTGGGCATGCTGCCCGGCACCAAGATCTACAAGCTGCCGGACGACATGCCGCTCAGACTCGGCGCCCTGTCCGAACCGCTTACCTCCTGTATCCGGGCCTTTAACCGGGCCCGCAAAATCGGTGCGTTTCCGTGGAATGCCAGCGTCGTCATCCAGGGTACGGGACCGATCGGCATTCTCGCGATTGCGGCGGCCAGGGAGATGGGTGCGGGACGGGTGATCGCTGTCGGCGCGCCGGAGGAACCGCGCCTTCGGCTCGCCCGTGCGTTCGGCGCGGAAGCGACCGTCGATCTTGAGGCGTTCACGACGCCGGTCGAACGCATCGCCAAGGTACGCGGCATCGTCGGCGGATTCGGAGCCGATCTCGTCATGGATTGCTCCGGCCATCCAAGCGCCGGTCCGGAAGGGATCGAGTTCCTGCGCGATGGCGGCTGCTATGTGGAAATGGGACAGTTCACCGATGCGGGCGCGATAGAAACCAATTGGCACCGCATCTGCACAAAGGACCTGACCGTGCTCGGCTCCTGGGCCTTTACGGCCAACGATTTGCCGCTTGGCGTCGACATGCTTGACCAAGCGCGGGACCGCTATCCCTTCCATGAGATGCAGACGCTCTACGATTTCACAGAGACCTGCCTTGGCCAGGCCATAGACGATGCCATGGCCATGAGGACGGTGAAGTCCACGCTCATCCCCAATCCCGAACTGGCCGGGATCTGAACTGAAGCGCATGCGCTCTGGCTTGGTCCCGGCCTCAGGTCGGACAAGCGGCCGCCGGCACACCGCGCCACGACAAGGCTCGTTCATTCGGACCGGGCTGGAAGGAGATACCGGTCAGACGTTTCGCAGATGACGTTCGGGCAAAGCGCGATCCTTGTCTCCGGCCGCGCCTTTTCAACATCTTTCTCGTCATGGAAACGCGGCAGCACTGGGTGTAGACTGATTATGATCTGGTTGCGGCGCGTGAGGATGGGCGGAAATGCCCGTCTGGGATGCGGGGAGGTGTGTTATGCGTGCGTTTGGCCTGATGCTGAAACCTTTGGCGCTGGCTTTGCCGGTTGTTCTTTTGGCTGGCGGCACCCCGATACCGGTTTTCGCTCAGGACACGGCCGGCGAACGCAGCGTTGTCCGTGAGCAGGGCGTCGACTTTTTCGGCGGCGATATCCGCACCATCAGGCAGAGCACGGTGGACCGTTGCGAGAACGAATGCCTTTCCGACCCGGATTGCAAAGGCTTCACTTTCAACACGCGCAACCGGGCTTGTTTCCTCAAATCCGACGTGAGCGATGAGCAGCCGTTCCAGGGCGCGATCTCAGGCCGCGTGGTGGAGGCCGGCGTTGTGGCGGAAACGCCCGAACCGGCAGTGGAGCCCGAAACGGCACGGGAACCGGAAACGGTTGTGCAGACCGAACCCACCGAGCTTGAACCTGCCCCGGTTGCCGGTGATCCCCGGCCAACGGTGCCTCGTCCGCAGCCAGTCTCAACGCTTGGGCCGCAGCCTGCGGCCCTCTCGTTCCTCAGGCCGGAGCAGTTCGACGATGCACGGCGGCTCCGGAACCGGCTTGCACGCGAGTTCCAGCCGGACGGCGCCACGCCGGACGAGCTTCTTTCACGGGCCCGTACTGCGATCGGCAACAATCTTCCCGATCTCGCCCGCTCTTTTTTCGGCGCATCGCTTGTTGCCGATCCCGAAAACGCGTCCACCTGGCTTGAGTTCTCGTCCTTTCTGCTGAGCCAGCGGCCCGATGACTGGCAAAGGGCGCAGCAGTACCGCGCCGATGCCACGGCTTCCGCCATTAACGGTTTTGCCGAAAGCGGCTCGGATGCGGAACGGCGGCGTGCGCTGATAATCCTGAGCGGCACTTTACAGAACGAACAGAACTGGCGCGCGGCGATCAAGGCGCTCAGAGCAAGCCTGGCGCTTGGCGAGGACGCCATCCTGCGCGACACGCTCGACAGCCTTGTTGCCCAGCATGGGTTCCGCATTGTGGAGCACAGCGTCGACAGCGATGCGGCGGAGCCCCGCATTTGTGTTGTTTTTTCCGACCGTCTGCGGGCGAACGGCGTGGTCTTCAGCGATTATCTTCGGGTCGAGGGCGGCTCGGGCCTCGCGATTGGCGCCGAGAATGCGCAGATCTGTATTTCCGGGGTCGAACATGGACGGCGCTATCAGGTGCGGGTGCGCGAAGGGCTTCCCGCCGATGACGGCGAAGTGCTGAGCCGCTCGGCGGATCTTTCCATCTATGTCCGCGACCGGTCCCCATCGGCGCGCTTCTTGGGCCGCGCTTATGTTCTGCCGCGTTCGGCGGGCGCAACGATCCCCGTTGCAAGCGTCAATCTCGACACACTCGACATTGAAATCTACCGCATTGGCGACCGGGCGCTTGCGAGTGCGCTGCGGGACGGGACCTTCAAGCGGCAGCTCGATGCCTATCGCGGCGAGCGGATCGGCGACGAGCTTGGCGAAAAGGTCTGGTCGGGCAAAGCGGATATCCGTCCCGAACTCAACCGGGAGGTGACCACAGCGCTGCCGATTGGTGAGGCCGTCTCCCGCTTCGAACCCGGCGTTTATGCCATGACAGCGCGGGTGCCGGGCGACACCGAAGTCTGGCGGCCCGCCGCGACACAGTGGTTCATTGTGACCGACCTCGGCCTCTCGACCCTCAAGGGGAATGACGGACTGCATGTCTTCGTGCGCTCGCTCACGCTTGCAACACCCGTGCCGAGCGCAAACCTGAAGCTTGTGGCCCTCAACAATGATCTGCTGGGCACCGCCCGCAGCGACGGGAACGGGTATGCGCGCTTTCCTGTTGAAATCCTGCAGGGCGCGGGCGGAAACGCCCCCGCCGCCCTGGTCGCGGAATTCGGTAACAACGACTATGCCTTCATCAATCTTCGTGATCCCGCCTTCGATCTCACCGACAGGGGCGTGGCGGGGCGCGCGCCGCCGAGGCCCATCGATGTTTTCGTGACGACGGAACGCGGCGCTTATCGTCCAGGCGAGACGATTTACGCGACCGTTTTGTCCCGCGATCCGAATGGCGAAGCGGTTTCCGGCATGCCGCTCACGGCAATTTTGACCCGTCCCGACGGGGTGGAAGCGGAGCGGCAATTGCTGACCGACGAGGGCGCGGGCGGGCGAAGCGGGGCTTTTGCCCTCGGCGGCGGCGCGCAGCGCGGTTCATGGCGGCTTGCCATTCATACCGATCCCGAAGACGCAGCGCTCGCGGCCACAAGCGTACTCGTTGAGGATTTCGAACCCGAAAAGGTGGATCTTACGCTCGATCTGCCGGATAGCCCCATCGATCCGCGCAGTGTGCCAAGCGTCGCGCTTCAAGCGGATTTCCTGTTCGGCGCGCCCGCGGGGGGGCTCGCTGTCGAGGGCGAGACACGCATCGAAGCCCTTGAGACGCTCGAGGCCTATCCAGGCTACCGTTTCGGACTTAATGATGAGCGGGTCGACCCGCGTATCGAGCCGATTGCGGGCGATATCGATACCGGCGCCGATGGCCGCGCGCTGGTGCCCTTGCGCTTGCCGCAGGTATCGGTCTCCACCCGGTTGTTTCAGGCAACGGCCCAACTGCGCGTGCGCGACGGCTCCGGCCGTCCGGTTGAGCGTTCCGTTAGCCGGCCGGTGCTTCCCGATGGTGTGCGGATCGGTATCAGACCGCGCTTCGACGGTTCGGTCGAGGAGGGCGGGAACGCCGTTTTCGATCTCATGGCCATTGGCACAGATGGCGCGCGCGTCGCGCAGCCCGGCGTCACCTGGACGCTGTCGCGGATCAAGACGCAATATCAGTGGTATCAAATCCGTGGCGACTGGCGTTACGAACCCATCACGGTGCGCGAACAGGCCGCCACCGGCCGGGTCTCGATTGCAGCCGGTCAACCGGCCGAAATCGAAGCGCCCGTTTCCTGGGGGCAGTATGAGTTACGCGCCGAGACCACCGAGGGTGCGGTGACATCCTCCAGCATGACGTTCAATGCGGGATGGTATGTCGCGCCCGGCACAGTCGACACGCCCGACATCGTCGGCCTTGCGACCGACAAAGAGCGCTATCAGATGGGCGAGACCGTGAGGGTGCGGCTTGAGCCGCGTTTTCCGGGGCGCGCCATCGTGATGGTGCTCGACGATCGGTTGATCGAAAGCCGGGAGGTCAATGTGGAAGGCGCGACGGCAACGGTCGACCTGACGGTTACCGAGGATTGGGGGGCCGGCGCTTACATCGCCGCCGTGATGATCCGCCCAATGGATGTGGCGGCCGGGCGCAATCCGGCGCGGGCGGTGGGTGTAACCTGGGCGGGCGTCGATGTCGGTGACCGCGCAATGTCGCTTGATTTCCTGACGCCCGATGAAGCCCAGCCGCGCGGACCGCTGAATGCGGAGATCGCGGTGAACGGTGCGCCCGAAGGCGAGCAGGTCTATGTGACCATCGCGGCCGTCGATCTCGGCATTCTCAATCTCACCCGCTTCGAACCGCCCAAGCCCGATGAACACTATTTCGGCCAGCGGCGGCTTGGCATGGAAATGCGCGATCTTTACGGTCAGCTCATTGACGGACTTCAGGGTGTGCCGGGCAGGCTGCGCTCTGGCGGAGATGGCGGGCTTGCGCGCTTCGAATCTCCGCCGCCGACACAGGATTTGGTCGCCTATTTCTCGGGCGTTCTGGAAGTGAATGCCGAAGGCCGCGCAACGGCCACATTCGATCTGCCGCAGTTCAACGGCACGGTGCGGCTCATGGCCGTCGCCTGGAGCGAAACGGGTGTCGGTCATGCCTCAAAAGATGTGCTGGTGCGGGACCCCATTGTCGTTTCCGCTGGAATGCCGCGTTTCCTCTCGCCTGGAGACCGTTCGCGTCTTCTCGTCGAACTCACCCATGCCTATGGCCCGACGGGCGAGGTCACGGCGCGCGTGCGGGCGGCTGGCGGCGTTGTCGAGTTCGGCGCGGATGCGTCCGAAACAGCCTTCACGCTTGGGCGCGAGGCACGCGAAACCTTCGTCGTCCCGATGACCGCCGGTGCGGTTGGAGATGCCGAGATCGAAATCGCGGTGACCACGCCCGGTGGCGAAACCCTTAAACACGTGCAGCGGCTTGGTGTGCGCGCCAATGATCCCGAAGTGGCGCGGGTGAGCCGTTTGACGCTCGAACCGGGGCGGACGCTCACCGTCGACCGGGAGACCTTTGCGGGTCTCGTGCCCGGAACAGGGCGGGCGACGCTCAGTCTCGGCAGCCTTGCCGCTTTCGATATACCGGGTCTCTTGAACCGGCTCGACCGCTATCCCTACGGCTGCACCGAACAGATCACATCGCGGGCGATGCCGCTCGTTTATCTCGATGATTTGCGCCGGGCGCTCGGCATGGCGCCCGAACCAGGCGCCGGTGAAAAGATCGGCGATGCCGTGACACGGCTTTTGGCGCACCAGTCCTCATCGGGCGGGTTCGGTGTTTGGGGGCCGGGCGGCGGCAATCTCTGGCTCGATGCCTATGCGACCGACTTCCTGGCGCGTGCCAAAAAGTCGGGGCATCAGGTGCCCGCCCAATCGCTGGAGCTGGCCCTCGACAATCTGCGCAACAGTTTGTCCTATGCTGCCGATTTCGAGCGCGGCGGCGAGGACGTGGCCTATGCGCTGCTCGTGCTGGCGCGCGAGGGCACGGCGTCCATCGGCGATCTGCGCTATTACGCCGATGCCAAGCGCGATGCCTTTGCGACCCCGATGGCGCTTGCCCAACTGGGTGCGGCCCTTGCTCTTTATGGCGAGCAGTTGCGCTCCGATCAGCTTTTCCGTCTCTCGAATGCGCAACTCGCAGAAGGAGGAGAGGAGCGCCGCACGGGCCGAGACTACGGAAGCGTGCTGCGCGATGACGCGGCTCTGGTCAGCCTCGCCTATGAGGCGCGGACCGCGGCCATCGACCTGGAGGTAACGGCACGGCGGGTCGCCGCCCGCATGGCCGGCAAGGATTTCGTCAACACCCAGGAAAGCGCCTGGATGGTCTTGGCTGCGCGGGCCTTGCAGGATGATGCGGGGATCGCCGGGATCACCGTTGACGGAGCACCGGCTGACGGCCCCATCATGCGGCTCGTGACCTATGGGGCGGAGCCGATGGCGATTGAGAACACCGGCGCGGATGGGGTCGATGCCGTGCTGACCACCTTCGGCGTGCCGGATGAGCCCGAGCCCGCGGGCGGGAATGGCTATTTGATCAGCCGGAGCTATTTCACGCTCGAAGGCGAGCCGTCCGACCCGATCGTTATGCGCCAAAACGAACGGCTCGTCGTGGTGCTGACAATCGAGGATACCGGCGGGCGCAACGGTCAGCTTATCATCGACGATCCGCTCCCGGCCGGCTTTGAAATCGACAACCCCAATATCCTGCGGTCGGGAGACGTCCAGGCATTGGACTGGCTTGCGGTTGAGGACAGTCCGGAGCATGTGGAGTTCCGTTCCGACCGTTTTGTCGCTGCGCTCAACATGGACGCCGAACCGGGCGAAAGGCGGCGGCTTGCTTATGTCGTGCGGGCCGTTTCGCCTGGCTTTTTCCACCACCCGGCTGCCCTTGTTGAGGATATGTACCGGCCGGAATTCCGGGCGCGGACGGCTGCATCCTCCGTTGAGGTGGTCGGAACGGGACGGTGAGAGTTCCGCCCCCAGCGAAACCGGCGAGACGGTTTGGCGTTTGCGTTCTTGCTCTCTGCTGCATTGCAGCGGCAGGGCTCGCGGGGCTGCGCGGTTTCGGCCATTGGGTTAAGACCGCGCCTCTTCCGCCCCTTGTTTCAGAGACATCCGCAACGGTCATTGACCGCAACGGGCGCCTGTTGCGCGCCTTTACGGTTGCCGATGGCCGCTGGCGTTTGCCGGTCCGGCCCGGTGCGGTCGATCCGCTTTATGCCGCCATGCTGATTGCCCATGAGGACCGCCGGTTTCATCGGCATCACGGCGTCGATCCGCTGGCGCTGATCCGGGCGGCGGGGCAGGCGGTGCGGCATTTCCGCATCGTCTCCGGCGGCTCGACGCTCACCATGCAGGTTGCACGGCTTTTGACCGAAAGGCCGACACGCGCCCTTTCCGACAAAATCGCGCAAATCCGGTTGGCTCTGGCACTCGAACGGCGGCTTTCGAAGGAAGCGTTGCTTCAAGTCTATTTCGAACGCGCACCTTTCGGAGGCAATCTGGAAGGGGTGCGGGCGGCCAGCCTGAGCTATTTCGGCAAGGAACCGAAGCGGTTGACACCTGCCGAAGCCGCTCTTCTCGTCGCCTTGCCGCAATCGCCTGAAATCCGCAGGCCCGACCGTTTTGCCGGACGCGCGCGGCTTGCCCGCGACCGGGTTCTCAAACGCGCCGCCGAAAACGGCATTATCTCAGGTGACGCGGCGCAGGCTGCGCTTTCGGAACGCGTACCGAACCGGCGGCGGCCTTTTCCCATCCTTGCGGCACATCTTGCGGAGGATGCACGTCTGAAACCCGGCGGCCCATCGCCCACTATCGCTCAACTCACGCTCGACCACGATCTGCAGTTGCGGCTTGAAACGCTTGTCGCCGGCCGCGTGGGGGAAGCGGGCGCGCGGCTTTCCGGCGCCGTCGTTGTTGCGGATCACAAGACGGGTGAAATCCTCGCCAGCGTCGGCTCGGCGGGCTATGCCGACATGCAGCGTGGCGGTTTCATCGACATGACGCGGGCGGCGCGTTCGCCGGGCTCGACGCTTAAGCCGTTCATTTATGCCCTTGCTTTCGATGCGGGGCTTGCCCACCCCGAAAGCCTCGTGGAGGACCGTCCGACGGCCTTTGCGAACTATGTGCCGGAGAACTTTGACCGGGTTTTCCGGGGTACGGTGACGATCCGCGAGGCCTTGCAACTTTCCTTGAACGTGCCCGCGGTGGCGGCCCTCGATTCCGTTGGTCCCGTCCGGCTTATGGATACGTTGAGGCGTTCAGGCGCGAGGCCTGTCATCCCCGATCTCTCGCCGCCGGGGCTTGCCATCGGCCTTGGCGGCGTTGGCATCAGCCTGCGCGATCTCGTCTCCGCTTACACGGTCATTGCGCGGGGCGGTGAGATGGTCCGGCTGCGTCACACGAAGGGCAAAACGGGCAAGGGTGCGGGCATGCCCGTTCTCGGCAAGCGCGCGGCATGGCATGTGGCTGACATCCTGAAGGATGCGCCCGCGCCTCAAGCGAACCGGCAGGGCCAACTCGCCTTCAAGACCGGCACATCCTACGGCTATCGCGATGCCTGGGCCGTCGGCTTTGACGGTAGGCATGTGATCGGCGTCTGGATGGGCCGTCCGGACGGCACCCCCGTACCAGGCCTTTCCGGCATCACCCATGCCGCACCCCTTTTGTTTTCCGCCTTCTCCCGGTTGAAGCCGGTGTTCGATCCTTTGCCACCCG
Source organism: Hyphomicrobiales bacterium (assembly GCA_022360615.1). Taxonomy (GTDB): domain Bacteria; phylum Pseudomonadota; class Alphaproteobacteria; order Rhizobiales; family JAKSCL01; genus JAKSCL01. Next base: position 24,619 of record JAKSCL010000224.1, read on the forward strand.
CACCGCCCGGTACGCTCGACATCGCGCATAGCGATCTGCCCGGCCCGCTCAAATGGTTGCGCCATCCGGCCCTCGGCGCGCTCAGCTTCGACGATAGCCCGGAAATCGCTTTTCCGCCCGACGGCGCGGAAGTGGAGATCGATCCTTTCGCGGGTCCGGCTTTTCGACTGGCGCTTAAAGTGCGCAATGGCGCGCCGCCCTTCACTTGGCTCGTGAACGGCCAACCCATCGCAACCGGGGCCGCCGACCGGCAGGCGCTCTGGCCCGGCGGGCAGGCGGGCTTTCACGAAATCGCGGTCATCGACAAAAACGGCCGCATCGCCAAAAGCCGCATCAGGATGCGCTGACTGGGTAACGTATCCCCATGAATTTCAATGGTTTAACGACGGTGTTATGCGCTCCGCTCATGCGTGACCGCTTTCCCCGCACATCGGTTCGTGCCATAGAACACGGCTAACGGGCGGCATCGCACGAACGGTTGCCGGGAGTGGCGGAAGCGGACACCTTTCGCGCTTTGCTTCCCCTTCGGCTGCGATGACGCAAAACCTCAACACGGCGCGGTGAGCCGTGATCAGAAGGGGACATCATGACGAAACCGCGCATTATCGTGACACGGCGCTGGCCGGAAAAGGTGGAAAACGAGCTGAAAAGCTTTACCGACGCGGCCTTGAACGAAACGGATGAGGTGTTCGGTCCGGAACGCTTGAAAGCCGCGCTCAAGGAGGCCGACGCCGTTTTGTGCACGGTCACCGATGCCATGACGGCGGATATTCTTGCCGAGGCGACACAAGCCAAACTGCTCGGTAATTTCGGCGTCGGCGTCAACCATATCGACCTGAAGGCGGCGGACGAGGCAGGCCTTACCGTCACGAACACACCGGGCGTTTTGACGGATGCGACAGCCGATATCGCCATGACGCTTCTCTTGATGGCGGCGCGCCGTGCGGGTGAAGGCGAGCGCATGGTGCGGGCCCATGCGTGGAGCGGTTGGGGACCGACGCAACTCCTTGGAACCGCGGTGTCGGGCAAGACGCTCGGCATCATCGGCATGGGCCGCATCGGCAGGGCGATGGCGCATCGCTGCCATTTTGGCTTTGGAATGGATATCGTCTTTTACAACCGCTCGCCTGTCAGTAATTCCGGTATTCCAGGGGCAAGACAACTCGCGACGGTTGAGGATGTCCTGCAAGCATCGGACTTCGTTTCGCTCCATTGTCCGGGCGGCGGGGCGAACCGGCATCTGATCAATGCGGATCGCCTTCAGGCCATGAAACCGACGGCCTTTCTGATCAACACCGCGCGGGGCGATGTGGTCGACGAGGCAGCGCTTGCAAGCGCGCTGAAGGCGGGAGCGATCGGGGGCGCCGGGCTCGATGTGTTTGAACAAGAGCCGGCGGTCCACCCCGATCTCTTAGGCCTTGAGAACGCCGTGCTTCTGCCGCATCTCGGCAGTGCGACCCGGGAAACGCGTGTCGCGATGGGCGAACTCGTCATCAAGAACCTGAAGGCCTTCTTGAACGGTGAGACGCCGCCAAACCAGGTTCGCGCAAGCTAAAAGGGTCATTTCAATTAGGGGTGGTTGATGCAACTCCCTCGCCGCTTCCAGCTTTGGCGCGGAATGCACTCTCATGGTGAATTCCGCAGAGTAATCCCTATTTAACCAAAACCGCAAAACAGCGCGGAACCTCTCAATTTTCCAAAAATTTGGGGAGCTTACGCGCCGTTATTTTACTTTTTGGCCCTATCCAGAACTAAAAGTCAGGATCGGGGGCATCAAATGATCACGAGAGCTTCAAAGCTTACCGCATTTGCGGCGGCTCTCTTGTTGTCATTTATGACGGATCGCGCACTTGCATCGGGTGCAACGATTTCAGAGGTCAAAACCGGACTCGATATTGTCTGGCTGATGGTGGCGGCCGGACTGGTGCTCTTGATGCAGATCGGCTTCATGCTGCTTGAAGCGGGTTTTGTCCGCTCCAAAAACTCGGTCAACGTCGCCCAGAAGAACCTTCTCGATTTCACATTCTCAGCGATCGTGTTCGCCCTGATCGGTTTCATGATCGCTTTTGGCGCCTCATCGTCGCTTCCATTTGGATTTGACACCTCGTTTTTCGCGCTGAACGGCGCCGACAACTGGGTGCTCGCCTTTTTCGCCTTTCAAGTGATGTTCTGCGGGACGGCGACCACGATTGTCTCGGGCGCTGTCGCCGAGCGGATGAGGCTTACCGCTTATGTGATGGCTTCGATTTTCGTCGCCGCCTTTGTTTATCCCATGTTCGTCCATTGGGCCTGGGGTAACGCGTTGGGGGAAAATGGGGGCGCCTTCCTTGCTCATATGGGCTTTGTCGATTTTGCCGGCTCGACGGTTGTGCATGCGACCGGCGCATGGTTTGCCCTTGCGGCCTGCATCGTGCTTGGCCCGCGTATCGGACGGTTCGATGCATTTGGCCATCCCGTCCGCTTTGCAGGTCACAGTCTTGTGCTGGCGACGTCGGGGGCTCTGCTTCTTTTCGTTGGATGGATCGGCTTCAATGGCGGCTCGACCATCACGGTTTCCGATGACATTGCCCATATCGTCGTGAACACGATCCTCGCGGCCGCGACGGGCACCGTGGCCGGCTATCTGCTTGGATGGCGGCAAGATGCTGTGATCCTTCCCGAAAAGGCCATCTGCGGCCTCTTGGGCGGCCTTGTCGCGGTAACGGCGGGATGCCTGGTGCTGACGGCCGGGGGCGCGCTTGTTGTCGGTTTGCTTGGGGGCGTGGCTGCGGTCGGGGCGAACCGGGCGATTGAGAAATACCTTAAAATCGACGATGCCATTGGTGTTGCCGGCGTGCACGGCGTTGCCGGTGTGCTTGGCACACTCGCGGTGGCCTGGCTCGCGCCCTTGTCCGCGCTGCCGGCTGACACGCGCCTTGAGCAGTTCGGCGTTCAAGCCTTCGGCTCGGCGCTCAACTTCGTCTGGGCCTTCGGTCTTGGCTATCTGTTCTTCAAGTCGCTTGATGCGATTGTGCCCATCCGGGTCGAGGCCCGCGACGAGGAATTGGGATTGAACGAGGCGGAACATGCCACCCGTCTCGGCATCGGCCATGTGGAACAGGCCATGAGCGCGCTTGTCGAAGGCACGGCCGACCTCAACATGCGCCTTGCCGTGGAAGGCGGCGATGATGCGGAGCATCTGACGCGGCTGTTCAACGCGCTTCTGGACAACATCCAGAAAGAGGAAACGCAACGCGAGTTTGACACGGAAATGCGGCGCTCGGCGGAAGAGGCGGAGCGGCTTTCCGCGCTTGCGAATTCGACCTTCGAGGCCATCTGCATCAGCGCCGAGGGCAGGATTGTCGATGGGAATGAAGCTCTCGGAAAGCTGCTGGGTACGTCGGTCAAAGCATTGTGCGGGCGCACGATAGAGGAGTTCGTTGATCTGGACGATTGGCCGAAGGTTCAGGCGGCGATGTCCGAGGACAATGCCGATCCATACG
>JAKSCL010000116.1 GCA_022360615.1 Hyphomicrobiales bacterium
CCTTGAGTTTCTCGTGCTTGGCGGGCCTGTGGTCGCGCTCCTGTTGGTGATCTCGGTCATTTCCCTCTCAATCATCATTCTCAAATACTGGCAATTCTGGGCGGCCGGTGTCGGGCGCCATGCCCCTCTGCGCATGGCGGTCGGCGAATGGGCCGCGGGACGGTGCGAGGCGGCCGCCGACCGGCTGAGGCATTCGCCCAATGCCGCTTCTGTCCTGACATGGCAAGCGATGATGGCGGTGCGGTCGCCGGAGAAAACGGACAGATCCGTCATCGAGGAGAAGCTTGCGATTGAAGCCTCAAGCCGGCTGGTGCGGCTGAGAAGCGGTTTCCGCGCGCTTGACGCAATCGCACAGGTGGCACCCCTGCTCGGCCTGTTCGGCACCGTGCTCGGAATGATCGAGGCGTTCCAGCAATTGCAAACGGCCGGCAACAATGTCGATCCGTCTCTGCTCGCCGGCGGCATCTGGGTGGCGCTTCTGACGACCGCCGTCGGTCTGGGCGTGGCCATGCCGACCTCGCTTGCGCTCACCCATCTGGAAAGCCGGATGGCGCGCGAAGCGGCTGCGATCGAATACGCTCTTACTTGCGTGCTTAATCCACTGCGCCTCTACGAGCCGCACGTGCGGGCGTTTGGCCCCGACGGCGGCACTTTGGGGCAACCGGAAGGGTATCCCTCCCATGCGGCTTAACGTTGCCGCAGCACGCCGAAGAAGACCGACGATGACACCGCTCATCGACATCATTTTTCTGCTTTTGCTGTTCTTCATGCTGTCCTCCACCTTCTCGAAATTCGGAGAAATCGAGCTTGTCGGCGCCAACACGACCGGCGCGGCCGATGCAACAAAGCCACCTGTCTACCTCCGTCTCAAAGGCGACGAGATCGCGGTGAACGGGGTCCCGATTTTGCTCGATGAGCTTGGCGCAGCCCTAAGCGAACAGACGGAAGCCGGCACGCGTTTGGCGCTCCTGTCCATGGACGAGGAAACAACGTCCCAACGCTTTATCGATGTCTATGCCGTCACGCGGGGGATCAGCGGCCTCGGCGTGGCCATCGTGAGGTGAGGTGCCAACGCCCATGCGATTGTCCGCCAGCACGACCCTTGAAAGGCAGAAACCGGAGCCGTCGATCGCTCTGATCAACATCGTTTTCCTCATGCTAATCTTTTTTCTCATAGCCGGAACACTGGCACCGCCGCTCGACCGGGATCTGACCCTTGTCGACACGTCCGACCTTGAAGGGCGCGAACCACCGGATGCCCTCGTCATTCATGCCGACGGGTCGCTGACATACCGGCAAGCCGCCACGACCGTTCCCGATTATCTCGCTCTCGCCTTTTCCGCTGAAGACAGTGAAACGGCGGTGCGCCTGGTGCCCGACAAGGAGCTTCCGGCGGCACAGCTCATCGAGGTGAGCAATGAATTGCGCGAACAGGGCGCAGCGCGTGTCTTCGTCGTCACAGAAAGGAGCCTTAGGTGATCGCACGGCGCAGAATGGTTGAGATATCCGCCGCAGTGGCATTGTCTCTCACGACCCACTACGCCATTGCCGTTGCGACCGCGGACGGCGATCCGCCAATCCTCATCGAAGGCGGGGCGCCAGCGGAAATCGCAGCGCTTGGCAATAGTTTCGCCGATTTCGCAGCGGGTTACCAAGCGCCAGAACCCGTTTCCGAAGCGCCAATCGAGCCAGTGGAGCCATTGGAAACGGAACACATGGCGGAACCGCTCGCCACTGTCGAACCGGTGGAGACCGATCAACGCGATCCCATTGCCGGTCCGGCGAGTGAGCCGGCGCCGCAAGATGCAACGCCTGCGGCAGAGGCTCAGACCACGCCGCCCGCTGCCGCGAACGTGCTGACGGGTGATGGTGTTGAAGTCTCCGTTTCAGAACCCGCTCCGGCAACCACCGTATCGGCGGCGACCGCTGATGTTATCGAGCCATTGGCTGATGTCCCGTTCGTCCCGACCCCCGTCAAACGGCCAGAGCGCCCCAAGGATCAGAAGAACCTCGCAGCAGCACGCGAGGCGCTTGAAAGGGCCGAAGCGCAACGGGAAAGACAGGAACGTGCGAGACGGGAGCGTGAACGCGCCGAACGTCAAGCCGCGGAAGCACGGAGAACGGAGCAAACCCGGCGCCGCGAACAACAACAAGCGGCACGGGGAAATGCAGAGCAAAATGCACGCGCCGGGCAGGCGGACGGTCGAGACGAGGGCCGCGCCCCCGTTGCCGGCGCACGGCAGAGCAATCGCGCCGCGCAAGCTGGAAATGCCGCAGTGTCCAACTATCCCGGAAAAGTCTATGCAAGGATCCGGCGCACGCGGCAAAGACCGGCGGAAGGCCGAGGCACCGCCCGCATCCGTTTTTCGATCACGGCAAGCGGCGGCTTGGGCGCCATAAGAGTCGCCAGCAGTTCGGGTTCGGCTGCG
>JAKSCL010000210.1 GCA_022360615.1 Hyphomicrobiales bacterium
CAAAAATGGCAATGCCGAAAACCGCGCGAGGCCGCATGAAAGCTATCCCGAAAGACCACGGCGAGAGTGCCGCCTTCAGACTAAACACCGCGTAAACGCCCCTGGCCTTACGTTCAAGAATGGCGGTTGTGAGGCAGAACGGCGGCTGGCTGAACATCCCATCGGCGTGATTGCAGCCATAGCGGACAAATCGTACCCTTGAAGCGGCTTAAAAAACCCTTTCTTCTAGCTTACGAAAGCGGTCATCCGGCCCGTTCGGTATGTTTTGCGGAATTTTATGGGCAACACAGCCAAAGCCATTCACTTGATCCGGCCCTTCTCGATAATGGCCGAAGCTGCGGTCTCCGGCTTTTTGCAGGCCCCTGGCAACCCGAAGGTGGATTTCACCGCACCGGAAGGCGCGCCCGCGCTCTATGCGCCCGATTCGATGGCATGGCGTATCTTCAAGAACCCGGTCACGGTCTATATGGGCGGTATCGCCGCCGTTATCCTGGAGCTTGCCGAACCGCGCGTGCGCGCTGGCGTGTGGAACCATTCGCGCTTCCGCACGGACCCGCTATCGCGGCTTAGGCGTACGGGACTGGCGGCGATGACAACGGTTTATGCCGAGGCGGAAACGGCGAAGCGGATGATCGCCCGCGTCAACGCCATGCATCGGGCCGTTTCCGGCACAACGGAATGCGGCGCGTCCTACCGCGCCGATGACCCGATTCTGCTCGATTGGGTGCAGGCAACCGCCAGCTTCGGTTTCGCGAGCGCCTACAGCGCTTATGCGGAGCCGCTTTTCGATACCGATTGGGACCGGTTGCTACGCGAAGGCCAGACCCCGGCACAACTCTATGGCGCAATGGGCACACCACGCTCGGCGATTGAGATGCAGGCCTTTTTCAGACGCATGGACCCGTTCTTGGAAGGGTCTGAAGTCATTTTCGCGTTCCTTGGCATTATGCGCCAAGCCCCCGCCTTCCCGCTGGCGCTGCGGCCGCTACAGCCCGCCCTGATCAAATCCGCCATCGCTCTGCTGCCGGAGAACTTACGCGCACGTTTAGGACTGGGCGCGCGTTTTCTCCCCAATGCGGGTGAGCGTTTTTTGGTCAAAGCCGTCGCGCGCACGGCGAACCGCATCGTGATTGCCAATCACCCCGCCGTTGAGGCCAGCATGCGCATGGGTCTTCCGCCCGATTGGCTGTTCGGCGAAGGGCCGTTTTACAAGCCAAACGCCACGCAGCGGCCCGTGCGGGTTTCCGGCCCGGCCTGACGGCTATTCCTCCAGCGATGATGGGATCGGGCGCGGGCGGCCATCATCGTCGATAGCGACGAAAGTAAAGGTCGCGTCCGTGACTTTTTCGCGCTCATCGCTCATGAAGCGCCGCGCCCAAGCCTCCACATGGATTTTCATCGAAGTCCGGCCGATACTCTCCACCTCTGTGTAGACGCAAAGCACATCGCCCACCTTGACGGGCCGGATGAAGGTCATGGCGTCGACCGCAATCGTCACCACCCGGCCCTTGGCCCGCTCGACCCCTGCAATGCCGCCCGCCTGATCCATCCGCGAAAGCACCCAGCCGCCGAAGATATCGCCGTTCGCATTGGTGTCGGCGGGCATGGCAATGGTGCGCACGGTAAGGTCTCCGCGCGGCTCAGCACCCGTCTCAAGCGATTTATCGAGCATTCATACTTCTCCCATCGGGGACGGAAATGAGCGGTGATGAAAAAGGGGGCAAGAGGAGGCCGGAAGCGTTCGGCCCATCGATGGCCTAATCCCGGGACAAAATCATTGAGCTAAGGGTGAGGCCGCAAGTCCGATGGCCAGCTTACCGCCGCCCTCCGGCTGCGGCGATGCGGCCGCCGGCCGTGAGGCGTCCAACCCCTTGAACACGCTCTTGCGCCGCTTTGACGGCTTTTTCAAAGCCCGTCAGATCGCGGTAAAGGTCTTCATTTGATGTGACGGACTGAATGAAGACATTGCCGCCGCTTTCCCAAACCCCATGCTGTATCATCAAGTTATCGAACAGTTCGAAATTCTCCACCTTGTGGCCATGGCAGTCTTGCCGAAGGTCTCCGCCGGCCCACGCGCTTTTCGAGACCCGCACAGCGTAGTCTTCCTCGACATTGGTGTAAGCGAAGACGGTTTTTTCCTGACCGAGGAAAAAGCCGATCTCCAACACCGTGCCCGGATCGGCGCTGATGCCGCGAAACGGCGTCACATTGGCGATCGCCAGATCGCAGTTCTTCATCGCGAGTTCGTTGGAGCGGTAGATGGCGCCTGAAATCTTCAGGAGATTGCGCAGGCGTTTCGGCGGCTCATTATCAAACGGCGATACGCCTTTAAAGCCGTGATCGCCGCAGATCGCCTTCTTCTTCTCAAAGATCGCATCGGCATCGGGAAGAAAGACTTCAGGGCCTGCGAGATAGATTTCCATCATCATTGCGGCTTTCATGTCACGACCGTTGTTCCGGGCCGCTTGGATAGGCGAAAGGCCCAGGCAAACGCATCGCGTTTCGGCGTTTGCGCCCTTTTCGCAAGCGATTCATAGGCTGAGTATAGCCCGCTATCGGCAAAGGATGGAAACTGTTCGCCCTCAAGCACCCTTTGCTTTTTGAGATACCCACCGGCAAAGGCATCGAACTGGCGCAGATGATATCCGAAAAGCCTGAGCACATCTTCTTCCGCGACATAGTTCTGATCGTTGAGGACGCCGATTTTCTCAAAGAAATCGAAAACGCGTAAGACAGTGACAAAGCGCTGCCGGTTGACGTGTTTCAGCCTTTCGATTTGCGGCTCGAAACAGTCCTGGCACGCCTTGACGAAGGCTTCATAGGCATCCGCATCGCTCAGATCGGCACCCTCTGTTTCTATGTAATGGGCGCGGAACCGGTCGACGAGCGCATAATAGATATCGCGCGCTTCATCGAGATAATCGCTTTCCCAAGTCCGGAGGATATCGACAAGGACGCGGGCGCGGGCCTGCTGCGCGGTCTCGCGCAGACGCGTGCGGGCGAGATAAAGCGCTCCCGCGGCAATCGTAACCGACAGGACCGACAAACCGACGTCAACGAACTCAATCGCCGTGAGTGGCAAGGATCAAACCAGCAAGCAACGCCCCCGGCTCTTGATAGCGGAGATGGGTGGCCGGTGCCAGGGTGATACCTGTCAAACAAGTGCATTAAACCACCAGGCACGCGCCCCTAACACCGATATGAGCACATGATAAACAGGACTTTCCTCCTTGGCGCATTGTGGCGGGAGGGTTGCGCCGCGGCAACAAAAAGGGCGCCGCAGCGCCGCGACTCCTGTTGACCTTTTGCTGGCAATTGGGAAAGTCCGGGCCGAAGAAGGGAAAAACGAGACCCGTTTTCCGTCATTCCGGCGAAAGCCGGAATCCAGAATTCACACTAAAGTATTTTGCAGCGAGGTGGATTCACCGGGCGTCGGCAAAATGCTTCATTTTCAACGATTTGGCGCATGTTCCTTTCGGAAAACTGCGTACACTTTTCCGGAACATGCGCTAGCGGCACACCTCCTCATAGAGATCGTACCACCCGGGATTGCTGGCTTCGGTCAGTTCGCGCTGCCAACTGCGCTTCCATTCTTTGATATTCTTCTCGCGCGTGATGGCCGCTTCCATCGTCTCATGCAGTTCGTACCAAACAAGACGATCGACATTGTATTTCGACGCGAAACCCGACACTTCGCCGTGGCGATGTTGCCAAATCCGTTGCGTCAGATTGCTGGTTGCGCCGGTGTAAAGCGTGCCGTTCCGTTTGTTGGCAAGGATGTAGACCGCCGCATGACGCTCCATAAAACTAACCCACTGGATTCCGGCTTTCGCCGGAATGACCATTGAATAGTCTTATTGAAACCGCCGCCGGAATGACGATGTCAATTATCCAGGAATGAGCGCAGCTTCCGCGACCGTGACGGATGCTTCAGCTTCCGCAGCGCCTTGGCCTCGATCTGGCGGATACGCTCGCGGGTGACGGAGAACTGCTGGCCGACCTCTTCGAGCGTGTGGTCGGTGTTCATGCCGATGCCGAAGCGCATCCGCAGCACGCGCTCCTCGCGCGGCGTCAGGCTGGCC
>JAKSCL010000238.1 GCA_022360615.1 Hyphomicrobiales bacterium
ATCTACTAGTCCAGCCGCCTTCGCCACCTCGCAAACGCCGTTTTGACCGAAACGCACATGTCACTCATCCCGCTTTTCATTCTCTGCGCCATTGCCTTGTCGGCGGTCATGGCGCTCGCCTGGTTCGTCGCCGAACGCAGCCGCAATTCGGGCTGGATCGATGTGATCTGGTCCTTCGCCGTCGGTGGCGCCGGGATAATAGCGGCGCTTGCACCGCTTCAAGGCAGCACGGAGATATCCGCCAGGCAGATTCTTGTCGCCGTGCTTGCCGGTCTCTGGTCGCTGCGTCTCGGTGGTTACATCGTGACCCGAACCGTTGGCGGCGGTGACGACCCGCGCTACGCGCATTTCAGAAAGGAATGGGGCGACCGCGCCTCTTGGAACCTGTTCTGGTTCTTGCAGATTCAAGCCGCAGCGGCCCTTCTCCTGGTCGTCACCATCACGGCTGCGGCGCGCAATCCGGCCCCCGGACTCAATTGGGGTGATGCCCTTGGCGTCCTCATTCTCATCGGCGCCGTTACAGGCGCGGCCATTTCGGATCGGCAGCTCGCGCAATTCCGCGCCGACCCGGCCAACAAAGGCGGGGTCTGCGACATCGGCCTCTGGGGCCGTTCGCGGCATCCCAACTATTTCTTCGAATGGCTCGGTTGGGCGGCCTATGTGCCCATCGCGCTCAGCCTATCGGACGGCTATGCATTCGGTTTTCTGGCCTTTTTGGGCCCGATTTTCATGTACTGGCTTCTCGTTTATGTCTCGGGAATTCCGCCGCTTGAGGACCATATGTTGCGCTCGCGCGGCGATGCCTATCGAACGTATCAGGCGCGGGTGAATGCGTTTTGGCCACGCCTGAAGACACGGCAAGAGAAGCGGGAAAATGCGAGAGGCTTCCGGTGAACTTTATCATCACGGCGCTTTGGGCCGGCGATAATCTGCCTCTTCCGGACCCGCTTGTCCGGGCAGGCATATCCCGTCTCGTCGAGATTTGGCGCCGCGAACTGGCCAAAGGACCGGCGTCTGCCGAAGCGGACTTCGCCCATTCGTTGAACCGCCGCGCCGTCGCTGAACATCCCGGCAGCGCCAATGAGCAGCATTACGAACTCCCGTCGCGCTTCTTCGAGTTGATCCTTGGCCCGCACCTCAAATACTCCTGCGGCTTCTATGAGGGTCTAGAGACAACACTGGCCGATGCCGAGCGTCTGGCCCTCGAAAAATCCGCGGAACATGCCGCGCTTGCCGATGGTCAAGAAATCCTCGAACTCGGCTGCGGCTGGGGATCGCTCACCCTCTTCATGGCCGAAAACTGGCCGGAAGCACGCATCACCGCCGTCTCGAATTCGGCCCCGCAGCGCCGTTTCATCGAGACAAAGCTTCAAGCAAGGGGGCATTCGAATGTTTCGGTTATCACCGCCGATATGAATGATTTCGAGCCAGACGCGCGGTTCGACCGGGTCGTTTCCGTTGAAATGTTCGAACACATGTCCAATTGGCAAGTGCTCTTGGAGAGGGTGCGTTCCTGGCTCCACTCAGATGGCCGCTTCTTCATGCACGTCTTTGCCCATGGGAACCGCCCTTACCGCTACGACCATACCGATCCGGAGGACTGGATCGCACAGCATTTTTTCACGGGCGGCATCATGCCGAGCCATGGCCTCATCGGCCATTTCAACACGCTGTTCGAAGTGGAAGAGGCATGGCGCTGGAGCGGCGAACACTACGCCCGCACGGCACGCGATTGGCTCGCCAACTACGATGCCAATCGCTCCGAAATCGGTACGATCATGGAAGAGGTTTATGGCCCCGACGCCAAGCGCTGGCAGCGCCGCTGGCGCCTGTTCTTCCTCGCCACAGAAGGCCTCTTCGGGCATGCGGGCGGCGAGCCCTGGGGCGTGAGCCATTACCGGCTGAAACCGGTCCCGGCTTAACCCACCATCCGCCGGTCGAAAGACACGCTTTTGATCAGAACAAAGACTGGTTTGCCCCGCGAAAGGCCGAGATCGAAAGCGGACTTCCGTGTGATACGGGCCCGCAGCCGGGCGTTACCGATATCAACCAGGGTTTCTGCATAGGCCGTCGCCGGTTCCTCAACGATATCGCTGACCGTGCCTTTGAGAATGTTCCGGATGCTGAGCCCTTCCGGCTTTTCGATGGCAAGTGCCACATCGCGGGCACGGATCCGAACCCGCACCATGCCGCCCTCCGGCACATCGGCGTAGGGCACGGTGATCGTCTGGCCATGATGGTCGAGGCGGGTGAGCTGATACTCGCGGTCATGCCCGGCCACGCGGACATTGAGGACGACGCCCGCCTCGAACCTGCCCGTTGCCGGCCCCAGATCGATCCGCTCAAGGACATCATTGACAGAGCCCTCCGCGACCTTGCGGCCCAAGGACAGAACGACCATCCGGTCGGCAAGCCGGGCCACCTCGTCAAGCGCGTGCGTCACATAGATGATCGGGACATCGAAAAGGCCCGGCAATTGCTCGATATAAGGCAGGATTTCAGCCTTCCGGCGGACGTCAAGCGCCGATAGCGGTTCATCCATGAGCAGAAGCCGCGGGCGCGTCATCAATGTCCGGGCAATCGCAACCCGTTGCCGTTCGCCACCTGAAAGGCCAGTCACGCGCCGCGCCATCAGGGATTGAAGTTCGAGCGTCTTAACAACCGTTTCGAGTTCCAAGCCATTCGGACGCCCGCCTGAACGCTTTTCCGCATATGCCAGATTGCCCGCAACCGTCAGATGCGGAAACAGCCGTGCATCCTGGAAGACGTATCCGACGCCCCGTTTGTGCGCCGGAACAAAAAGGTGATCGCCATCATCCTGCCAAACCGTTTCGCCGTAGTGAATGCGCCCGCGCGCACCCCGTTCAAGCCCGGCAATCGTACGCAAAAGGGTGCTTTTGCCTGAACCGTTCGGCCCAAAGAGAACGGTGATTCCTTCAGCGGCAAGTTGATGGGCCACCTCGAGGCCGAAACTGCCGAAGGATACCTTCACATCGATTGAAAGCGTGGTCATTGCTCAGCCGACACGGAGCGGGAAACGCCGGTTCACCGCATAAACGAAAAATAGAACCAGGAAGGAAAAGATCAGAAGCCCGGCGGACAGAATGTGGGCGTCGCGATAATTGATCGTCTCGACATGCTCATAAATGGCCACCGAGATGACTTTGGTCTCGCCCGGAATGTTGCCGCCAACCATGAGCACAACGCCGAACTCGCCGATCGTGTGGGCAAAGCTCAAAACGCCCGCCGTCAGATAACCCCGCAGTGCAAGGGGTACAGCCACAGTTGCAAAAGCATCAAGCGGCGAGGCCCGGAGCGTGGCCGCCGCCTCCATCTGTTGCCGGCCAATTCCTTCAAACGCCACTTGGAGCGGCTGCACGGCGAAGGGCAACGAATAGATGATCGAGGCCACCACCAGACCGGTGAAGGAGAAGGTGAGCGTCGTGCCCGTCACCTCCACCCAAAGACCGCCAAGGGGCGATGTGGGGCTCAGGAAAATGAGGAGATAAAAGCCAAGCACCGTTGGCGGCAGCACCAGCGGCAGCGCGGTAATGGCTTCAATCGCCGATTTCGCCCGTGAGCGCGTGAAAGCAAGCCACCAGGCAACCGGTGTCGCAAGAATGATTAAAATGACCGTGGTGACGGCGGCAAGCTGAAGCGTCAGCCAAACCGGACCGATATCGGGAAACGCCATGCCTTACTCGATGGCATAGCCGTAGCGCTCAATCAATTCGCCCGCCTCATCGCTCTTGAGGAAATCGAGAAAAGCGCGGGCAGCGGCATTCTCGGCGCCGCGTGCGGTCAGCACCGCGTCCTGCCGTATCGGGTCATGCAGATCGACCGGCACGGCCCACCAGCTGCCGGGCGTTTCGTTGCGCGGGCTCATCACATAGGACAGAGCAATGAAACCCAATTCGGCATTGCCCGTGGCGACCATGGAAAAGGCTTGACCGATATTTTCACCCATGACGATGCGATCACTCACGGCATCAAGGAGCCCGAGCTTTTCAAGCGTCTGCCGTGCCGCGAGTCCATAAGGCGCAAGCTCTGGATTGGCGATCGCCAGAGCGCGGAAATCGGCCTCCCGCAGTACAGCCGGACCGTTGTCGCTTATCCTGCCCTCATGAGCGCTCCAGAGCGTCAGACGCCCGACTGCATAGGTGAAGCGGCTACCGGCGACCGCGTGCCCTTCGTCTTCGAGGCGGGCCGCGCGCGCGCGGTCGGCGGAGAGGAAGACATCGAAGGGGGCGCCCTTGACGATCTGCGCATAGAGTTTGCCGGTCGAACCGGTTGTCACCGTCACATCATGGGGCGATTGCCCTTCGAAAGCCTCCTCAAGTGCCCCGGCGATCTCGGCGAAATTGGCGGCAACCGCAATGAGTGCGGTTTCCCCGTCTTTGGCGAAGGCCGTTGCACCGAAAAAACCAGCCCATGATAAAGCGCAAACCAGGGCCAAGAAAATCCGGGGAAGTTTCATCCTTCTCATTGAGCGCCTTCAAAAGCCGTAAGTCTCGGACATGACGGAACATGGGCATTGACATAAATACTGTCACCCGTGATACCGCCCCCGCGCAGCGAGGGCTGCGCAAAAAGGGGCGCAACAGGAAAGAAGAATGACAACAATCGACGATTTGAGCATCAAGCTTTTCGCGGACGGGGCGGACATTGCAGGGATTTTGGAGCTTGCCAGAAACCCGCACATCAAGGGTTTCACCACGAACCCAACGCTCATGCGCGGTGTCGGCGTCACCGATTACGAGGCCTATGCGCGCGACCTTTTGGCGAAAGTGCCGGACAGACCGATCTCGCTTGAGGTTTTTGCGGACGACTTCGATGAAATGGAGCGTCAGGCGCTCAAAATCGCGTCATGGGCCGCGAACGCCAACGTCAAGATACCAGTGATGAACACAAAGCGCGAAAGCGCCGCCCCCTTGATTGAAAAGCTCTCGAAGGAAGGCGTCGTGCTCAACATCACCGCGATCATGACGGCTGCTCAGGTGCGTGAGGTCGAAACCGCGCTTTCAACGGAGACCCCCGCCATTGTCTCGGTCTTTGCCGGACGCGTCGCCGACACCGGCGCCGACCCGATCCCGGTCATGACTGAGTCAGCCAGAATCCTCGAAGGAAAACCGAAAGCCGAGCTGTTGTGGGCCAGTACGCGCGAAGCCTTCAACATCGTCGAAGCGGAACGGGTCGGATGTAAAATCATCACCGCACCCAATGACGTGATCAAGAAGATCCTGGCATTCGGTATGGACCTCGATGACCTGTCGCATAAGGCCGTCGAGATATTCCGCAAGGATGCCGTGGCATCCGGCTTTCACATCGCCTAGGCCCGCGGCCGGAAAACAATGTCCGGTAAATGGTGCGTTGACTTTCTAACTGCCACTTTTATGAACACGGAGAAATCACACTCGCAACAACGCACAGGGATGCAGTGAGGCGGTCTCAGGGCCATGAGACGTTGGCCGCCGAGTGTTGCAGGGGGAAATCGAATGACATTGGAGAAGGTGACCGACCATGCGTGAGATGAACGTGGCGGGTGTGCGCATTGCAAACGATACAGACGTCTTTGTGATTGCCGAGATTGGCCACAACCACCAAGGCGACATGGAAAAATGCAAGCAATTGTTCGACGCCGCCAAGGAATCGGGCGCTAACGCCGTGAAGCTGCAAAAGCGCCAGAACAAGACGATGTTCACCAAGGCGATGTACAATGAGGTCTACAATTCGGAGAACGCCTATGCGGAAACTTATGGTGAGCACCGCGAGTTCTTGGAATTCGACTTCGACCAGTACAAGGAACTGAAAGAATACGCCGAAGAGATCGGCATCGTCTTCTTCTCGACGGCCTTTGATATTCCAAGCGCCGACTTCCTCGCCAAACTGGATATTCCGTGCTTCAAGATGGCGTCCGGCGACCTCACCAACCTGCCGCTCCTGAAATACGTCGCCGAGATGGGCAAGCCCATGTTCATGTCGACGGGCGGCGGCACGATGGACGATGTCCGCCGCGCCCATGACGCGGTCGCCGCCATCAACAGCAATTTCTGTATCATGCAATGTACGGCGGGCTATCCGCCGGAATGGGAAGAGCTCAATCTTGCGGTCATTGCTACCTATCGCGACGCTTTCCCCGATACCGTCATTGGTTTTTCCTCGCATGACAGCGGCATCGCCATGGCCTTGGCCGCCTATCCGCTTGGCATGCGCGTTGTCGAGAAACACTTCACGCTGAACCGCGCTTGGAAAGGCACGGACCAGGCCTTCTCGCTCGAAAAACCGGGTCTGCGCCGCCTTGTCCGCGACTTGCGCCGCGTCCGCATCGCGATGGGCGATGGCGTGAAGCGGCAGTACGATTCCGAGAAGAAGCCGCTCTACAAGATGGCGAAGAAGCTCGTCTTCAATCGCGACCTGCCGCAGGGTCACGTTCTCACCTCCGAAGACATCGCCTGCAAAGTCCCGAATGACGGCATCCCGCCCTACCGCATGGACGAGTTCGTCGGAAAGACGCTGACGGCGCCGGTCATCGAAGATCAGAGCGTTGCCGAAGAACTGGTACGGTAGAAGCGCGATCCATGGATGCCCCGTCCGCTCATCGCGACGTGCTGCGTTGGGGCACGGCACCTGAACGACTTGACCCGGCAGTGCGGGCAGCTCTTGCCCGCATCCGGCTTCTTGCCTTCGACTTCGATGGCGTGATGACCGACAACCGTGTCTATGTCGATGAGACCGGACGCGAGATGGTCGCTTGCTCGCGCTATGAGGGCCAGGGGCTCGACCGGATAAGGCCGCTCGGCATTGCCATGTGCATCATCTCGACGGAAGTGAATACCGTGGTTGCGCGGCGGGCGCAAAAACTGAAACTTCCCGTCGAACATGGCGTTGGCGACAAAGTGGCAAAGCTCAATCATTTCGCGGACGCCCACGGCGTCACGCTTGCCGATTGCGCCTTTGTCGGAAACGACATCAACGACCGTGCGGTGCTTGAAGCGGCAGGCGTTCCGATTGTCGTTGCTGATTGCCACCCGAGCGTCGCCCATCTCGGTCTCTACCGGACCGAACGGCCCGGCGGCTATGGCGCGGTGCGCGAAATCTGCGATCTCATCGCCGACATCCACGAAGCGCTTTAGGTTGTTGTGAGGATTTAAGGAATGGCTGCGCCGGAGCGAGAATTCGTCGGTGCAAGGAACGAGGACGACGGACATGCTTTGCGCATATTCGAGGACGCGTGACGCCGAAATGGCGGATTTGCGCCCGGCCCTCATGGGTTGGGCCAAAATCGCTCCTGCCCTTCGGGCGTTCAGACCTCAAAAGGTCCACCGGACCTTTTGCCG
>JAKSCL010000074.1 GCA_022360615.1 Hyphomicrobiales bacterium
AGATTTCATCGTCGCCATGGCTCCAACCCAGCCGGGCGAGATAGTTCCTGAGCGCTTCCGGAAGATAGCCCATGTCGCGGTAGGCTTCGACGCCAAGCGCGCCATGGCGTTTAGAGAGCTTTTTGCCGTCTGCGCCGTGAATGAGCGGGATGTGCGCCATCCCCGGCACAGGCCATTGAAGTGCCTCGTAAATCAGCATCTGGCGCGCCGCATTGGTGAGATGATCGTCGCCCCGGATGATATGGGTGACACCCATGTCATGGTCGTCCGCGACGACGGCGAGCATATAGGTGGGCGTGCCGTCGGAGCGTAGGATGATAAGATCGTCCAGATCTTCGTTCTTAAAGACGACACGGCCTTGCACATGGTCTTCGATGACGGTCTCGCCGGTCATCGGCGTTTTCAGGCGGATGGCCGGTGAAACGCCGGGGGGCGCATCAGCCGGGTCGCGGTCGCGCCAGAGCCCGTTATAGACGGCGCTCCGCCCGGCGGCGCGCGCCTCTTCACGCATCGTCTCGAGTTCTTCCAGGCTTGCATAGCACCGGTAGGCGTTGCCGTTTTCAAGCAGGGTGTTCACAACGTCCCGGTGCCGCTCCAGGTTTCGCGACTGATAGACCGGCTCACCGTCCCAGTCGATACCGAGCCATTGAAGTCCCGACAGGATCGCCTCGATGGCCTCTTCGCTGGAGCGTTCGCGGTCGGTGTCCTCGATCCTGAGCAGCATTTTGCCGCCATTGGCCCGCGCATAAGCCCAGTTGAAAAGCGCTGTGCGCGCCCCGCCGATGTGCAGAAATCCAGTGGGTGAGGGGGCAAAGCGTGTGACGACGGCTGACGGCATTGTTACGATCCAACAAGGATGGGGTGGTGATGGAGTTGAGAAAGCGTGCGTCCGCCCGATTGCGACCGGTGATGGCGTTAGCACAAATGCGGAAAACCGTTAATGCCTGACGGCGGCATCCCAGGCGCGTTCTGGCGTCGGCAAAGCGGCCCTGGCGCAGCCGAAACGCGGCTAAGGGCCGCTGTTTTTCCGGATTTCGCAGCCGAATACGACCATTTCTTTCTTTGGGTTCCGGTCCTTTTCGGCATGGGGGCGGCCGTTTATTTCGGTTTCGGTCCGGACGGCGTCATTCTGTCCGTCGCATGCGCCGCGGTGTTCGCCGGTGCAGCGGCTTGGGCGTGGCGGTTCAAAGCAATCGCGCCTTTCCTGCTCGTTTTCACGGTCTTTCTGGCTGGGCATGCCTTTGCCGGGCTGCATACGATGTTGCGCGCGGCACCGGTGCTCGAAGAGCCAACACGCGCGACAACGGTCGCGGGGCGGCTCGTTGGCTTGGAGCCCCGCGCCGACGGCCGGACACGGGCGATCATTGCTGTCTCAAGCATCGCTGGGCTGGAGGATGAAGAAACGCCGGTCCGTGTCCGGGTCACAAGCGCCCAGCCGATCGATGCCGCAATCGGACAGCCCGTGTCGCTGAGGGCGGTCTTGTTGCCGCCGCCGCGCGCATCGCAGCCCGGTGGCTACAATTTCGCCTTTTGGGCTTACTTCCAGGGGCTTGGAGCGGTCGGTTTCTCGGTTACGCCAATCGCTATCGATAAAACCGGACCGGCATCCGCGCCATCTTTCGCCAAACGCTGGGCGGATTTCTGGTGGCGCCTGCGCTGGAGCATCGCCGGCAGGATCGATGGTGTTCTTGAGGACGACCAAGGCGCGTTAGCAACAGCACTCATCACCGGTCTGCGGGGCGGCATTTCCGAGGAAACCGTGGAGGCCTTGCGCACCGCCGGGCTGGCCCATGTGCTCGCCATATCCGGAATGCACATGGCGCTCATGGCAGGTGGGGCCTTTATGGCAATCAGGACCGTTCTGGCGCTCGCCCAGGCTTTGGGACCGTCGGCATTCGGGCGTTGGCCGGTCAAGCAGTCCGCCGCCATCGCCGCGTTTTGTGTTGCGCTTTTTTACCTTTTTCTCTCCGGCGGATCGATTGCGACGCAGCGCGCCTTTGTGATGATCACGATTGTGTTCACGGCCATCCTTTTCAGCCGTTCAGCCATTACGATGCGCAACGTGGCGCTTGCCGCACTCCTCGTTCTCCTGTGGCGGCCCGACGCGGTGCTTTCGGCCAGCTTCCAGATGTCGTTCGCCGCGACCATGGCGCTTGTGGCCGGTTATGAGCGGGCGCGCCATGTGTTTTCAAACGCCGGAAGCCCGGGCGGTTTGATGAGGCATGGGCGAGGAACGCGCACGGTTCTTCTTTTCATTGGCGGGATTTTGCTGACGACGGTGCTTGCGGGTGCGGCGACGGCGCCCTTTGCCGCCTATCATTTCAATCGCATCGCCCCACTCACGGTTTTCGCCAATCTGGCCGCGATGCCGTTGGTATCCATCGTCATCATGCCAGCTGCCCTTTTGTCGCTTGGGCTCATGCCATTGGGGCTTGAAGCTGTCCCGATCGCCGTCATGGGGATCGGCCTTGAGTGGATGATGACCGTTGCCGAGCGGGTGTCGGCGCTCGATGGGGCCGTGGCGGTCGTTCCGGCAATGCCGGCGACAACCCTTTGTCTATTCGTCGCCGCAGGCTTGGCCGTGACCTTGATGCAGAGGCGGCCGATTCTCCTCATCGGCGCGCTTGTCGCAGGCGGTTTTGTTATTTGGTCGGGGGCCAACCGCCCCGATGTCCTCATCAATGAACGGGGCACGATGGTCGCGGTGAGAAACGGGGAGGGCGTCTTCTCGGTCATGGGGCGGCGGCCGCAGCGCTTCGTCCTGGACAATTGGCTGAAGCGAGACGGCGACCTTGCGGGCGTGACAGGCGAACCCGCACGCCGCGATGGCGTGACCTGCGATGCGCTTGGCTGCATCGCCGCTTTGCCGCATGGAGGCCTTGTCGCCCTCAGTCTCGATCAGGAGAGCCTCATTGAGGATTGCCGCCGCGCCCGGATCGTGGTTGCCCGCTTCATCTCCTGGAACCTCAAGCGCGCGCATTGCGAAAACGGGGTAACGCTGATCGAGGGCGCAGCGCTCCGGAAAGCCGGTGCGCACGCGATTTACATAACGGAAGACGGGCCGCGTATTATCACCGCCCGCGATCCCGAAAATCCCCGTCCATGGGATCCGGGAACGCGAGACTGAAGAACAGTACAAAGAACTTAGTAGCGCCGGATAAGACCAACCAGCCGGCCTTGGACGCGCACCCGGTCCGGGCCGAAGATGCGGGTTTCGTAAGCCGGGTTCGCGGCTTCGAGCGCAACCGAATCGCCCTTTTTCCGCAACCGCTTCAAGGTCGCTTCTTCCTCGTCCACCAGAGCCACGACGATATCGCCATTATTGGCCGTGTCCGATTTCTTCACGAGCACCAGATCACCGTCATGGATGCCGGCATTGACCATCGAATCGCCGCGCACCTCAAGCGCGAAATGCTCGCCGCCGCTGAGCATATCGGCCGGAATGGCTACCGAATGGCTGTGGTTCTGGATGGCCGAAATCGGCGTGCCAGCGGCAATCCGGCCCATCACAGGTACATCAAGACTCGCTTGGTCCGACGGTGTCACGGGCGCGGGGGCTGTTGAGCGGCCCAAACTGCCCTGGATCACACTTGGACGGAAACCGCCGCGCCGGCCGTTCGGCGGATCGCCCACGGTGCCTGGCAGTTTGACGATTTCAAGAGCCCGCGCACGGTGCGGCAAGCGCCGGATGAAACCGCGCTCCTCAAGCGCCGTAATCAAGCGGTGAATCCCGGATTTCGATCTGAGATCAAGCGCCTCCTTCATTTCGTCGAAGGAGGGGGGAACTCCGGTTTCTTTCAAGCGCTCATGGATGAAGAGCAGGAGATCGTGTTGTTTTTGTGTAAGCATGAGCGTTTAACGCCTTAAGCACAAACCATGAACATTTTATACATGTTCCAGTTGTGTTCCGCAATGGGAAATATTCCGTTAAAGCGCTAACAAATGCGTTGAAATGCAGACGGTGGGACGTCCGTCACTCGTAATGCCGCTCATCCGCGATCACCTTCCCATCATTGGGCAGGCTGCCAGGTGGCGTCACGGTCACTTCGCCTGAAAGCTTGGTGATCTCCTTCAGCGCCGCGCCGACTTGACTGGCGAGGCCGTCGCCGTTTTCCGTGGCCTCGATAATCAAGGTCATGGTGTCTTGCTCGGCCTCGCGGCCGATCACGAGGCGCGCACGCTTCACTTGCGGAAAGCGCTCGATCACGGTTTGCACCTGTTTGGGATCGACGAACATCCCCTTCACCTTGGTGCGCTGATCGGCGCGGCCCATCCAGCCCTTGATCCGTGTGTTGGTGCGCCCGCAAGGGCTTTCGCCGGGCAGGACTGCGGAGAGATCGCCGGTTCCAAATCGGATGAGCGGATAGACTGGGTGAAAGATGGTGATCACGATTTCGCCCACATCGCCCTCGGCAACGGGAATATCGGTGCCGGGCCGGACGATTTCGAGGATCACGCCTTCGTCGACGATCAAGCCCTCTTGGGCTTCGGATTCATAAGCAATGATGCCTGCGTCCGCTGTGGCGTAACACTGCAGGACCGGGACGCCGCGGTCCGCGTATTCCTCACGCAAGGACGGAAAGAGGGCACCGCCCGACACAAGCGCTTTTTTGATGGAGGATGCATCGCGCCCCAGTTCCGCCGCCTTGTCGAGCAGCACCTTGAGGAAGTCGGGCGTGCCGCAATAGGCTGCGGGTTTCAGCGCTTCAATGAGCTCGACCTGCTGGTCGGTGTTGCCAACGCCCGCCGGGATGACGATGCAGCCAAGCGCGCGCGCGCCTTCATCCATGATGAAGCCGCCTGGCGTCAGGTGATAGGAGAAACAGTTCTGCACCACATCGCCCGCCCGGAAACCGGCGGCGAACATGGCGCGGGCCGCGCGCCAGGGATCGGCGTTCTTGCCCTGCGGCTCATAGACGGGACCGGGCGACATGAAGAGCCGTCCGCCCTGATAACTGCCCGGGATGGCGAAGCCGCCGAGGGGCGGGCTGCCCGCCTGATGGCCCATCAACTCTGGCTTCCGGAGGACGGGAAGGGCGGCCAAAGCCTCCGGCGACGAGACATCCTCAATCGGGGCGTTTTCCAGGTGCTTAGCCCAGCCTTCCGATTTGGAGACCGCATCCTTGATGAAAGGTGTGAGCGACTGGAACTGCGCCGCCGTGCGCGCCTCGGGCGCGCGGGTTTCGAGATCGTCGAAATATTCCGCCAATTCAAAGGACCCCCGCGCTTTCAGGCCAGCCAGCGCTTTCTGCGTTTGTAATGCTTGAAGTTCTTGAAGCTTTTGCGTTCGCCTTCCGAGATGCCGAGATAAAACTCCTTGACGTCCTCATTCTCGCGAAGGGAGGCCGCATCGCCATCCATGACGATCCGTCCGTTTTCAAGGATGTAGCCGTATGTGGCGTATTTAAGAGCCACATTGGTGTTTTGTTCGGCAAGCAGGAAAGAAACGTTCTCGTCCTCGTTCAGCCGCTTCACGATCTCGAAAATCTCTTCCACAAGCTGCGGCGCAAGGCCCATGGAGGGTTCGTCGAGCAGGATGGTGCTCGGCCTCGACATCAGCGCCCGGCCGATTGCCGTCATCTGCTGCTCGCCGCCCGAGGTATAGCCCGCAAGGCTGGTCCGCCGCTCTTTCAGGCGGGGGAAATAGCCATAGACCATCTCCAGGTCCCGGCGGATGGCGCCGCCGCCGTCACGCCGTGTATAGGCTCCGGTCAAGAGGTTCTCTTCCACCGTCAGATGCTCGAAACAGTGGCGCCCCTCCATGACCTGGATGCATCCCCGCCGCACAAGTTCATTTGGCGAAAGCGCTTGCACTTCTTCGCCCTCAAAGACAATCGAGCCTTTCGTCACCTCGCCGCGTTCAGCGCCAAGGAGATTGGAAACCGCCTTGAGCGTCGTCGTTTTGCCAGCGCCGTTGGCGCCCAGAAGCGCGACGATCCCACCGCGTGGAACGGTCAGCGAAACGCCTTTGAGCACGAGAATGACGTGATCGTAGATCACCTCGATATTGTTGATCTGAAGCACAAGATCGGCGGGCGCACCCTTATCTTCAGGCGAGGCTGCTTCAGCGGCAATGGCGCTCATCGGTCTGTCCTTGGCAAGAGGCTTGGATGTTCACCGGAAACATCGAAGGGGACCCGGCCGTTCGCGGCCGGGCCCGTTTGCGTGATCTGCGGTCTAGCCGCTGCACTCCTGGGTTTGCCAATCGGGCTTGTCGGAGATGTATCTCTGCGCCGCTTCCTGCAGCAATGGGCGAACCACATCGCTCATCGGTTCGAAGAAGTCGCTCACCGGCTCCCAGGTCTCGCCGGTCCAGCGTTGAATGAAGACCTTATGGTGACCGGAATGCTCGCGGCAGTTCAATGCAATCGGCGCAGCAAAGCCCTCAAAGCCGATTTCCTTCCAGCGTTCGGCAGTGATGTTGAGGTTTTCAAGCCCTTTGCGCATGTCGGCCGCGTCAATCACTGTTTTGCCGGTGATTTCCTGAGCCGTGCGGATCGCCTCGGCAATCAGGATCGAGTTGTAGACGCCGCGGTTGTATAGGTTTTCACCGATACGCGACTTGTCGGACACATCGCTCAAGCCCTTGTCGTAGACATGCGTTACGATGTCGTCGATACCGGAGAAACCGCTGCCGACGCCATGCCAGTTCAGCGTCTTGAAGCCAATGCCGCCATCGCCTGCGGGGCGGGCATCGTCCTCACCGCCGGACCACCACACACCGACGAACCTGTCCATAGGAAAGCGGATTTTGGCTGCTTCCTTGACCGCCGTCGGGTTCATCGCGCCCCAGCCCCACATGATCATCCA
>JAKSCL010000089.1 GCA_022360615.1 Hyphomicrobiales bacterium
AGAACCCCGGCCGCCATTCCTGAATACCAGAATTCGCCTGGATCGATAACGGTTAGAAAATGACCCCGGTCCCGGAACCAGCGTGCCTGCGAGATGACATGAAGATGGGCGTGTCCGGCCCCAACAAGAACGACTTCAGCCATGAAACTCGTGCAAGAGTGAGAGATGCCGGAACCCCATTAGGTGGTTCCGGCTTCGTGCGCCAGGTGGTAGGTCTATATGCACGCATATTCTTAGAAAAACGCTCGGATTTCAGCTAAGAACATGCACGCCGTTTGAATGCCGCGTTTCGGAAATGTTTCGCCCGCGAAACTTCGCCTCAAATGTTAGGCAAAAATCGAGCGATTGTGCGGCCAAGGGAATTGTTTATGGCCAGAAATCGGGGTTGTGGTGAAGAAACAGTGGAGATTTCTGTTCGACTTGCCGAGCCAACGACCAGCGATATCGAGGATACAGCAACCCTCCTCCATGCGGTGGACACTTTTTACCATGGCGATGAAACGCCAGGGCTCGCTGCACATTTACGCTTCGTAGAGGATGAAGTCTTAGGCCCCGGCTCCAGTACGCTGGTCGCGCTTGCCCGTTTCGGCAAACGGATCGCAGGCGGCGCGTTTTTCGCGATCATCTATCCGGCTGACCCGCTCAAAGGCGGCATTTTCCTGAAGGATCTTTTTGTTTTCCAAGAAACCCGTGAGAAAAAGGTTGGCGAAGCGTTGATGCGTTTCCTGGCCCGCTTCGCGGTTGAGAATGATCTTTGCCGAATCGATTGGGGAGCGGGTAAGGACCTGGACCGGGTTCGTGCCTTTTACGACAGTCTCGGCGCGCATGTATTGGATGACCGCGTGCTTTACCGGCTTGAGGGCAACGCAATGGCAAGCCTTGCCGGAGCCGATCCGGACAAGGCCGATGGCTAAGAACCCACCCATGATCGGCCATGCCGCCGCCATCGAGCGCCGATGCTTTCCGCGGCCGCTGCAATCTGGCCGAGGATGAATACACAGTCGTTCGGCCGGGACGCATGGTACTGAAAAAGCCCGCAAACAGGCGGAGGGCCGCAAGAAACGGCTTGTCCGCGCCGTAGCGGCAAAAACGCAGAGTGTTCAGGCATCCGCCCCGGTCCAAGGACTAGTCGCCCACCCGCACCGAGGCGTGCGCAGGCTGCGGCTCGTCGACGGCGGCGCCAAGCCAATCCTCCGCTGGTGCATCGGGTTTGGCGAGGGTGTGAACCCGGTCATGGAGTTCCTTGGTGAGCGCCTGCCGGCCGGTCTTGTTCTCCAAAGCCTCAAACGGCACGATGTCACCAATGCGGACCCGGCACGCCGATCCGACGAGACGGCGGAACTCCCAGACAAGCAGCGACAACCGCAGTGTCAGGCTGAATTTGCTGGCGAGATGAAAAAGGCGGCTGTTCTGCCCCTCAAAGAACACGGGGAGCACGGCGGCCTTCGCCTCAATGATCATCCGGGCGGGAAAAACCTTCCATGGCAATTCCTCCGCCTTTCCCCAGACATCGTGCGCGGTCGCGACCCCGCCCGCCGGAAAGACGATGATCGTATAGCCTTCCTGCAGATAGCGAAGGGCTTCCTTGCGGGTGTGGATGTTGTTCCGGGCCGCTTCACGCGTCTCATCGAAATCGACCGGCAGGCTGCGGCTGACAAGCTCGGGAAAGCAGGTGAGATCCTTGTTCAGAAGGACTTTATAAGGACGGCCCAAATCCTCCGCCAAGGCGAGTGCCGCCAAACCGTCGACGATCCCATAAGGATGATTGGCAACGAGAACAATCGGCGCATCGGTCAGCGGTGCTGGCGGCCATTGCCGCGCTTCCGTTTCAAGCCGAATCCGGAACAGCCGGAAAAACGCGTAGATATGGTCCGGCGACTTTTCATAGTAATGGCGCCGCCACGTTCGATAGGTGTTGAGGATGCGGTTCCGGCCCGAAATCGTTTCGATGGCGCGGATAAGGGTCCGGCGCCAGAAGGGATCATCCGGCAACGCATAGCTGATTTCGGGACGTGTTTTGGCCAAGGCGTCTACCTGGTCTTTGTGCGGGTGCGCCTTGGTGCGAGCAAAGCGATGGCTGGCGTGAATGCAAACAGGCGACGGCATCCAGTTGCAAAGTGACCGCGCCTTATGACGTAAAAGCCGTGCATACATCAACGGTTTTCAGAGGATGTTACCAATCCGTGACACGGCCATGAGACAGCGAAAACGCCTGTACGATGCGCTTCCGCTTGACTTTTTCGGCGCCCAAGCTTTTCGTGCCCGCTCGCCGGAATACACACGTCAAGAGAGAGACCGAAATGGGCTATCGGATCGCTGTCGTCGGAGCCACCGGAAATGTTGGCCGTGAAATGCTCACCATCCTTGATGAGCGGGAATTTCCCGTGGACGAAGTGCATGCAATTGCTTCGCGCCGTTCGATTGGCACCGAAGTGTCGTTTGGCGACCACACGCTCAAATGCGAGGACCTTGAACAGTTCGATTTCTCAAAGGTCGATTTCACGCTGATGTCGGCGGGCGGAACGCTGTCGAAGGAATGGTCGCCGAAGATTGGCGCCGCCGGCTCCCTCGTCATCGACAATTCAAGCGCCTGGCGCATGAACCCGGACGTACCGCTCGTCGTGCCGGAGGTGAATGCCCATGTGCTTGAGGAGTACATGGCCCGCAACGACCGGATGAACATCATTGCCAATCCGAACTGTTCGACCGCCCAGCTTGTCGTGGCGCTGAAGCCGCTGCATGATCACGCCTCGATCCGGCGGGTCGTGGTGTCCACCTATCAGTCCGTCTCCGGCGCGGGCAAAGAAGGGATGGACGAGCTTTTCAACCAAACGCGGGGCATTTTCGTGAACGATCCGCCGAGCCCGGAGAAATTCACGAAGCAGATCGCCTTCAACATCATCCCCCATATCGACGTCTTCATGGAGGACGGTTCCACCAAGGAAGAGTGGAAGATGGTGGTCGAGGTGAAGAAAATTCTCGATCCGAAAATCAAGCTGACGGCGACCTGCGTGCGCGTGCCGGTCTTTGTCGGCCATTCCGAGGCGATCAATATCGAGGTCGAAGAGTTTCTGGACGAAGATGAAGCCCGCGACATCCTGCGCGAGGCGCCGGGTTGCCTGGTCGTCGACAAGCGCGAGGACGGCGGCTACGTCACGCCCTACGAGTGCGCCGGCGAGGACGCAACGTACATCTCCCGCATCCGCGAGGACCCGACTGTCGAGAACGGCCTGTC
>JAKSCL010000202.1 GCA_022360615.1 Hyphomicrobiales bacterium
ATTTCGGAAGCGGCCGGGCCTCGGTCACCGGGCTCATGAAAGTGAAACCGCAGCGCCTGAAGATCGACTGCATGCTTATCCAGCCTGTCGTGACCTCATGAACGCAGCGGCGTCTCGTTGAATCGATCATCGATATGGGCCGGGCCTTGAAGATCGACGTCACCGCAGAGGGCGTGGAAACACTGGAGCACGCGCACATCCTGCGTGACATGGGCTGCACCACCCTACAAGGTTACTATTTCGCGCGCCCCATGGACGGCGCCGGCCTCCTCGCATTCATTGCGAAAGAGGCCTGGAGAGATACGCCTGCAATGGGCGAACGCGCTGCGTGAAGAGAGGCCGCCAGGCGCGTGGGGAGGCATTCAGACGTCTCGCGTTCACGTGAGCCGCGCTTCCTGTCCAGTGTGATCGATCTTGTTTAGCCCTCCTGAACGGGCTCCGATTTGGAACAGCATCGGGCTGAGACGTTCTTGAAACCTTTTGCGGGACGCATCGATGGGCGAAAAAGACAGCTACGCAGGTTTCGCCGACCGTTACGATCTGTTTCCCCATGATGAGGCCGCGTCCGCGTTCTTCCGGCGTCTCTTTGCCGAGAGCCGCGTCACGGCGGTGCTCGATTGCGCCTGCGGCACGGGGCGCGACCTGATCATGTTTCACGCGCTTGGTTGCGCGGTCACCGGTGCGGACCTGTCGCCGGCGATGCTGGCCAAAGCGAAGGAAAACCTTGAGGCGGCAGGTGTCGGCGCGCCGCTTCACGAGATCGATTTCAGGACGTTGCCCGCCCATTTCAAGCGGTCTTTCGATGCGGTTGCCTGCCTGAGCGGGGCGCTAATGGAGGCGGGAAGCGAGGCCGAAATGCTGCGGGCGCTACGCAGTATGCATGCGGTGTTGCGTGAAGGCGGTCTTCTCATCCTTACCCAAGGCATGACCGAAAAGTTGTGGCGGGAACGGCGGCGTTTCATCCTCGATGTCAACACGCCCGACGTCTCGCGCCTGTTCGTGATCGA
>JAKSCL010000164.1 GCA_022360615.1 Hyphomicrobiales bacterium
AATTTCCCCTATGGCTAATCCCGGAACTGCTCAGATGTCGCCCATAGGGTCGGTTTCTGGTGGCGAAATCGACAACTAGCAATCCCGGTGAATCAACAGTCCATTCGTGCGTACACGGCTTCGCTTGCCGTCACCGGCGGCGGCCCGGCGGAAATGCCGCCCTCGGTTGACTTGCCTAGGTGCTCGGTCTAAACAAATTCGAGTAGTTCAATGCCCGCATGGGGCCGAACGTCTGGGTGCTGAAGGGCGCCGGCCCAAGGAGCAGTATGTCCCCTCGCAGTCGCCGCGCCCCACAAGCTTGATGAGGGGCGAGACCGCATGGCTTGCGGAGACCTGCGTGAAGCCGATCTCCTTCGCAAGCCGGGCGACTTGCACCTCGTGGTCGGCATAGCGATAGGCATGCATGAAGACGATGGCGACCGCGCGGATGCCATCCTCATAGGCGGCTTCGAGTCCATCGCGCGCCGCGTCGAGATCAAGCGGCGCATCCACCGTACCGTCGGCCAGAACCCGTTCGGGCACCTCATGGACGCGCTCGAAGAGTATTTCGGGTTTGACGATCTTTTTCGCGAAGATGTCGGGGCGGGCCTGATAGCCGATTTTCAGCGCATCGCGGAAGCCTTCGGTCGTGAGAAGAAGCGTCCGGTCGCCTTTGCGCTCAAGAAGGGCGTTGGTTGCAACCGTGGTGCCCATTTTCACCGCGGCAATGCGCTCGGAGGGGATGGGCGTGTCACGGCCAACGCCCATCAGATTGCGGATGCCTTCGATCGCGGCGTCCTCATAGATGCCTGGATTCTGCGACAGGAGCTTGCGGGCGCGGATGCCGCCATCGGGCCTGCGCGCGATGATGTCGGTGAAGGTGCCGCCCCGGTCGACCCAAAAATCCCAGCGTCCATTGCTTGCGTTTTGGCCTTCGGCACCATCGGACATTCTTTGCTCCTCACATCGCGTGGCCGCTACAGTGTGGCCGAAGGCTGCTTTGCCGTGAAACGGGCAACCCCTTCGAGGTCATGAACCGGATGCGCGATCTGTGCACGCGTTTTCCATTTCGTCAAGAAAATGTTGACAAATTATCAGCGAAATGAAGTGATGCTCCTGCGTCCAAGAAGCTCCGGAGGATCGGTTGTCGGGTAAGCGGGCAGAAGAAACGCCATTTACGGCGGCCGCCGGCAGACTGCACGCGGAACGGGTCGGCCCGATTGTGTCCTCGGCGCATCTGGCGGAGGGCCAGATGCCGGAACTGTCCGAACTGGAGTTCGGACTCATTCTGGCGGGCCACGCCTTTTCCCGGTGGATCGTGCGCGCGATGGCGGCCGTTGGCTATCCTGACCTCTCCGCCCTCGATGTGCTTGTCCTCCATACGGTCAACCATCGCGGCCGGACGAAGACGCTTGCCGATATCTGCCTCGTCCTCAATGTCGAAGACACGCACACGGTCTCCTATGCCCTGAAAAAGCTGCAACGCCTTGGCCTTGTTGAAAGCGGGCGCAAGGGGAAGGAGAAAACGGCGGCGATCACCGCTGAAGGGGAGGCGGCCTGCACGGCCTATCGCGAAGTGCGCGAGCGTTTGCTTATTCAATCGGTGCAGGCGCTCGGACTGGAAGCCGGGGGCGTCAGCACGGCTGCTGATGTTCTCAGAGCGCTTTCCGGCCAGTACGACCAATCGGCGCGGGCAGCGGCATCGCTTTGAAGCAAGGGCGGGACAAGCGCCTAAGGCATTCGCAATAGAAGCCTTTTTCCTGCCCTCGCCTTTTCAAAAACTCTCGCATAATGTCCGCCCATGTCGATCTGGGGGAAATTGAGCGGTGCGGCGGCGGGGCTCGCCTTGGGTGGACCGATCGGCGCTCTTGTTGGGGCGCTTGCGGGACATCTGATCGTCGATCGCGGCATCGCCAGACCGGACGATGCGGATGAAAAGCGCCGTATGGCGTTTACGATCGGCGTCATCGCGCTTTCCGCCAAAATGGCGAAAGCCGACGGTGTTGTGACGGCCGATGAGGTGAGCGCCTTCAAGACGGTCTTTCAGGTTCCCGACAGCGAACTCAAAAATGTTGCGCGGTTTTTCGACCTGGCCCGCAAGGATATACGCGGCTATGAGGCCTATGCAGGCCAACTGTCCGTACTTTTCAAAGACGATCCGGCGATTCTCGAAGAGGTGCTCGACGGGCTCTTTCACATCGCCAAGGCCGATGGTGTGCTGCACAATGCCGAAGCCGATTATCTTGAGAACGTTGCGCGGATTTTCGGCTTCTCCCCTTCCGATTATCAGCGCATCCGCGCCCGGCATGTGACCGACGCGGCGGACCCCTACGTCATCCTCGGTTTGAAGCGCGATATGACGGACGACGAGATCAAAACCCAATACCGGCGGCTTGTGACCGAAAACCATCCCGACCGGTTGATTGCCCGGGGGCTGCCGGAGGAGTTCGTGGCGCTTGCCAATGACAAGCTCGCCGCGATCAATGCCGCTTACGAGCAGATCGAGAAAGAGCGCGGACTGTGAGCGTTGCCGTTTGCCGCGATCATGCCTCGCCCAATCATGGCGAGCGCCGAGGCAGCGGGCCTGTCGATATTCTTCTTCTCCACTACACAGGTATGGAGCGGGCCGAAGATGCGCTTCAGCTTCTATGCGACCGGAAAAGCGAAGTGTCGGCGCATTATCTCATCGACGAAGAGGGGCGCGTCTTCCAGCTCGTCGATGAACACCGGCGCGCCTGGCACGCGGGCGTATCCTCCTGGAAGGGAGAAACGGACATCAATTCGCGTTCGATCGGTATCGAGATCGCCAATCCCGGCCACGATTCCGGCTATCCCGATTTCCCCGGCATTCAGATGGATGCCACCATAACGCTTTGCCAGGATATACTCTCACGTCACGCCATCCCGCCGGAGCGGGTGCTTGCCCACTCCGATGTCGCGCCAAGCCGCAAGGCAGATCCTGGCGAGAAATTCCCGTGGGCGCGTCTGGCAGGCGAGGGGATCGGGCATTTCGTTGAGCCCGCACCCATTGGAGGCGGCCGTTTCTTTCAGGAAGGCGATCGAGGCGAGCCGGTCGAGGCCCTCCAATCCATGCTCGCCCTTTATGGCTACGGTATTGGCATCACCGGCGCCTGCGGCACTGAAACAGCCCAGGTCATCACCGCTTTCCAGCGCCACTTCCGGCCAGAGCGCGTGGACGGCGTTGCCGATGAATCGACAATCACCACGCTTCACCGGCTTTTGAAAGCTCTTCCGCAAGGTTGACGGCGCTGAGCCATGCCGTTAACGCATGGCGGAAATGCTGCGTTGCAGCAATTGTCACAAGATTGTCACCTTCAATCCGTTTTACCGCCCAAATCGCTCCTTAGCCGTCCGCGCCTTCTATCAACGGTTGAAGGATGATGATTCTTGTGTAGGAAAAGTATGTCGGCCGCGGCTGTGCTCGCGGCTTTTGTTTGTGCGTCTTTGGTTGCTTTCCTCGGAGGCTCCGATCCTGCGTCCGCCAGTGCACGCAGCGACGCGCGCAGCGAACTCAACGGCCTGATTGCCAAGCATGCGCGCAAGAACGGCGTTCCTCTCGACCTCGCCCATGCGGTGATCACCATCGAAAGCCGCTACAACCCCCGCGCCCGCGGGCAGGCCGGCGAAATCGGCCTGATGCAGATCAAGCCCGCAACCGCCCGCGGCATGGGCTATCGCGGAAGCGCTTCGGGACTTTACGACCCTTATGTCAATCTGACCTGGGGCATGAGATATCTGGGTGAAGCCAAACGCCGCGCGGACGGCGATCTTTGCGGCACGATCCTGCGCTACAATGCCGGCCATTATGCGCGCCGGATGAACAGGACGAGCGCACGCTATTGCGCCAAGGTGAAGGCGATGATGGCGAGCAACACTGTTGCACCTCCGCAACGCCGCTTGAGAAAGGCTCATCTAGACCACGTAATCAACTGAATCGGGGCGGCCTTTCCGCCGGCGGCGCTTGACCGTTTGGAAAGGTCCCGCCACATTTGGTTATGCCAGCTGGCCGGATGGCCGCGCGCGCGGTGTGGAC
>JAKSCL010000141.1 GCA_022360615.1 Hyphomicrobiales bacterium
CGTAGGTTTGCCCCTCGATGCTGTAATAGGCCGTTCCTTTCGTCACGTCTCGATCTCCTGTTTCAATGTCCAGGCATTGCGGAACTGGCGCGAGCCCGGCCCCGCCCCGCCAGCGCCACATCGTGCGCCCATATCCGCAGGCTTGCGGGAGCCCCGCCGATCCGGACCGCTCCACATGGCGGGACGACTCGTGTATTATAGGAAAAATTACATTTTCAGCGGATCGCGCGCAGCAAAATGGGGAGGTGATCATGCCGAGATATGTCATGGCAAGCCGCCGTGCAGGAAAGTTTACCCGTGCGGCGAAAGAGGCGTCGATCCGGTCTTTCGAGTCCTTCTCAAGCGGCGTTATCCGGCCGAGCGCCGGCATTTCGATCCTGAAGGAGGCCGAGCCGCGCCGCGAGGACGCACGGCGGATCACGATCTTCGACGCCGCCACGGAAAACATCGCGGAGATTGCGGCGCGGCTGCCCGACGATGTGATCCTTGAGCCGGAATATTTCTATCAGCCCACGGTCGTCCAGCCCTTGGGGCTCAATCGCCGGCGCGATATCGTGGCCGCGGAAAGCGTCTCGGTTTTCGGTGCCGATGCGGCGATGCTTTTCCGCGTGCGCGGCGGCGGCGAGCCGCTGGAACACGCCGAAGTCATCCTCAGTTTGCGCAACGGCCCGCTCACCGATCAGGTCAGCGGCGTGACAGACGCAAATGGCGAGGTCACCCTGCGCTTTTCCAGCCTGTACACGCCAACCTTCGCGCTCGCCATCCCCTATCACGGCTTTTGGACGGCGGCCGTCTTCGCGCCTTCCGGTACGACCGCCATCACTTGCTCGAAGCTGCCCAGTGACGGTCCGCAGGACTGGCGTCACAAAGCGGTCGGCGCGCCGCCCGTCTTCGACGAGACGCTCGGCAGCGGCATCCATGTCGGCGTCATCGATACCGGCTGCGGTCCCCATCCCAATCTCGCCCATGTGGAGGACGCGGGCGCCGTCATCGACGGTCTCTTCAGCACGGCGCCGGGCGCGGGCGCCGACATCGATTCGCACGGCACGCATGTCTGCGGCATTGTCGGCGCGCAGCAAGGGGAAAAGGGTGCGTTCGCCGGCATCGCGCCGGGCTGCCGCCTCACCTCCATCCGGGTGTTTCCCGATCCCTCCGGCGCATCGAACGCCGACATCGCGGGCGCCATCGACGTCCTTTCGATGGAGCATGACGTCGACATCATCAATATGAGCCTCGGCGGCCCGAACAGTTCACTCATCATCGGCGACAGCATCATCGACGCGGTGGAGCGTGGCACGCTCTGCATCGCAGCGGCGGGGAACAGCGGCGGTCCTGTCGAGTTCCCGGCCCAGCACGTCCAATGCCTCGCCATCTCCGCCATCGGCCTGCTTGGCGAGGCGCCGGCAGGCACCCTCTCCTCGCTCAGGGTTCCGGACGCCCCGGACGAAATCGGCCTTGAGAACCTTTTCATTGCGAACTTCAGCTGCCGCGGCCCGGAGATCGAGCTGGCGGGCCCTGGCGTCGGCGTCATTTCGACGGTTCCCGAGCGCCATGGCATCGAACAGCCCTATGCGGGCATGGACGGCACCTCGATGGCATCGCCCGCCGTCGCGGGCGCTGTGGCCGCGATTCTGTCGCGCAATCCGACCTATGCCGGTCTGCAGCGGAATCAGGCGCGCACGGCCTTCGCACACACGCTTGCGCGGCAGTTTGCGCGTGACATCGGCCTTCGGGCCGAGTTCCAGGGCCGGGGCGTTCCGCATATGGGCGGCATCAACCCGGTCGGGGATGTCAGCATCGTTTCCTGAACCGGTGAGACGGCGCGCCGGCAGCGTCCTGAGCGGCAGCCGAAGGCCGCACGTCCAACCCTCGTCCCGAGGGCGAGCGTTAGCCGGGCGTCTCGAAGGATGGGCCGCAAACGCCGTCCCGCCAGCCCGTGTGTCCCGGGACGTGATCCGAGACCCAGCCGCAAGAAGCGCGCGTGGCGCGCTTTTCTGGACCCCGGCTCCCGGCACAGCGTTTCGGGCCGGAGAACGCCGCCGCTGAGGAGGCCAGAAGGGCTGGGCGCAGATTCGCCATTTCAGCGTTGCGCGTCCTCGACTATGCTTCGGCCTGTTCCGGTCCCCGTTCCTTGAACGGGCGGATGTTCGTTCCGGCGCAAGCCTTCGTTCGATGGTCACCACGGCCTAAACCCATGAGATACGTCATCGCCCTCGCCCGCGCGCACCGTGAGACGGCCCCGCCCGGTCTCCTCGACGGGATCGCTAAGCAATCCGGCGTCGCGCTCATCGGCACGATCCGCTTCGGCCGCATGCTCATTGAGTGCGATGAACGCACGATCGATGAAATCCGCGCCGCCCACGGCGATACGCTCGACATCGAGCCGGAAATGACCTACCGGCCGTCTGGCAAGGGGTGATCGCCGTTTGGGGTTTGGCATGTTCCCACTGCGCTCCACCCCTTCCCGTGGCTCTCCCGCCTTCGCTCCCGAACGTGTTTGAGGGGTTAGCGTAGCGTCCACAGCGCTTCAGGCGAGCCAGCGCATTGGTCCGGCAAGGCAAAAAGGCAAACCTGGAAACGCCGTTCCGGCGGAAGCATACCCCGGATCGGCGTCCGGGACTGGCTCTAGCCGGAATTCATGCCTCCACCAACGCACCGTTGACAGCCGGTCAGAGCCCCCCGCGGCACTGTCACCCTCCGGCTTGACCGGAGGGCCCACAGCGCTTCACAAGGGCCGCGTTGCGGTTGGCCCCCGATCTCCAAGCGGCCTGAGCACGATCCGAAAAGTGGGAACCCTTCGCCCGATGCTGCTCGAGCCATTGGCGCAGCATCGCGAAGTTCGGATAAATCGTGCGTCAAAAAACAAGCAACGATCCACTTCAATCGCGGTTGGCCCTCGATCTCCAAGCGGCTAGGCTACGTCGCCGCCGTCTCGACCGGCACGAAAGGTTGCGGTTGGCCTTCGATCTGCAAGCGGCTAGGCTCCCGGCTGGCGCCGTGACCGACACGCGGCTGTTGCGGTTGGCCCTCGATCTCCAAGCGGCTAGGCTCGCGCGCGGACGCACACGCGCGTGCGTAGCGTTGCGGTTGGCCCTCGATCTCCAAGCGGCTAGGCTCAATGCAAAGCGAGATGCCATCGCTCATTTGTTGCGGTTGGCCCCCGATCTCCAAGCGGCTAGGCTGAAGTTGCGGGAGGCGATGCGCCCGCTGATGTTGCGGTTGGCCCCCGATCTCCAAGCGGCTAGGCTGAAGAGTA
>JAKSCL010000375.1 GCA_022360615.1 Hyphomicrobiales bacterium
CCTTCAACAGCCCGCGCATAACATCGCCGGAGGTCACGATCCGGTCGAAAGCGTCTTCACCGATGCCAAGCCGTTCGAGTTGTGCGACAACGTTTTCGGCGGGGCGCGGCGCGTTGGTGACCAGGATGACGGTTGCGCCCGCTTCCCGGCCGCCCCTCAACGCATCCACTGCAGTCTGAAACGCACCGACCCCGTTGTGCAGCACACCCCACACATCGCAAAAGATGATGGGGAAACGATCCGCGAATGCGCTCAAACCCACGTCCCGTGGTTCGGGGATGCTCATATGACGATGGTTCCGGTTTGCCCGCTTTGTGTCCTGGCGCTTCTTGCCCCGACTTCGCTTAGGCGGTCAATGCCAGACGTGGAGACTGAATGTCACTGATAATGTCCGACCGCACCGGCCTCGGCACCGAGAAAAGATCGCCTTGCGCGAACGGCGCTTCGAAATCGAGAAGATCGACCACGGTGTTTTCCGATTGAATGCCGCCCGCGATCAGGTCGATGCCATACCGGGCGAGGAGCGGAGCGAGGTCGGCGGGATGGATATCGGCACCCATGGCCCCAACGCGCTGAAGCAGTAAGTCCGCATCGACCTTCAAGAACTGCACCCCGAGATCAGCCAATTTTGGCGCGTCGATGCGAAGCGAGTCGACACCTCCGACAGACAGCTTGAAGCCCAGATCGACGATGCTTTTCAGAAATTCCTCATCCACCGGACCCAGTTCCATAATGGTGGGATAAGCGAATTCGAGGATGAGCGTTTCTTTCAAATCCTTATGGGTGTCGAGATAGGCGGCGGCATCTTTCAAAAAACTGGTCTCAGAAATCGCGGAAGACGAAACGCGGCAAACAATACCGACGCTTCGCCCACGCGCCGATAAGCGCCGGACGATCTGCACGGAACGGAAAAGGGCCAGTTGGTCCACCTCGCCCGCAACTCCGCCGGCATCGGCTGCAGGATAGAAGTCCGCGTCGGTCAGGATTTTTCCGTCGCCCAAGCGAAGGCGCAAGGTTGCCTCGTAATACCGGACCTTGCGCTGTGGCAACGTCACAATCGGCTGGAGGTACACGTCGATGCGGTTCGCGGCAATGGCGCCCAGGATGGCGCGTTTGCGGGCCTCCGGTATGGCGGGGACCTGCGGCTTTAGAGGCTCTTTGGGTTCAGGTGGAGGCCGCACAGATTTCGTTGACGCGGGCGGTTCTTCGGCAGCCGCATCGCCGTCCGCCTCTTTCTCAAAGAGCGCAGCGCTTGCGTCCCTTTTCACCGCATCACTTTCCCTGCCAGAATACGCGGCGACATGAGCCCTGGGCGTCTGCACGGTCACCGGTGGAAGCGTCGACAACCCGGCATCAACCGTGTCGGCCAGTTCGCGCAGTGCTGTCTCCACAAGTCCTATCTCTTCATGGAGCGCTCGGGCTGCAACCTTGACGCGCTTTTCCGACGCCGCATCGACCGCTTCGAACTGATCGTTGAAGCCGGCCAGCTTGCGCATGCAATGGCTGACGGCGTCGGTCAGATCGTCAATGCGGCTGTCGAGAGCAGCGCGCTCGCGTTCGCGCTCACCGATAGCATGGAGATGCGCAAGCGCTATAAACACAACCATCGTTGAGAGTGCGGCGACTGTCGGGGAGGCGTTGAGCGCAAAAAAAAGAACGGCCCCCACGCTCCCGGCGATCGCCGCCATCGATATGCCAATGATGATCCCGGCGATCCGGCTCATGGGATGTCTACGCTGCTTTCATGCGCGAATCACTTACCAAGTTCGTCATCATAGGCACAGACAAGCGAGTCGTCCCTTTCTGGCATCCGTATTTGGGGAAAACCGATCAAGAGCCGGTTTTTTGCGCGCTTAATTGGAGCCAGCATGCGCTTCGGCTGTGCACCCTGCATAGCCAGCGACAGGGATGGCCGTCACCCTGTTTCGTCCCGGCATGACAATGCGCAGAACGCCCTGTGACACCGGCACAATGCCAGCATCTTCCGCTCCGAATTCGATTTCGAGGCTGACCCGCACGGCACCGCCTTGATTGCCAAAGGACTGGAGCGCGTGCTGGCCATGGTGGAGAAGCGGCCCGTCGGCGTTGAGCCGGATCAGGTCAACGGCCTCACCGTCAAGAATCATCAAAGCGCGTGTCGGCGTACCCTCGGGGCCAGCGGCATTAAAGAAGAGATAATCTTCCGGATGCTCGACCGGTGAAAGAGCAAGGCCGCATCGCGATGCGATGCGCGCATCTGGCAGCTTGAAGGTTTCGACCACAATCGGCTCGGAGTCATCGCGCGGGCGTGCAAGCGTTATAGTGCTCGTTTGAACGCTGCGCACCGTGCTCGTACTGTCCGGGATACCGCTTGGTGGAAACGCCGCCGTCACGGTCTCAGCGTCATCATCGCCCGGAAAGGTGATGAGAACGATGAGCATGGCTGCAAGTGCCGCAATTGCAACGATCGTCGCCACCTCGACGCCCCGGAAGGGCCCGATGCGCGGTTTTGGTCCGGGTTTGGCGTTTGCCGTCCATTGGCGGGAGCGGTTCACAATCCGCGCGCGGATGTGATTGAGGCCTTGCAAAACCGGCTGCCGCAACACACGGGCCCCGCCTGAAAGAGCCCTGAACAGGCTCGACTTGGATCTTGCGAACCAGTTCCACACCGCCGAGGGCCGCTGCAACTGCTCGGGATAGGGTACGGGCTCGGGATTTGCGACGCCCACCCCCGGCGGCACCACAGGCTGGGGCTGCGCCCAATGCTCCGGATGCGGGCGAAACCGGCCAGTCCGGATATCCCTGTCAGCTCTGCGCATGGCTTCCCAATGCCTCCGGACCGCCCCCCCTCATTGCCGACGCTGGCGATTGCGCCTCGTCTTGTGCGACACGGCCGTCGACCAGGTGAATTCTGCGTTCCGTCGCAGCCGCGAAGTCCATTTCATGGGTGACGGCAATCACCGTGCGGCCTTCATTATCCACGATCTTCTTCAAAATGTGAAAGACCTGTTCTGTACTCCTTGAATCCAGACTGCCTGTCGGTTCGTCGGCAAGGATCAAAGGCGGATCGTTCGCAAGCGCCCGCGCCACAGCGACCCGCTGGCGCTGTCCGCCCGAAAGCTGGTCCGGCCGCTTATGGAGATGCTCCTCAAGCCCAAGCGCGGACAGCAGGCCTGCCGCACTTTCCCGCATCTCAACGGCATCGCGGAGCCCGAGCTTGCGCATGGGCAGCATGACATTGTCGAGAGCGGAGAACTCCGGCAACAGGAAATGGAACTGAAAAACGAAGCCGATGGTCTTCAAGCGTGTCTCAGCCCGTTCGGTCTTGTTCAGTTCCGCCGTCGAAACCCCATTGATGAAGACCTCGCCCGTTGTCGGAACATCGAGAAGGCCAAGCAGATAAAGCAGCGAAGATTTGCCTGAACCCGACGGCCCGGTAATCGAGACGAATTCGCCGTGCCCGAAGACAATCGAGATGTTTTCAACAAGCGTCACCGGCACGATGCCTGGAAGAATACGGGTGACACCGCGCGCTTCAAGAAGAGGCGTCCCGTCCGTCATGCCGCGCCTCTTATGATGTCGACGGGGTTGAGGCGCGCGGCATTGCGGGCCGGGAGCCATCCGGCGACCGCGGCGGATCCAAGCGCGAATCCGCTCGCAATCGCATAATGCCAGACCGAATACATCAATGGCAGGCGGGTGACTTCGGTCGTTGCCGCGAATTCGAATTCCACCTGGCCGAGCGCCTGGCAAAGCGCAAAGCCGAAAACGCATCCAAGAAGCGAACCGGCAGCGCCGATCGCCAAACCTTCGATGACGAAAATGCGGATGATGTCGCTTTCAGGAAAACCGAGCGACTTCATGATAGCGATGTCGTGCGCCTTTTCATGGGTGATCTGGGAGATGATGTTGAAAATCCCGAAACCTGCGACGATCAGAATCGCGGCAACGACGGTGAACATGATGATGTTGCGGATGAGGAACGCCTCCATGAGGCCTTCGTTCGCTTCCTCCCAGGATTCCGCCTTATAGCCGAACTGGCTTTCGAGACGGGCTGCGATCGGCGTTGATGCATTCACATCATCGAGACGGATGCGGATGCGATTCACGACATTCGCCTTGTCCTGGATGACTTGGGCGGTTTTGAGGAGCGTATAGCCAAGCCCGTTGTCATTTGCGACGGCGCCTGTGTGAAAGCTTCCGACGATCTTGAACTTGCGCACCACGCCAACCGGGGACGTGACGGTGACGAGATCGCCCACCTTCGCGCCGAGCCTGTCGAGTACGCCATCACCGACGACCAGCCCGTTGGCCGTCGTGTTCAGGTCGTCGAGACTGCCCTCGCGCATATCATCGTCGATGGTCGATACCAGACGTTCAGCGTCGACGTCGATGCCGACGACGGTCACGGAAAGGTCTTTTCCAGCATAGCGGATGACCGCCTGTCCAGTGAGGTTCGGCGCCACATCTCCCGGCAGCCAGCTTTCAAGCGAAGCGATAATGCCGTCCGCATTGCGAATGCCACGCAGCTTTTCGCGCGGGCGCAATCCCTCGATCTTGACAGCGTCGAAGGTCATTGACGCTGGCTGGACTGGCGGATGGCGCTCTTCATCCTCAATGGCGATGTGCGGAATCGTATCGATGAGGGTGTCGATGAAGTCTTCCTGCGACCCCTGCATCAGCGAGGCCATCATGATTGAGAACCCAACGCCCATCGCCACGCCCGCGATCGACAAAAATGTCTGCCGTCCCCGGCCTCGGATATGCGTTGCCGCGATGTCGGCAATCAAATGCATCCCATTGTCACCAGTTTAAGCCATCAGCCGCCACGCGAAACACGGACCCTGTTGCCATCCGCCGGTTCGACGATCAGCGGCGAAACGACCGTCTCGCCCTCGGAGAGACCCGTTTTCACCTCTGTATTTTCCGCCCCGATGATGCCGAGGGTGAGTTCGCGCCGCGCAGCGCGCCCATCTTCAACCACGTAAACATGTGAACCCGAGAGGGCCGCCGTTGGGATGAGCAGCACCTCCTCAACCGACTGGATCACAATATTGATCTCAACCGTCATTCCGATGAAAAGCGGCGTGTCTTCCGGCAGAGCCACATAGACCCGATAGGTTTTGTTGACCGGATCACCTTTCGGTGTGATGGACGAGATCGTGCCATGCAGCACTCTGTCCGCGAAAGCATCAGCACGCATCAGCACCTCTTGGCCGGCTGCCACGCGCGGGATGTCCTCCTCATCGAC
>JAKSCL010000066.1 GCA_022360615.1 Hyphomicrobiales bacterium
AGCGTCGAGGCGCCGAATTCACGCTCCTCGTAATAGGCTTTGGAAAAGACTGGCAGCCCCGCGACTGTCATCGGTAGTTGCCGCGTCTGCTTGCCTGAGAAGACGATACGCACGGTCCGTTCGTCGACAACCTCGGCGGCAGTGGCCTCGGCAATGGTCTGGGCGATGATCGGATGGCCTTTCTCTTTCAAGATATCGAAAGAGAACACCACATCGTCGGCGGTAACCGGCGAACCGTCATGGAAACGGGCTTCGGGACGCAGCGTGAAAACATAGACATTGCCGTCCTCGGAGATCGAGACGCTTTCGGCAAGAAGCCCGTAGACGGCATCGGGCTCGTCGAGCGCCCGCGACATCAGTGTGTCGAACAAAAGCTCGATGCGCGGCGGTGCATCGCCCTGCAGGACAAACCCGTTCAGTGTGTTGAACGTCTGGACATTCTGGTTGAACGCATAGCTCGGCGCCACGCTCATATAGCGCCCGCCTTTGGGCGCGTTGGGATTCGCATACTCAAAATGCGTGAAATCGGGCGGGTACTTCAATTCGCCGAAAACGGAGAGGCCGTGGCTGACGGCGCCGCCTGGCGAAGCGGACGGAAAGCGTGGGAAGGCGATTGTCATGCCGGCTGCACCGGCAGCGGCGAGGACGGCTCTGCGGGAAAGGCTTGGGCCGGTCATCGGCTTCCCCTTTCTTGCACAATTCTAGCGGCTTTCTCTTCGTCCCACCACCAGATATCCGGAAACCCAATGTTGTATTTCGGAAGCGGATCGGGGCGCCCGAACCGGTTCCAATAGGCCACACGGTCTTTGGTCAAGGTCCATCCGGGGATGACGTAGTGGTTCCACAAAAGCACCCGGTCGAGGGCGCGTGTGGCGGCTATGAGCTCCTCGCGGTTTTCCGCGAATATCAACCGGTCGATCAGCTTATCGACTGCGGGGTTCTGGATGCCGATCCAGTTCCGGGAGGCTGAGCGGTCCGCCGCTTCGGAACCGAAGAAGTCCCGCTGTTCATTGCCTGGCGAAAGCGACTGTGCCCAACCCAGATAGATCATGTCGAAGTTGCGCTCGCGGGCCCGGTTCACATATTGCGGCGTGTCGACTGAGCGAACCGACATATCCACGCCAATGCGTGAAAGCGTATCGCGGTAACGGATGGCGACCCGTTCAAAGGCCGGATCGCGGATCAAGAACTCAATGGTGAAGGGTTCACCGGTCCCCCCATCGACCATCACGCCATCGCGCAGTTCGTAGCCCGCTTCTTCGAAAAGGCGGATCGCCTCCCGGAAATTCTCGCGCATGGCGCGCCTGTCGCCGCCGACCGGGTTCTCAAACGCTGTGTTGAAGACGTCCTCGGGAACCTGTCCGCGCACCGCCTCAAGGATTTCGAGTTCCAGCTCTCCGGGCGATCCAGAGGAAGCGAGCTCCGTGCCATGAAAAAAACTGGAGACGCGTTCGTATTGGCCGAAAAAGATGGCATCGTTCATCTCTTCGAAATTGAACGCGTAGGAAAGCGCGCGCCGGACGCGCCAGTCCTGGAATTTTTCCCGTCTCAGATTGACGAGAAAACCCGACATGCCGCCGCGGTCGACGACATCGAACATTTCCTTTTTGATCCAGCCTCTCTCGACGGGCGGTACATTGTAGCCCGTCGCCCAATTGCTTGCCCGTCTTTCTGTGCGCCAG
>JAKSCL010000162.1 GCA_022360615.1 Hyphomicrobiales bacterium
GTGAGAGGCATTCTCGACGGCCATATCGTCATGGAAAGAGAGATTGCAGCGCGCGGGCGTTATCCAGCGATAAACGTTTTGAAGTCAGTATCGCGGACGATGCCTGGATGCGTATCGCCGGAACTGAGGCCGGTGCTCACCCGGGCGCGTGAGTTAATGGCATCTTATGCCGATATGGAGGAGTTAATCCGTATCGGTGCGTACAGGAGAGGTGCGGACCCGACCGTTGATGAAGCCATACGGTTACATCCTGCGCTTGAAACGTTTCTTGCGCAGGGGCCTGACGAAGCTGCCAATTTCGCGGAAGGCTACCATGCACTTGCGGAAATAGTGGGCGATGGGACGGAGAACATCCCAGCGGACTGATCTTCGGGTCCAAATGCATGTGAGTTTGAGGAGTGTAGGTGATGAAATCGCGAGCCGCCCTTATTCGTTTGAAACGGTTTCAGGTGGATGAGAAGCGCACCCGCGTCGTGCAAATCGAATCGATGATTGCCGATTTCGGAAATTCGATTGCAGATCTCGATGCGCAGATTGTCTCCGAGCAGGAACGTGCGGGTATCAACGACCCGACCCATTATGCCTATCCGACCTTCGCTAAAGCCGCATTGCAGCGGCGCGAGAATCTGAAGGCGTCGATTGCCGATCTGGAGGCGCAACTCGAAGTGGCCCGCGAAGAGCTTGAAGCCGCTTTTGAGGAGCTGAAAAAGATCGAACTTCTCGAAGAGCGCGCCGAACGCGAGGCCCGCGCCCTTGAGGACGCAGAGGAACAGCGCGAAACAGACGAGATTGCGGCCATCATGACGACGCGGGGTGCGGCTTGAGGCGGCATCGCGAACCGCAACCGTTTCGGCAGCGTTCGCGGACCCTTGCTCCCCAGACGACCCGACTGGCATGAATGAAGACCGGTGAACACCCGAACATCGCCCTTGTGAAACGGCTGGACCCGGCAAACATCACCGGCACGCCGGATCTCTTCGCCGAAAACGTCGTCTGGCATTTCTTCAATCCCAAACTCCCGGACGTCCAAGGCGACTATGCCGGCATCAATGGCATAGAAGCGTTTTTTGCGAAGCTGACGGCCCTGACAGAAGGCAGTTTTCACGTCGAACCGGTGAACGCCACCGCGATCGGCGATGAGCTTGTGGTGATGCACACCCGCAACAGCCTGGTTTTGGACGACGTGCCGGTTGCGCTGGACGCGGTCCTCGTCTGGCGCATCGTCGATGGCCGTATCGCCGAGGTTTGGGACATTCCGGCTGTCTACATGGAACATGCCGCATAGCGGAGATCGCCTGCCGCGCCAATATGTAATAGGCTCAAACGCGGTTCTGAACTGCCGCGAACACCATGGAAGCCCATGCCCTCTTTCGATATCGTCTCCAAGGTCGATCTTTCTGAGATCGACAACGCCCTCAACAATATGGTGCGGGAAATATCCCAGCGCTACGATTTCAAGGGATCGCAATCGCGCGCCGACCATGACGACGGGATCATCACGCTTTTTGCCGATGACGATCTGAAACTGCGCCAGTTGCATGAAATGCTGCAGGGCCATCTCTCAAAACGCGGGATCGAGCCGGGCGCGCTTGACTATGGCGCCATTGAACCGGCCGCCGGTCAATCCGTCCGCCAGAAGGTCAGCGTTAAGCAGGGCATCGCC
Source organism: Hyphomicrobiales bacterium (assembly GCA_022360615.1). Taxonomy (GTDB): domain Bacteria; phylum Pseudomonadota; class Alphaproteobacteria; order Rhizobiales; family JAKSCL01; genus JAKSCL01. The sequence continues at coordinate 1,664 of JAKSCL010000162.1, forward strand.
CGTGACCTCGCTAAAAAGCTGACAAAGGCTGTGAAGGATTCAAAGCTGAAGGTCCAGGCGCAGATACAGGGGGATGAGCTGCGCGTAACCGGCAAGAAGCGCGACGACCTGCAAGCAGTGATGACCCATGTGAAGGGCTTGGACCTCGAACAGCCGCTTCAGTTCGTGAACTTCCGCGATTGAGCATCGCGGCGATTGGGCGGCGGGCGGTCAGCCGTGCGGTTTTTGCATCCGCTGTTTCTTTTGCTATGGGCGGCTTCTGTCGTCACCTATGTGCTGGGAGTGTCCTTGCCGATGATCACCACACAGCGGCTTTTCATTCTCCATGACGACTATTCCGTCCTCGACGTCATCGCGACACTTTACCGGGAAGACGAGATCCCGCTCGCGGGCGTGATTGCCCTTTTCACGATCGCAATCCCCATTGCGAAGCTGACGGTGCTGGGGCTTGCCGTGTTTGCCGACAGGCCCACCGGCGCCAATCGTTTTTTGCACGCAGCCCATGCTTTCGGCAAATGGTCAATGATTGATGTGATGTTGATTGCACTTGTAATCTTCGCCATGAAAACGAGCGGCGTCGCAGATGCCTTGACAAATTCGGGTTTTTACTACTTTACCGCATCAGTCGTTCTCTCTTTGGCCCTTTCCCAAGCACTTTTACTGCGAAAATATAGGTGATTTTACGTATATCACCTGCGGTAATTTACGTCATGTGCCATCGACATTTGTTGTGATTTAATCTTGACGAATCGAATGTTTGTAGTTCGCCAGATTTAGTGCGACCGAATTCGCGGGGTTCACTGTGACGACGCTGTTATCTTCCTTCCCAGAGGCCGTTGCCCAACAGCATACCCCTGATGGCGTAGCCGATGCTTTGCTTGATGAGATGTGCGGCCTGGGGGTTCGCCATATCATCATCGCGCGGCTTGGCGCCAACGGGAAAAACCGCGAAGCGACAATCGTCGCATCGCGGGGCATTGCTGATTGGCCAGAGCCCGACCCTGACACCGGCGCATGTTCGCTCTTCCCGGCAACCCACACGATCATCGATCCAAAGGTGACACAGGCGGTGGCCTGGTCGCTCGCCGATTTTCCGTCGGCCCCCCCGAAGATTTCAAGCTTCCTCACGAGGCACAAGCTGATCGAGGGGATCGCGGTGCCGGTCACGGCTTTCGATCTCACCCGCGGCGCAATCATGCTTTATGGCGAAGAGCCGGAGATCAGAAACCATCTCGCCGTTATCGAGGTGATGGCGCAGGCCGCCTATGTGCGGGCTTGCAAGCTGCACCCCGTTCAATGGGTTGAAAACGTCCGCAGCGACGCGCGCAACCTCACGCTCCGCGAGCGCGAATGCCTGCGTTGGGCGGCAAACGGCAAAACGGATGCTGAGATCGGCCGCATTCTGGGCATCAGTCCGCACACGGCGTTTGCTCACATCAAATCGGCGGGCGACAAGTTGAAAGCCAGTTCGCGTGCGCAAGCCGTCTTCAACGGGTTGATCACCTTTCAAATCCCGATGCTGTAATCGGCCCGGCTGCATGGCGAAGGCGTTGTTCGAGCGAAAGCCGGGGTTCAATTCTGCACAGGCGCATTCGTTGAACGCCGAATTCCGCGCTTAAATCGCGCCCACCGTCTTCAGACGGGCACGCGGGTGGACTTCGGCTTGTGACATGACCGCTGTCTGGGCCCGGAACCGTTCGACGATGGAGCGCACATGCGGGCGGGAGATGGCGCTTGTGAGAAGCACCGGCACCTCGCCCTCGCGGGCTGCCGCCTCATAAGCCTCCTTCACGGCCGCGATGAATTCCTGGATGCGTGAAGGCGCCATGGCCAATTGCCGATCATCGCCCGTGCCGCTGAAGGATTCGATGAAAGACTGCTCCCAGGTGGGAGAAAGCGTCAGAAGCGGCACATAACCGCCGGGCGCCTGATGCTGCGCGCAAAGCTGGCGGGCAAGGCGCTGGCGCACATGCTCGTTGACGGCGCGAAGGTCGGCCGTCTGACCGGCGATTTCGGCAATGCCTTCGAGGATTGTGGGCAGGTCGCGGATCGAAACCCGCTCCTCAAGCAGCATTTGCAGAACACGCTGAATGCCCGAAACGCTGATCTGTCCGGGAACCATGTCATCGACAAGCTTCCTGTGCTCCGTCGACACGTCTTTGAGGAGTTTCGTCACATCCGCATAAGAGAGAAGATCGGAGATGTTGGCCTTGATCGTCTCGGTCAGGTGGGTGGCGAGCACCGTTGCGGGATCGACAACCGTGTAACCGCGGGCATTCGCGTCTTCGCGTAGGCTCTCGTCGATCCAAGTGGCGGGCAATCCGAACGTCGGTTCCGTTGTATGGACACCCGGCAAGGTGATCTGCTCACCCTGCGGGTCCATCACCATAAGCTGGTTCGGGAAAATCTTGCCGTTCCCGGAATCCACCTCCTTGACCTTGATGACATAGGCGTTCGCCTCGAGCTGCATGTTGTCCAGAAGGCGCACGGGCGGCATCACGAACCCGAGTTCGGAGGCAAGCTGACGCCTCAGCGCCTTGATCTGCTCGGTGAGTTGATCGCCCTTCACCGGATCGTTCAGAAGCGGCAGAAGATTGTAACCGATCTCGATCCGAAGCTCGTCCATCTTCAAGGTCTCGCTGATCGGCTCTTCAGCGGGCGCGGCGTTCTCTTCCGTCACCGTTTCGGCCTGTTTTGCGACGTCTCTCTCCCGCTGCTGGTTCCGGGCGATGTAGGCGAGCCCGCCCGCGCCGATGGCGAGCGACATAAACGGCAATGTCGGGATACCCGGCAGAAACGCCATCACGACCATAACAAAAGCGGAAAGCGCAAGGGCTTTGGGATAATGCGAAAGCTGAGCGGAAAGCGCCTTGTCGGCGGCACCCGTGACCCCCGCCTTTGAGACGAGGAGACCGGCAGCCGTTGAGACGACGAGCGCGGGGATTTGCGAAACAAGACCGTCGCCAACGGTCAGAAGGGTGTAGGTGTGGCCGGCCTGGGCAAGTGTAAGGTCTTGCTGGCCCATGCCGATCACCATGCCGCCTATGATATTGATGAGCGTAATGAGCAAACCGGCTATCGCATCGCCGCGCACGAATTTCGAGGCACCGTCCATGGCACCGAAAAAGGATGACTCGTCTTCGAGCTTCTTGCGGCGGTCGCGCGCCTCATCCTCGGTGATGAGACCGGCCGAAAGGTCCGCGTCGATCGCCATCTGCTTGCCGGGCATGGCATCGAGGGTGAAGCGCGCGGCGACCTCTGCGATCCGGCCCGACCCCTTGGTGATGACGACAAAGTTCACAAGCACAAGGATCGCAAAGACGATGAGACCGATAACGAAATTGCCCTGCATGACAAAATTGCCGAAAGCCTCGATCACCTGACCGGCCGCCGCCGTTCCCTCGTGACCGTCGGAAAGGATCAGACGGGTGGAGGCCAGATTGAGCGCAAGCCGCATCATCGTCGCGATCAGCAGGACTGTCGGAAAGGACGAGAACTCCAGCGGCGACTGGATGAACAGCGCCGTCATAAGGATCAAAACCGAAAAGATGATCGACAACGCCAGGAGAAAGTCGAGTATCATCGGCGGCATCGGCATGATGAGCACCACGAGAATGCCGATAACCCCAAGCGCGAGCGCCACATCGCCGCGCCGCGCACCTTCCAAAAAGTCCTTGAACTGAGTGGAAAAACCGCTTCCCTCGCCGCCGCCATTGGGCGCCGGCGGCGTGTCGGATGTGACAGGCGTTTCGCTCATGCGCTCAATCCTGTTCGAGCCCTTGTTTCGTTGTTCTGTTTTGGGTCCTCATGCAGCCGTCAAAGGGCGGTGGAGGAGCGTGCTTCGCCGGGGTTCGGAACGCTGTGGCCCTCGTCCTGATACTGGTTGAGCTTATTTCTGAGTGTACGGATCGAAATGCCGAGGATGTTGGCGGCGTGCGTGCGGTTGCCGAGGCAATGGTCGAGCGTATCGAGGATGAGATCGCGCTCCACGTCGGCGACCGTTCGCCCCACAAGCCCGCGCGTCACCGCTTCCGCCGTCACCGCGGCCTGAGCCGCGAGCGAGTTATCGCCGGTGACGATGACCTCATCGAGCCGGCTGCCATCGGGCATGCGGATCGCCTCGATACCGATTTCGTCACCCGTTGCGAGCAAAATCGCGCGATGGATGGTGTTCTCCAGCTCCCGCACATTGCCGGCCCACAGAGCCGCCAGAAGCTGGCGCCGCGCGTCGGCCGAAATCGGGCGCGCCGGCACGCCATTCGCCTCCGCGTATTTCGTGACGAAATGGCGGGCGAGCGCGATGATATCGGCCGGGCGTTCCCGAAGGGGCGGGATTTTTAGATTGACGACATTCAGCCGGTAGAGAAGATCTTCCCGGAATGCCCCTTCACGAACGGCTTCGGCCAGATCGCGGTTCGACGTCGCAAGAACCCGAATGTCGACCGGGACAGGTCGTGTACCGCCGACACGGTCAATCACCCGCTCCTGGAGTGCACGCAGCAGTTTCGCCTGCAAGCGGGCATCCATCTCGGATATTTCGTCGAGGAGAAGTGTGCCGCCATTCGCTTCTTCGAACTTTCCGGTCCGTTTGGCGACCGCGCCTGTGAAAGCGCCCTTCTCATGTCCGAAAAGTTCGGATTCAAGCAGGTTTTCCGGAATGGCGGCGCAGTTCACGGAAATGAACTGCTTCGAAGCCCGCTTTGAGTTGGCGTGCAGAAACCGGGCAATCACCTCTTTGCCTGTGCCGGATTCGCCCGTGATCAGAACGCTCGCATCGGAAGGCGCGATCTGCTTGGCAAGCTCGATCACCTTGGCCATGGCCTCGTCGCGGTAGACGACATCGTAGCTTTCCTGCGCGACAGCGGACAGGACGGCGGCAATCAATTCAGGGTCCGGCGGAAGCGGGATATATTCCTTCGCCCCGGCCTGAATAGCGCTAACTGCGGCCCGCGCGTCGTTTTGGGTCCCGCAAGCGACGATCGGAATATGGATACGCTCAATGTCCAGCCGCTCGACAAGCTCGCGGATGTTGAGACCCACATCGACCATGAGAAGTTCGGCACCGGTGCCGGCCCGCAAGGTCTTCAGCGCTTCGTCGATGCCAAGTGCGTGCATCACTGTCGCGCCGCGGTCCATGGCGATTTTCGTAGCCGTTGTCAGTTGCCCGTTCAGACCGCCGATGATGAGAAGACGCATGGCCGGCCGGTTCCTTTCCCTTGCTTAATCACCTGACCCGATTTGACGGCTCAGGATCGCTCGCCCTTGATGATTTCCGTCATAGTCACCCCGAGCCTGTCGCCGACGAGCACAACCTCGCCACGCGCCACAAGCCGGTTGTTCACATAGATATCGATGGCTTCGCCGATCTTCCGGTCAAGCTCGACGACGGTCCCCTCCCCGATCGTCAAAAGCTCGCTCACTTCCATGCGGGCTTTGCCAAGCACGGCGGAAACTTTCACCGGCACATCGAAAACCGCTTCGAGTTCACCCGCGGTGCGCGTCTTGTCAGCGCTCTCCTCATCGTCGCCATGCGCCCGGTCGGGCGCATCGAAGTCGGTGAGCGGAATCCCGTGTTCTTCGGTTACGTCTTCTTCGGTCACATCGGAGGTCATATCGGAATTCGCCTTGTTCGGGGCTCAAACTGCGTCAACGGCTGCGCCGCGCTTCGAAGTAGGACTTCAGGCGTTTCGTGATCTGGGCATCTGTCGCTTGAAGGTCGCGGTTGACACCGCCCTCCGCCCATTCGATACGGCAATCGCCGACGGTGATGTCCGGCTCGCCCATGACAATCAGGCGGCCCTCGAAACCGGACTGTGACGCGATCGTCTGCAGACGGCCCGCGGCTTCCTCATAGAGCTCCTCATTCACGCGAACGACGAGGTGCGGCGCATCGCCGACCTTGCCGATACAATCGCGGAACAGACCTTCCACCTCCACAATCGGTTCGCGCGCCACAAGGTTCATCGCAAATTTGCGCGCGGTGGCGACGGCGAGTTGAGCCGCTTCCGTTTCATGCTCGGCAAGTCTGCTGTCGAGGCGGGACAGCAGGTCGCCCAGCATCTCCTCGATACGGGCCGCATTTTCAAGAAAACGGTTCTCTGCGCTGGCCTCGGCCGCCTTACGGCCAGCCTCGAACCCCTCCTCATAGCTCTGATGCCGGGCCGAACGCAGTGTCTCCTCATGCGTGTTGAGATCGATCTGCGGGATCGGGTCCTCCTCCTCGGCATCGGGATCGAGGTTCCGGTCGAACAGGAACTTTACGGGCTGTTGCATCATCATCACCGAGACCCTTCCCTCGTGTCAGTAAACCAACTCGTCATCGCTCGATTTTTTCGCAATCATGATCTCGCCGCGGGCCGCCAGGTCCTTGGCGAGGTTGATCATGTGCGACTGTGCGTCGTCCACGTCGCGCAAACGCACGGGACCCATCACCTCCATATCCTCCTGCAGCATCTTCACCGCGCGCGAGGACAGGTTCGAGAAGAAGAACTCGCGCAAGCCATCGGAGGCGCCTTTCAAGGCAATCGCCAGCTTGTCCTTCTCGACAGCGCGCAGAAGCGTCTGGATTGACGCGTTGTCGAGCTGGCGCAGATCTTCAAAGGTGAACATCAACGTCTTGATGCGCTCGGCCGAATCCCGGTTTTCCTCTTCGAGGGCGGCAAGAAAACGCGTTTCGGTCTGCCGATCGAAGGAGTTGAAGATTTCGGCCATGAGCTCATGGGAATCGCGCCGCGTCGTTTGCGCAAGGTTCGACATGAACTCGATGCGCAAGGTCTGCTCGACCTTTTCAAGGATCTCCTTTTGCACCGCCTCCATGGACAGCATGCGCTTGACGACTTCGAGCGCGAACTCTTCCGGAAGGATGCTCAAAACCCTTGCAGCATGGTCGGAGCGGATTTTCGAGAGGACGACGGCAACGGTCTGCGGATATTCGTTCTTCAAATAGTTGGCGAGGACTGCTTCCTGCACATTGGAAAGCTTCTCCCACATGTTGCGGCCGGCGGGCCCGCGGATTTCCTCCATGATATGGGTGACGCGCTCAGGCGGCAGAAATTCCATCAACAGCCGTTCGGTCGATTCAAAGCTGCCCATGACAGCGCCCGCCGACGACATTTTGGTGACGAAATTGACAAGAAGGTCCTCAACCTTTTTCGGTTCAATTGCGCCAAGCCGCGACATGGCGATCGAAAGATCGCGCACCTCGTCATCATCGAGTGCCCGCCAGATCTTTTCGCCATACTCACGCCCCAGGGCGAGCATCAGCACAGCCGCGCGTTCTTTGCCGCTGATCGCACCGCCTTCTGCGGAAAGCTTACTGAGCGGGGCAGCTTTCGGCGACATCAGGCGGCCTCCGCGAGCCATTCACGGATGATCGTGACCGCTTCATCGGGATTGTTGTCGACGAGCTCACCGACTTTTTCGATGGTCGATGCCTGCAACTGACCCTGGATCTGGGCGAAGTTGATACGCGACATCGCCTCGGTGTCGCTCTGTTGTGACGGGAGCGCTTCCTCACCGGATAACGCCTCGTCGCCCTCAGGAGCCGGAAGCGCATCGACGCCAGCCTGAGCGATCTGAGCGTTTTCGCCCGCATTGGCCAAGGCGGTCGCTTCATCGGGTGTCACGATGCGGCGCACCAGCGGACGCACGACGATCAAAAACACAAGGAGCGCGAGGATGACGAGAATGCCGAGTTCCGCCAATCGGAAAAGGTCCGCGCGCGTCAGGCCCAGGAAGATCACATCGGCATCCTCAACCAGCGGCAACGGCGCGATGGGTTCGGCGAACTGCAGGTTTGTCACTTGAACCTGATCGCCGCGTTCCTCGCTGAAACCGATAGCGGAGCGGATGAGGGCGGCAATCTGGTCAAGCTGCTCTTGAGACCGTGCCGCATAGACCATGTTGCCGTTCGGGTCCTGCGTATAGATGCCGTCGACCAGAACGGCGACCGACAGGCGCTTGACACGGCCACCCTCCACCACTTCGGTGCGGGTCGTGCGCGAAATCTCAAAATTCGTCAGTTCTTCCGTGCTGGTCGTGTTTTCGCGGCTGCCAGCGCCGCCTTCGTCTTCTGCATTGGCATTCGGCAGTTCATTGCCAACCGTAACCTGCTGATTTCCTTCACTTTCTTCAATCGATGTCACTTCCTCGCGCAGCTGCGTGGAACGGATGACCCGGCCTTCGGGATCGAACACATCGGACGTTTCGGTGATCCGGTTGAAATCCAATTCAGCCGCCACCTGCACACGGGCGCGGTCGCGCCCAACCACGCTTGAAACAATGCCGAGCACCTGTTCGCGCAAACGGTTCTCATAGCTTACCGTGCGCTCTTGCATCGATGTGAGGGCAAAGGCCTCGCCGTTCTCGCCAACGCCGCTTGCAAGAAGCTGCCCCGCTTCGTCGACGATCGAAACCCGTTGCGGGCTCAACCCCTCGACCGCTGAGGCAACCAGATGCTGGATCGCATTGATCTGCCCGGCCTCCAGCATACCGCGCACCCGAAGCACAATGGACGCCGACGGCTCTTCCTGATCGCGCGTGAAAAGCTGGCGCTCGGGCAGGACAAGGTGGACACGGGCAAGCTCCACCCGGTTGAGGGCCCGTATCGTTCGGGCAAGCTCGCCCTCCAAGGCGCGCAGATGGTTGATACCCTGGACGAAACTCGTGGTGCCAAGCGTGTCCTGATTGTCGAAAATCTCGTAACCGACGGTGCCGCCCGCCGGCATGCCAGCTTCGGCAAAGGACATACGCAACCGCAGCACCTGCTCTCGGGGCACCAGCACAACGGAACCGTTGCGGCTCAACTCGAACGGGATGTTACGGTTTTCGAGCTCGTCGACGATTTCAGCCGAATCGTTGAGCGTCAGATCGGTAAAAAGCGGAACCAGTTGCGGTTCCGTCAGACGCAGCATCAAAAAGGCGAAAAAACCGATCAAACCAAGGGCCACAGCACCCATCGCCGCAAGCCGGGCGGACCCCAATGACCGCAAAAACTCCAACGCGCCGTTCATCCCTGCCCTCGCGCCGCGAACAACCACTGGGCAAGAATTTCCTAGCGGCCGGTAAACAAGGGATTAACGCGCGCTTGCAAAACGCGAATCGGGGGAGTGCGGGCGGCAATTTTTGCCGACCGCTCCAGCGGAGAGGGGGCTAACAGTCAGGCCCGGTATTGTTGGATGCGGGTCGCGCGAAGACCGGCAAGCCCGTGCTTGTCGATCGATTGCTGCCAGCTCAGGAATTCTTCAACCGTCAAGGTGTAACGGGTGCAAGCCTCTTCAAGGCTTAACAGCCCCCCTCTCACCGCGGCCACGACTTCGGCTTTGCGGCGGATAACCCAACGCTTCGTCGTGGGCGGCGGGAGGTCGGCCACAGTCAGCGGACTGCCGTCCGGGCCGATCACATACTTGACGCGTGATCTCATACGCTCGGTCATGATACTCAATACTCAACTGACCAAATACGATGAGCACTTTATCGCTCACTTTTTAAGAAGTGCTGAATCCTATTAGAAACCCTGTATGAAAGCGCTTCAGTAGCGCTAGCACCGGGTTAGTTCGACTGACGCGCAATCGAGATGATATCATCGAGCGAGACGAAATCGCCGTTCACCGTGAGAATCGGCGCATCACCCGCAAGATCGACTTCCGTCACCACACCCGATCCCGCAGTTGCCACGGAGAGCACCTTACCGTCGTCATCTTGGGCGTTGACACTGATGGCGTAGGCACCATCGGGGCTCTGAGTACCATCATCGGCGCGGCCATCCCAGGTGTATTCCTGAAACCCTGAAAGCGGCCCATTGATGGTCTCCGTCCGGACGGTGTCGCCCGCCTCGTTGGTGATCGTAATCTCAATTGTCGAGGCCGTCCCGCCTTGGATGTTGTAGCGCCAATTCGCCTCACCGTTTGCAAGATTGCTTTTATCGGTCACATAGGTGACGGTATCGCCCAGATAGGAAACGGCGTTTGAAACCGTGAGCTGAGCGAGATTGGCGTTAATGCGCTCAAGCTCCTCATTGGAATTGATCTGCTGCTCCAGCTGCGAATAGTTCACAACCTGCTGGGTCATCTCGTTCGAGTTCATCGGATCGAGCGGATTCTGGTTCTGAATCTGCGTGGTAAGCAGCGTTAGGAAGAGTTCGAAATCCTCATCGTATTGCGAACGCGACTGCTCGGCTACCGTCGGCGTCGCGGCCGCCGCCGTCTGCGATGGGGGAAGGATCCCGGAAGTTGTCGTCACGTTTCTGCTCCTCTAACAGCTTGGCGGCTCAAAGCACCACATTCAGCCTGCCCGGCAGGGCGATCTGGCGTATTGGA
>JAKSCL010000216.1 GCA_022360615.1 Hyphomicrobiales bacterium
AAGCAGGGCAAGGGCGGCCAGATCGCGCGTTCGGCGGGCGCCTATGCACAGCTTGTGGGCCGCGACCAGGGCTATGCCATCATGCGGTTGAACTCAGGCGAGCAGCGGCTTGTGCATGGCGGCTGCATGGCAACGGTCGGTGCGGTCTCGAACCCTGACAATGCGAATATCAAGCTCGGCAAGGCGGGCCGCAAGCGCTGGGCCGGGAAGCGTCCGGCGGTGCGCGGCGTCGCCATGAACCCGGTCGATCACCCCCATGGCGGCGGCGAGGGCCGGACGTCGGGGGGGCGCCATCCGGTCACCCCTTGGGGCAAGCCGACCAAGGGCAAGCGGACGCGCTCCAACAAGTCGACCGACAAGTTCATTCTGCGCAGCCGTCACCTGCGCAAGTCGAAGAGGTAATCCCGTGCCACGTTCTATTTGGAAAGGCCCGTTCGTCGACGGCTATCTGTTGAAGAAGGCGGAAAAAGTCCGGGAATCGGGCCGTAAGGAAGTGATCAAGATCTGGAGCCGGCGCTCGACCATCCTGCCGCAATTCGTCGGCCTGACGTTCGGCGTGCATAACGGCCAGAAGCACGTTCCCGTCCTCGTGTCGGAAGACATGGTCGGTCACAAATTCGGCGAGTTCGCGCCATCGCGCACCTATTACGGCCATGCGGCCGACAAGAAGGCGAAGAGGAAGTAAGGATGGGCAAGCCCGCGCGTGAGCGTTCGCTCCCGGAAAATGAGGCAAAGGCGGTTGCCCGCATGCTGCGGATCAGCCCGCAGAAGCTGAACCTCGTCGCCTCGGCGATCCGGGGCAAGAAGGTTTCCGCCGCTTTGGCGGATTTGACCTTCTCGCGCAAGCGGATCGCCCAGGATGTGAAGAAGACGCTCGAATCGGCCATTGCCAATGCGGAAAACAACCACGATCTCGATATCGACGAACTGGTTGTCGCAGAAGCCTTTGTCGGCAAGGCCCTTGTTTTAAAGCGCTGGCGCGCTCGCGCGCGCGGCCGGGTCGGGCGGGTCATGAAGCCGTTTTCGAACCTGACGATCGTCGTCCGGCAGGTTGAGGAAGAAGCGTAATGGGACAAAAGATTAATCCGGTCGGTCTCCGGCTCGGCATCAACCGCACTTGGGATTCCCGCTGGTATGCGGGCGGCGAGGAGTATGGACGCCTGCTGCAGGAGGATCTCAAGATTCGCGAAGCGATGATGAAGGAGCTGAAGCAGGCCGGCGTCTCGAAAATCATCATCGAGCGGCCGCATAAGAAATGCCGTATCACGATTCATTCTGCCCGGCCGGGGATCGTTATCGGCAAGAAAGGCGCCGATATCGAGAAGCTGCGCCGCAAGGTCTCGCGGATGACGGATGACGAGGTGCACATCAATATTCTCGAAGTCCGCAAGCCGGAGACGGACGCCCAGCTTGTGGCCGACTCGATCGCGCAACAGCTTGAGCGCCGGGTGGCGTTCCGCCGCGCGATGAAGCGGGCCGTGCAAAGCGCCATGCGGCTTGGGGCCGAGGGTATCCGCATCAATTGCGGCGGGCGTCTGGGCGGCGCGGAGATCGCGCGTATGGAATGGTATCGCGAAGGCCGGGTACCGCTTCACACGCTGCGCGCCGATATCGATTATGGCGAATCCACCGCACACACCGCCTACGGCACGAACGGCATCAAGGTCTGGATTTTCAAGGGCGAGATCATGGAGCACGATCCGACCGCCTCCGAGCGTCGCTCGCTGGAAGGCGGCGAGACGGCCGGACGCCGGCGCGAGGGCGGCGGAGCAGGTGCCGGCGCGGGGGCCGGAGCGGGGGACTGACGGCTTCCGCTTGAGAGAGAGGTTTCAGGAGACCAGCAATGCTGCAGCCAAAGCGCACAAAGTTCCGCAAGCAGCACAAGGGCCGCATCAAGGGTGTGGCC
>JAKSCL010000197.1 GCA_022360615.1 Hyphomicrobiales bacterium
CAACCGCCTTCGCGATTGAAGACGTTCTCAACGATCCGCTTACCCTCGGTGCACCGCTCGAGTTCGATCCGGCAACGGCGGAGACCGCAACGCCTCGCACGGTCAACGAAAACAACCTCTCCGAAACGACGAAGGAGCCCATCGAAACAAGCTCCCAAACGGACAGCACGGCCAACGCGCCCTCGGACGCGGAAACGCAATCTGTAGAGGTGGAAACTACGGCTGGAACCGAATCCGGATCTGAGTCAGAAGCGCAAGACGCAACGCTCGCTGCGGCGCAGCTGAAAGAACACTTGGCCGCGGATAGCGAAGTTTTCGACCGGGAGAAAGAAGCGGAAGCCGCGATCGCTTTTTATGAAGAACGCGGCTTCGCTCCGGTTTGGATATCGGATAGCAAGCTGAACGACCGTGCCGAAGCCGTGCTTGCCGCGTTCGCGGATGCTGAAAGTCTCGGCCTCGATCCGGCAGACTACGCCATCCCGGCAAGCAATGGAGAGAGCCTTTCCACCGCTGCGCTTGGCGCAGCCGATGTCGAAATCACGGCTGCCGTTCTGCGCTATGCGCGCCACGCCTATCAGGGCAAAGTCAAACCGGCTTCGCTCGGCAAGTCGATTGACGTGACGGGCAACAGCATAGAACCTGCCGAAATTCTCGAAGAGGTAAGCCAAGTCACCGATATCGCGGATTATTTGGACGGCCTGCACCCGGCACATCCCCAGTTCCGCGCGCTTGCCAAAGCCTATCAAGAGATGCTTGAGGCGAAACGGAACGGCGAGGAGGAAGCCGAAGAAGTCGTCATCCCGGATGGCAAGCTCATCAAGGCCGGCAAGGTTGACGAACGCGTCGCGCTCATCCGCGCCCGCCTCGAAATTCCTGGCGGCGACAACCCGGCCGTTTACGACGAAGTTGTGGTCGATGCCGTTAAGGCGTTCCAGAAGGAAAACCGGCTGACGCCTGACGGCATCGTCGGGCCGGCCACGCTGAAAGCGTTGAACGGCGGCCCGGACAACAAGCTTGAACTCTTGAAGGCCAATTTGGAGCGCTGGCGCTGGGCGCCGCGCGAGTTAGGCCGTACCCACGTGTTCGTCAACGTGCCCTTCTTTTCGGTTGCAGTGAACCATAGTGGCGCGCCGATCTATGAAGGCCGGGTCGTCGTTGGCAAGCGCAAGCATAAGACACCGGTCTTCAGCGACGTGATGGAGCACATCGTCGTCAATCCCTATTGGAACGTGCCCCATTCCATTGCATCGAGGGAAATCCTGCCAGCCGTGCGCAACAACCCAGCCTATGCCCATGCTTTTGAGGTGATTCCGGCTTCCGCGCTGCCGCGCAAGGTGAAACGGTTCGGCTGGATGAGCCGGCAAACCGCGGAAATCGATTGGAACAGGGTATCGGCAAGCCAAGTTCGTTTCCGGCAGCCGCCCGGCCCGAAAAACGCGCTTGGCAAGGTCAAGTTCCTGTTCCCCAACAAGCACGCGGTCTATCTGCACGACACGCCGGCCCGCAGCCTTTTCTCGCGAACGGTACGCGCCTTTAGCCATGGCTGCATCCGCTTGCACGAACCGATGAAGTTCGCCGAA
>JAKSCL010000178.1 GCA_022360615.1 Hyphomicrobiales bacterium
ACCGGCGGAACGGGGGAGCGGCCCTCTCACCCGAACGGGAGGGCCGCGACCACGGTCCGGCATCTTCCACACGATCACCTCTCTATCGACCCCCGCGCCTTCAGCGCGGGGGTTTCTATGCTGGTAGAGGTCGAAGATTCTCTGCTCGCTTTGGTGGAGATTCGCGCTAAGTCTTAAGAAATACTTGACCTATCGATGTCAAGATGACGCAAAATCCGCCGTTTGGAGCGGAGCGATATAGCGGCGGCTGAAGCGCCAGCCCGAACAATGATGCGAAAAAAGGGGTAAGGGTGATCGCACGTCGCTAGATGCGACAGCCGCCGTCGTTTGCCATAAGGAGCAACGGATGGTGGCGTACGACACGCATGCAGCATCAGGCGCCCAGCGCCTTTCCGACTATGACTATGTCCGGTTCCTGACCCGCTCGCGCATGGCGTGGGAATATCTGAGACGCAATGCGGACTATCGGCGCGACTGGCGTCTGTCCGCGCCGGGACGCCCAACGCCCCTTCACCTCAACGATGGAACGCTCATGCTCCGGCTTCGCCGCCGCTTTGCGCGCGCCGAAGCCTGGGGCTTGTGTCTCTTTCGCTGATCCCGGTGAAACCGCAATGGAAGCCCCTGTTTTCTGGCGCGCCGAGGACTTCCGCCGCGTGATTTCGGGCTATGTGCGCTATGACGACGACCCCGGTTTCGGCAGCATCGTGTGTCTTGGCGACATCCGATGCCGCAAAACGCTTTTGAAGATGGCGGACGGCGCGCAGCACCTTCTGCTGATCGCACGGCATCATGCCGTGCAGGTGCGTTGTCTCGGCGCGCAAATCCGCACCAGACCCTTCGCACTCGAACTTGTGGCGGAAGACTTTCCCGATATTGCGAGTGGCCAGAAACTGATCCGACGGTTCGCACGCATCTACCGGAACCGGCGTATCGGAGGGGCAAAGTGCGGCTGGACCGTGGAAGCGATGCGCCATCGCGATGCTCTGATCGCCGTCGATTTACGGCGCAGACAACAGTCATATCAAGACATTGCCCGCTTCATTCACGGCGACAAAATGGTCGATGCAGAATGGACCAATCCGAACGCGACGTTGAAAAATCGCACGATCCGCAGCTACCGCAGGGGCGTCCGATTCATCGCTGGCGACTATAGAAAGCTGCTGACGTAGCGCACGAAACCGCTCAGGTCAGCCGTATCGTTTGCGCCAAGCTACCTGAACGATACTCCCGCGCACCTTTCGGCGGCGCGATGCTTCCCCGGCATGGAGCAGGTTTGCTCACGCCGGAGGATACATGATGGAGCATGACGGTCGCGCGAGCGAGAACGGGCCTTTCCTGACGACGAAGGAAGCCGCGAACTTCTTGAACCTCAAGCCCAATACGCTTGAGAAGATGCGTGTCTATGGCGGCGGTCCGATCTACCGCAAGCATGGCCGGCACGTCGTCTATCACATCGACGATCTCATGGCGTGGTCGAATCTCAGAAAGAAGGATTCGACCGCCGATGACTAACGATTTGACCCGCGTCGAGATCGCCTTTTACCCGGAGCATCTGAATTTTTGGCTGCGGTTCGGTGCGCCCGACGAACAGTTCGATCTTGATCGGAGGCGGTCTCTGGCGCTGTTCAAGCCGGGCCGCGTCTTTGGCTATGTGCGCTGGCGCGCCAATGAATATGGCACGCAGGAGTGGCGGTTCACCATCGTCCAAAGCGCCGCGCCGTCGCTCATGCTGAGCCGGATCAGCGGCGTCCAACCGGGCGGCGACATCCTGCTTCTGGCGACCGGAGCCACCAAGGTGAAGCGTGCGCTTTTGCAGATTGACGTACTCGAAGCATCCGGTTTTGACGCGGCCGACGTTTCACCCGCCTATTATCGTCACGTCCATAATCGGATCGCCGCATCGCGTGAGGTGACGCCGTATTCGCAAGATCAGCACGCCGCTTTTCAGGCGGCGAAGGCGGTGATGTCATGAGGCGTTTCGTGCTGATCCTTGCAGCGATTTCCGTCCTGGCGCTGGCCATCGCATCGGCCGTCAGGCTGCCGACGAAACTCATCTTTAACGGCTCTCCGAGCGCGCCGGTCGGGTTTTATTGGATCGATGATCGTCGTGCGGAACGCGGCGATTACGTGCTGGTTCGTGCGCCCGAGCGGGTTCGAAACCTCGTGGAAGATCGCCGGTATTTGCCGCCCGACGTGCCGCTGATCAAGCGTGTTGCAGGCGCAGATGGCGACCACGTTTGTCGCCGAGATCGCAAGATTATCATCGACGGTGTGACCGTGGCGGTGGCGCGAACCTTGGATGGAATGGGCCGCAGAATGCCGGTCTGGACCGGGTGTCACCACCTCCGCAAAAGGCGCGTTTTCCTGCTGCAACAGCATCCGCAATCCTTCGATTCCCGCTATTTCGGGCCGGTGGATCGCAGTCTGATCCTCGGTCGGGCGACGTATCTGCGTCCGCCATGGCGGAAACGCGAGGAAAGCTGATCCAGCGAGAGGAAGGAATTGAAGCGTCGGAGGCGTCTAAGGCAGCGGAGGGCAAGATAAAAGGTCATGGTGCAAAGCGGCGCTTTTTCCAGTCTGCACATCGGGTTGGCCTGCACATGGGGCCGCGCCCCATGTGCAGGCGTTCAGCGCTAAAGCGCTGATCGGATTGGCTATTTGTTGGTGCAAGGAGGAAGGTGGCGTTTTCGGCGGGCGGTGGTGCGCCTAAGTCAGTGAGCGATCATGGCGGACGACACGGAAGACATCTTTAAGCCCAAGCTCGGACGCATCCGCAGCCTTGGCGGCAAGCGGACCAAGAGCTACCTGAACCGGGTGCTGCATCAGGCCTCCGCCGCCGGCAAGACGGGCTTCGGAACGCGGCGGTCCG
>JAKSCL010000180.1 GCA_022360615.1 Hyphomicrobiales bacterium
GGGACGATCCACAAAAGCGCGGCAGGCCTCCGGCCTTCGGCAAACCAGATGACCAGCCCGCACAGGATGAAGCCGAAATAGAGATCGAGGAGCGTCACAAGGCCCCAGGGGTCGGCGACAATGGCGGAGAAGCTTTCGCCGATGGGCTTCTCAAGCGATGCCCAAACGATCGATAAGACAAAAAGAAGGGCGAGAACCGCAAGCCCGATCCTGAGAGCATTCATGTGATCACCGCGTTTAATGGAAGGTAGGCCGCAAGCAGCCGGTCGACGCGGCTGCCGTGGAAACCGCGGGAGAAGTCCCGCCGCTGCCATAAATCAATCACTTACGCGCCCGCACCCTCGCTTCAATGGTTCCTGATTCATAAAGGTTTTGGCCGTCGCCCGCATTCTTCCAGCACACAAAGGACGGGCTGATGGCCACCTTCCAGCAGGTCCAGGCATGGAGGCATGTGTGCCTAGGCCCGGAATTCCTTGCCGACCGCACTGGACGAAATCATCGGTTTCTTGAAGACGCCCTTGAAGCGATCCAAGCTTGCGGCTGCTTTCAAAGCGAAGCGCATCAGCTTGCCGATCAGGCTACACCGTCCCGCCGCTGCTCAAATGCTTCTGCTCAAATGCTTCAGAGAGCTTTTGCGGTTATTCGCGCTCCTGCCCGGCATCCGCCTGACAGCGATCGGCCCATGAAAATCACGCATTGTTCACAGTCGAGACGATACTTCGACGCGACGATTTTGGGTAATTCGCCCCACAAAAAGGTGTTTCGCGGGTGTCTGCAGTCACTCCAAGCTCCTTTGCGTGACGACAAAGATCCGGTCCGCCCCAGCCTCTCTTAACGCGTGGGTTACTTCGATAAGTTTCGTTGCTGGCAGCGCCCGATCCGGAACCATGCGTAGAACTGTTCTCTCATTCTCTCCCGACGGAAGGAGCGAAACATGCTCTTGCGGTGTCGTTGGCTCTTGCCGGTATGTGATCGACCCGTCCGCATGGATGACGAGCGCATCAGGCGGCCCACGGCCTTCCAAATCCGGCGTTTGGACCAACGACAAATCTTGATCCAGTGGTGCTGCAAGCGTACCTGCGACCATGAAGAAGATAAACCTGTCCACCGTGATGGCAGGGCAACGCGTCGGAATAAAGGAGGTCGACGATGGCATTTGGCTCGTAAGCTTCATGCACTATGATCTCGGATATATCGACCTGGAACAGAAAACACTGCAGACAATCGACACACCGTTCGGCACGAGTGTGTTACCCATGTCCTAGGAACAAACTGGTACCTATCTCTCCAGGTCGGACAATAGGAAAGTTGGCGACCCCGGGAGGATTCGAACCCCCGACCTGATGATTAGAAGTCACCTGCTCTATCCAGCTGAGCTACGGGGCCGTTTTGGCAATGGAAATTAGGCTAATGGGTCCAAAGACCGCGGCGGCCATAGCGGAAGTTATCGGAATAAGCCATGGCCTTTGGGCGGGGTGTGCGGGGTTCTTCAACTTGGTAGGGAATGCCCTCGCGCTCGGCATAGGCGATTGCGTCTTCCTTCGTTTCGAAGCTGAGATGCACCTGCTGGCGCATATCGCCCGATGACGTCCAGCCCATCAAGGGCTCCACTTCACGCGGCTTTTCGGGCACGTATTCAAGCACCCATTGGCGCGTTTTCGCCTTGCCGGACTGCATGGCCGTCTTCGTTGGCTTAAAAATCCGCGCAAGCATTCGACAATCCTCGCACCATTCCCATCACAAAAGGCATCTTCTTGCCCGCCTTCGGCACCCCGACGATAGCCCACGTTTCGGGCAATGGTCGGGGCAGCAGGATTTGAACCTGCGACCCCCTGGTCCCAAACCAGGTGCGCTACCAGACTGCGCCATGCCCCGGACAACCGTTCCATAATATATTTGCGGGGTTTCAGAAAAGCGAATTTCTTAAACGGCCCAACGGTAATTGAGCAACCTGGTTTCCCGAAAGCCTACTCCTCGCCGATGATTGCGTGGCGCACCATGTCGCCCGGCTTCAAGCGCAGGCGTTCGGCAATCCCCGCATTGACTTCGAGAACATAGCGCACCGGTCCGCCGCTATCGATGACATCCAGGGAAAAGGGAACCGCGTTCTCGGCAATGGATGCGACTGTCCCGTTCGTTGCGATGAAGATCATGTCGAGCGGGATATGGGTGTTTTCCATCCACATGGAGACCGGCTGCGAGTGCCCGAAATCGAACAGCATGCCGTTTGTCTGCGGCAGGAAACGCCTGTGCATAAGGCCCATTGCCCGTTGTGCCGGGGTTGCCGCGATCTCCACGGAGAACGCATGCGTCCCGGTCTCCGTCTCGATGAAAAGCGGCGACAGCGTTTGCGCACGGGCGCTCCCCGAAGCGGCGAAAAGAAGAAGCGTAAAAAAAAGGGGCAGGAACCGGCCCCGCCCCATCCGCAAAGCCCTTTGGGCGGCCATCATCGTCAGTGCGAAGAAGGTCCGGCCTGCGCATCGACCGGACGCACCTCAGCCGCCATCAACCCCTTCGGCCCATTGCCATAGCGCACAAGCACTTCCTGGCCAGGGCGCAACTCGGCAATACCGAAGCGCCGCAAGGTCTCCATGTGCACAAAGATGTCTGGCTTGCCATCGCCCTTGGTGAGAAAGCCGAAGCCTTTGATGCGGTTGAACCACTTCACCTGGGCGCGCTCGAGACCCGACGTCGGTTTGACAACGACATGGGTGGCGGGTTCGACTTGAGCGGGGTGAACGGCTGTGCTCTCGTCCATCGAGATGATGCGGAAGGCCTGAAGCCCCTTCGGCCTGTCGACCACTTCGCAAACGATGCGGGCTCCCTCAAAGGCGGTCTGGTAACCGTCGCGCCTCAAGCATGTGACATGCAGCAATATGTCGTTTTGACCATTGTCTGGAACGATGAAGCCGTATCCTTTGGACGCATCGAACCATTTGATGGTCCCCGCGATCTCAACAAGATCGACCGGAGCCTCCCCCCGGATCGCATCATCAATATCGTCAGGTTCGACTGTACGCTTGCCGCCCATTAAGCCTCGACCTCTAAAACGCGACTATCGTCGGTTCCGGCTTCGATTCGTCACTTTAAGATACCATCCCGTTTCCGGCGGCAAAGCCAAAATTGCTGGCACGGCCCATTAAAATGTGGCCGAATTTGGAAGCAAATTTCTTTTTACAACCTACATTACAGGGAAGTTGTTTCTCATGAATTGAATATAAGTCTTTCGCTTTTCTCCAAAATTACCAAACGAAAGGAAGCACGCCTTAGGATTGAGCACCCTCAAGAACACACCTAAAAATTGAACCGATTTCCCCAAGAAAAACACAATCGGCATATGGATCGAGCGGCGTTGGCTCACGATTCGCGATCAAAATGCGCACTCCGTGCTCTTTCGCGAGCGGTACAAGACCGGCGGCCGGATAAACCTGGAGCGATGAACCAATGGCGAGAAAAAGGTCGGCTGTTATCGTCATTTGCTGCGCCCGGACGAGTTCGCGTTCCGGCATGGCCTGGCCGAAATTGATGACTGCCGCCTTGACCAGACCGCCGCAGGCAAGACACCGGGGGGCGTGGGCATCCTTCCCGATTATCTCCCGCGCCCAGTCCATCTCGTGCCGCCTGCCGCAATCGAGACAGGTGGCGTAGGTCCCGTTGCCGTGAAGTTCGATGATCCGGTCCTCCGGGATGCCGGAACGCGCATGCAGCCCGTCGATGTTCTGGGTGATGACGGCCTGAAGCTTGCCATCCTCGAAAAGCCGCGCCAGCGCCAGGTGACCGGACGCGGGCTTCGCGGTGCGGAACTGGTCGATCATGATGAGACGGCGGCGCCAGTCTTCAAGCCGCACCTCTTCGCTGGCAACGAAGTCCTGAAACTGGATGGGCTCCATTTTCGACCAGATGCCGCCCGGTGAGCGGTAATCGGGGATGCCGGATTCCGTGCTGATGCCTGCACCGGTGAAAGCGACGATACGCCCGGCCTGCGCGATAAAATCCGAGAGCGTCTTCTCCATCACCCCTCCCCTCAATGCGCCTGCAATGCTATCGATCTGTAACGCAAAATGGAGAGATGACCATGCATTGCGGGACGGGAAGGCAAAAGCCGCCCGCCAATCCCCTTTTTTCCAGGACCGAAAGGAGCAAGGGATGCAGTATCTTCACACCATGATCCGTATTTCGGATGTCGATCAATCGCTCGATTTCTTTTGCAACAAGCTCGGCATGAGGGAAGTCCGCCGCTACGACAGTGAAAAGGGCCGCTTCACAAACATTTTCCTGGCCGCGCCGGAGGACGAAGAAAGCGCGCGTGAGAACAAGACCCCGCTGCTTGAACTCACCTATAACTGGGACCCCGAACCGTATACGGGCGGGCGCAATTTCGGTCACCTCGCCTTCCGCGTCGATGATATCTACGCGACCTGCCGGAAGCTTATGGATAAAGGTGTGACCATCAACCGCCCGCCGCGCGATGGCTTCATGGCGTTCATCAAGACCCCGGACAACATCTCAATCGAGCTTCTGCAAAAAGGCGATGCGCTGGAGCCCGCCGAGCCCTGGGCCTCGATGGAAAACACCGGAACGTGGTGAATGCGGAAACACCTGCATAGCTTTGGAAATCGGCATTGGATCACCGGCATGAATCCGGCGATGACGGCATCGGCCCTGCATTGAAGTCACAAAGCTGAAGAGATGGCCGGATCCCGCATGAATGAACCTGCGGGAGCCCGGTGACGGCGATGCTGCGGCCGGCACGGCCTAAGGCGCGGTCACAGGGTATCGTCAACCGCGGTTTTGCCGCCACGGATCAAAGACTGGACGGTGTAGACCAGGACCGCCATCCCCACGGCGCCCGCAACGGCGATGGCCAGAAGCAAGATCACGTCGATGGGACCACCGATATCGCGCATCGCCGAATCCGTCATGATCTGCACGAACAGCACTGCGGCAACGGCCCCGACCGGCATGGAAAGCTGAGCCAGCAGGAACTTGCGCCAACTCACCGCCCGGTCGCGGATAAGGACATAGAGATAGGCGAACGTGATGATGATCGCTGCGGCGGCCATGACCCAGAAAAGGCCTTTTCCGAACATTTCCTCGAAAACGGCAATAAGGGTCTGAAAGGTCAGTTCTTCCACTTCACGCTCCTATGCTCTGCCGCGCAGCATTGCGTTATAGGTGGCCTTAAGCGCCACCTCCTTGATCAGCCATGACACCCAAAGCTCCTCGAGAGGCGCAACGACACCCGGAAAGCTCGGAACAAGATTGTCGTTGTAGTCAAACTCAACGAGCAGCGCCCGCCCGACCCGGGTAATGAGCGGGCATGAGGTGTAACCATCATAGCGCTTTGTCGCCTCGGTATCGGAGAGGGCGGCAACGATGTGGTCCTCGACCACGGGCACCTGCCACTTCACGCTTGCGGCCGTTTTCCCCTTCGGTACGCCAGCGACGTCGCCAACCGCGAAGACTTCAGCGTAGCGGCGGTGGCGCAGGGTATGGGGATCGACCTCGGCCCACCCCTCATCGATCCAGCGATCCGCCCAGGACAAGCCGGACTGGCGGATAACGCCGGGCGCACGCATCGGCGGAATGACATTGGTGAAGCTGTAAGGCAGTTCGGACCGCCCTTCCGGCGTATCGAAGGTAAGCGTTCGCCGGCCGGGATCAATCGCCTTCAAGACATGATTGTTGAGGGTTCCTATCTCGCGTTCGCTAAACAGCATCCGTACCTTCTCGTGTACGATGGGGACGCTGAAAAGCGCGTTGTTGTTCGCCGCATAGGTGACATTGATCTTGGCGCGCGTGCCTTTCCGGCGGGCACGGTCATCGGTCAGGAAGGCGTATTTCACAGGCGCGCCGGCGCATTTCATTTCGGTCGCCGGGCGCAGGAATACCGCCTCGCCGCCCTCTTCCGTGAAACGGTCCATGGCGGCCCATGTTTTCACCGCATAGTCGGGTCCAGCGTAAAGGGCGCCGATCCCCTCGCGGCCCACGAGATCAAGCGAGAACCCTTCGATCGCATTCCAGTCAAGCGTGAGGCCGGTTGCGAGCACAAGGATGTCATAGTCTATTCGTTGGCCGCCTGCGGTCTCGACAACGCGCGCCTCGGGGTCGATGGATGCGGCTGCCTCGGCAATCCAATCGACGCCTCGCGGCACCCAATGGGCCGTGGAGGATACGGCATATTCAGCAGGTTTCAGACCTGCCGCGACAAGGGTAAAGCCCGGTTGGTAATAGTGGTTCTGACGCGGATCGACGATGGTGATCACCGCGCCTTCAAGCCGTCTGCTCAAACGGCTGGCCAGACTGAGGCCCGCCGCACCCGCCCCTAGGATCACGATCCTGGCGCTCGTCGCAACTGCCGGCTGCCGGGCGGCGGCTTGCCCTGCCGGGGCGGCGGCCATCAGGCTGCTCGCCGCCGCCAGGGACAGAAAGTGTCTCCGATCAAGCGACATTTTGCTCTCCTTGTTAGGCGCTATCTCCCAGTTGGATGCGGTCGAACTGGAGGAATTGCCCCCTCACCCCGCTTCCGCATCCGCTTTTCGCCGCTTTGAGCGGCATTTTCGTCGTTAACCCCCGGCGGGGCGCAATCCCCTGCTATACCTCAAGCCGCATTGCATTGACCGAAACAGAAGGCGGCGAAAGAAAGCTGCGATTCCCGTCAGAATGCCGCATAGCTCCGTTCGTTCTTCAGCAAATGCTCCTTAAACCCGGTCCTGTCTTGGGTTGAAGTTCCACCCGCCTTAACCCCCGGCATGAATTGCGAAAAGTCATAGGTTAACGAACAGTATGGAACAACAGACAATCGGTTCCGGGTCCAGTCAGGAGAATCCCGCATCTGTGAAAAGGCCGGACGACGACGTGCCGGGGAAATGCCCGGTACGCACCTCTCCATAAAGCCGGGAACGATGCCTCCGCTATAGCGCTTTGATGCGTTCCATGCCGTCTTCGACAAGGCGGGTTTCAGCGTGACGTCCATGACCCTGGTTGCCAAGTGCAGGTCCGTGGACTGACCGGGCACTGCCTCGATCAATACTGATCTTCCATTGCGCGCCATGCACGCCGCACTTGCCCGTTGAAGCCTGTATAGTCTTCCCATATATCCATTCTTAAAATATGGTCATACAGTCATGCCCGCGCCATTTCCTCCCCAAGAACGCGACAGAATCAGCGCCGCGATGATCGCGGAAGCACGGACGCTGATCCCCGCAGTGGGTCTGCGGAAATTACCGATTGAAACGTTGACCGAACGGGCCGGGATATCGAAAGGCGCCTTTTATGCATTTTTCGAGAGCAAGGAGGCGCTTTATGCGGAGATCCTCGCACGCGAAGGACCGGGCATTGCCGAACGCGTGCTTGCGCCGCTTCATGATCCGTCCCTGCCCGTGCAAGACGCCTTCGCCGCATTCCTGCACGCTTTAATGGCCGAATATGAGAGCAATCCGCTGCTCAAGCGGATCATAGAGCATCCCGACGAACTGGCGGCCGTGAACAGGCGGTTGGGGCCGGAGCGCGTCGCGGCCAAGGCGGAACTGGGCTTCAAGCCCTTGCTCGCCTTTTTGAATCAAGCGCGCGAACGGGGCGATCTGGCGCATGACAACGTCGAGGCCGTTCTCGGGGTCGTCGTCGCCTTGCCGCATTTGCTTTTGCACAAGACCGCGGCCGGAATGGGCGACTGGCCGGCCACGCGGGACCTTTTGATCGGTCTCCTCGCGCGCGGCCTGTTTCCAGCAACAGGTGCGTGCGCGCAACGCGACGGTCTGTAATGGACATCTTCAAAAGCGCCGAGGCCCTGATGGGGATGACCGACACGGCATGGGCGCGCCATGCCAATCCGTGGAGCGTCTACACGCGCTTCGCCGCCAGCGTCCCAACCTTCCTCGCGCTTTGGAGCGCCCATTGGATCGGCTGGTGGTCGCTGGCCCCGATCATCGTGGCGTTCGGCTGGATCTACATCAATCCGCGGTTCTTCAAACCGCCAAGCACAGCTGAAAGCTGGGCCGCGCGCGGGGTGTTGGGCGAACGCGCCTTCCTGAACCGCAAACAGGTTCCGATTCCGCGCGAACACTTACGGTTCGCTTGGACAACGACCGGCCTGTCGGGACTGTTCATGGCGATCGGTGTTTGGGGGTACATCCAGGGCGAGTTCTGGGCGGCTTTCGCGGGCTGGCACGCCTCGGTATTGGCCAAGGCCTGGTTCGTCGATCGTATGGCATGGCTTTGGGACGCGATGAAAGACCGCCACCCGGCATATGCCGCCTGGGCGGGCGCGGACTGGACCGTCCCGTTCGGGGCGAAGACCGGCCGATGAGAGGACCGTCAGCCATGGTGCTCGATCATTTCGTCATCCATATCGACGACGATCCCGCAATATTGGACGCACTCAAGTCGCGGCTCGGCGCCCATGGCGTGCCCTTCGAACCCGGTTGGGGCAAGGGCACGAAGGGTTTCAAAGCTGCCAACATCTGGATCGGCCGGCAGTATTTCGAGATCATGCGCATTCTACGCCCCGATGGCGGCGGTTGGGTGCCGCACTGGGTCGAGCGCCATCACCAGGGCCGGCGCGGCCTCTACTGCATCTTTCTCAAAACCGGCCGGCTCAACGAAATCGCCGAGAATTTGCGCGCCACAGACATCGCGATCAAGGGACCCGAGCGGATCATATACCGGGCGCTCCTGGGCCTTTTGAAAAAGCCGATGCCCTGGCGCGTGCTCTATCTGCCGCCCGTTCCCGGCACGGATCTGGAATTTGGCTTTATCGAATATGATCCCGGTCTGGAGGCCCAGCTGAAAAGCCATATGGTGCCCAACGCCGAGGAGAACGGCATCACCGGCATCTCCGATGCGCGCCTTTGCCTGCCGCTATCCGACGAAGCCCGCAGCTTCCTGCTGCGCTTGTTTCCCGGAGCCAGAGGCACGGCGAACGGCATGACGGTGTCTTTGGCGGAAGGATCGATCCATATCGAAAATGCCGGGCACGTTCATGCCCACTTCCATGCCAAAAGTGAGGACGCCGGCCGAAAGACCGGCGCCGTAACGCTGGAAAACGTTACCTTACATCTGTGACCGCCGATCCTGTTCGGTCCGGCAAGCCGGGCGGATCGGTGCAGGCGCGCCAATTCCGGTATGGAAAAGGTCAAACCTTCGTCCAACCCCATCGAAGGGCTGAACACCTATGGCCGCAAGCATTGAAGGGAAATGAGAATCGAAAGCGAATGGCACGCCCTACGGGACTCGAACCCGTGTTTCCGCCGTGAAAGGGCGGCGTCCTAGACCGCTAGACGAAGGGCGCTTCGCTTTGCCGATATAGACGGGACCCCGCGTGTCGGCAAGAGGGCGTTCATTAGCGAAGGACGCTTAAAAGATCAACCGCGCGCCGCGTCTTTAATATGGACAACAGGTTCGCGCCGGCCACGCCATTCATCGATGCCGATGCGCCCTGCCACATGCAGCGGCCCGCGCCCGGTCTCAAGGAAAGCGCCAAGCGGCGTATCCTTTGCCCGGAACGCCATCGCCTTGATGCTCGTGCCGTCCTGCGCGCGCAACCGGCAGGCAAGATGCTGTTCGCCCACCCAGCGCGGTCCGGATACGAAATGCGCCGGAAAAGCGATCATCGGCTCCGGGTTGCCATTTCCAAAAGGACCGGCGGCCTCAATCGATTCCACCATCTTCTCCGAGACCGCGCCTGCGGTTGCCGCAGCATCCACAGGGAGGACGTCATGATCGCCGAGCGCTTCAACCGGTCCCGAGAGTGCACCGTTGAGGAACTTGGCCAAGTCGTCGAGCCGCTCTACTCTCAGCGTCAGGCCCGCCGCCATGGCATGTCCACCGCCCTTTTCGGCAATCCCCCTATCGACAGCGGCACGAACCGCAGAGCCGATATCGACGCCGGGCACGGAACGCCCCGAGCCGGTCCCCCGTCCGCCGTCCGGTTCAAGGGCGATCGCGAAGGCAGGCTTGCCGAACTTTTCCCGGAGCCGTGCCGCAATAAGGCCGACGATACCCGGATGCCACTCAGGTGCTGCCGCAACGAGCACAGGCGGCAAACCAGCCCCATTCTCCTCCCCCCCGACCATCGCAACGGCTTCCTCGAGCATGCGGGCCTCCTCGGCCCGGCGTGCATGGTTGAGCGTGTCGAGTTCGGCGGCGATCCGCTCGATCTCGGCATCCTCCAAGCTGATCAGGAGGCGCGCGCCCAAATCCGCCGCGCCGATGCGCCCGCCCGCATTGATTCTTGGCCCGATGACAAAGCCGAAATGATGAGGATTGGCGGGTTTTGACAGCCCCGCAGCACGGCACAGGGCGCGCAAGCCCGCATTCAGCCCGATCTGGGCGACCTCGAGGCCCTTTTTTACAAAAGCGCGGTTCAGCCCCGTGAGCGGCACCACATCGCAAACCGTGGCAAGCGCCACAAGATCGAGCCAGCGCAGAAGATCCGGCAGGTTTTCAGCACTCTCCCCCTCCCGCCGCAGTTGCCGGTTCAACCCGGCAAGCACCATGAAGGCGACAC
>JAKSCL010000065.1 GCA_022360615.1 Hyphomicrobiales bacterium
GGTGGTCGATCGGCCACCACATCAAAGGGCGGCGGCGCCCGAAAAGGAGACCGGCATGAACCAGGAGATTGCAAATCTCTTCAACCCTCAGGCCACCTCACAGAATTTCGACTCCATCCGGATCTCGATCGCGAGCCCGGAAAAGATCCTTTCCTGGTCGTTCGGCGAGATCAAAAAGCCCGAAACGATCAACTACCGCACGTTCAAGCCCGAGCGTGACGGCCTGTTCTGCGCGCGCATTTTCGGTCCCATCAAGGACTATGAGTGCCTGTGCGGCAAATATAAGCGGATGAAGTATAAGGGCATCATCTGCGAAAAATGCGGTGTGGAAGTCACGCTGTCGAAGGTCCGGCGCGAGCGCATGGGCCATATCGAGCTTGCCGCGCCCGTGGCCCATATCTGGTTCCTGAAGTCACTGCCGTCCCGGATCGGCACGCTGATGGATATGACGCTCAAGGATATCGAGCGGGTCCTCTACTTCGAGAACTATATCGTGACGGAGCCGGGTCTGACACCGCTCTCGGAGCGCCAGCTTTTGAGCGAGGAGGAATTCCTTGACGCCCAGGATGAGTATGGCGCCGATTCCTTCACCGCGAAAATCGGTGCCGAAGCCATCCGCGATCTCTTGGAAGCGCTCGATCTTGAGCGCTTGAAGGTCGATCTGCGCCAGGAAATCGCGGAATCGACGTCCGAACTGAAGCCGAAAAAGCTCGGCAAGCGGCTGAAGCTCGTGGAAGCCTTCCTTGAATCCGGCAACCGGCCGGAATGGATGATCATGACCGTCGTCCCCGTCATCCCGCCGGATCTGCGCCCGCTTGTGCCGCTCGATGGCGGCCGGTTCGCGACGTCGGATCTCAACGATCTCTACCGCCGTGTCATCAACCGGAACAACCGTCTGCGCCGGCTGATCGAATTGCGCGCGCCCGACATCATCATCCGGAACGAAAAGCGGATGCTGCAGGAGGCGGTCGACGCGCTCTTCGACAATGGCCGCCGCGGCCGGGTCATTACCGGAGCCAACAAGCGTCCGCTGAAGTCGCTCTCCGACATGCTGAAGGGCAAGCAGGGCCGTTTCCGGCAGAACCTTCTCGGCAAGCGGGTCGACTATTCCGGCCGTTCGGTGATCGTGACGGGTCCCGAGCTCAAGCTGCATCAGTGCGGTCTGCCGAAGAAAATGGCGCTCGAACTCTTCAAGCCGTTCATCTATTCGCGGCTCGATGCAAAGGGCCTGGCCGCGACCGTCAAACAGGCTAAGAAGCTCGTTGAGAAGGAAAAACCCGAAGTCTGGGATATTCTCGACGAAGTGATCCGCGAACACCCGGTTCTCCTGAACCGGGCGCCGACCTTGCACCGTCTCGGCATTCAGGCGTTCGAGCCGGTGCTGATCGAGGGCAAGGCGATCCAGCTTCACCCGCTTGTGTGCGCCGCCTTCAACGCCGACTTCGACGGCGACCAGATGGCGGTGCATGTGCCGCTGTCCCTCGAAGCCCAGCTTGAAGCGCGCGTCTTGATGATGTCGACGAACAACATCCTGCACCCGGCGAACGGTCAGCCGATCATCGTGCCGTCGCAGGATATGGTTCTCGGCATCTACTACCTGTCGCTGGAGAGGGAAAACGAGCCGGGCGAAGGCAATATCTACGGCAC
>JAKSCL010000138.1 GCA_022360615.1 Hyphomicrobiales bacterium
GCGCCTCGAGCGCGTGAAAATGATCAGGATCCTGTTCGCGGACCTCCATCAGGGCCAGCGGTCATGGAGCCGCGACGAAAAGGCCGGACACATGACTGCGCCCGACCATCGCGCCAAAACGTCGACTAACAGCCTTGCAAAGCAGGAGCCGTCCACACATGCGAACTATTCCTTCGCTATAGCGCTGCGATAGTATGACCGCCTGGCGCGCGGTATTTTTCAGTGACGCGAAGTCGTGCGCGGGCGTACTACGCTGGCATATCGCGGCTACGGACCTTCCGGACGCAGTACTGCCCACAACCACTTTGAGCCCAAATGTGTCAAATGCTGCGGTGAACGCAAACGGCTACTTCTGCGGCCCGTGCCGGACATCGCGCTGGTCTTCCACCAGCTACACCACGTCCCGGGGCACGACCGTTCCGGGTAATCCTGATTGTTGAAATGAGCCCGATGTTTGAAGAACTGTCCGAAATCCACCGAAAACCGGATTTGTTTTCCGTCTACACGGCGGAGACATTGTGGACCGAGCCGCACTTGGCCCAGCAAATGCTCAAGACGCATCTGGACCAGACGACCCCGCTTGCATCGCGCCCTCTGCACATCATCGATCAAACAATGCAGTGGCTTGATGAGAAATTTGGCCTGAACGGCAAAAGAATTTGCGATTTGGGCTGCGGTCCAGGCTTGTATGCGGAACGATACGCGCAACGTGGGGCGCAGGTTGAGGGCATGGATTTTTCCGCCAGTTCCATCGAATACGCCACCTTGAACTCCGATCCAGGCCGCGGCTCACTTGCGTTTCGACAAGCCAATTACCTCACCGACGGACTTCCAACACAACAGGATTTGATAACACTCATCTATTGCGATTTCTGCGTCCTTTCCCCTTCTCAACGTGCTGCCTTGTTGGACAAGGTGCGCCGCTCGCTCAATTCTGAAGGCGCTTTTGTCTTCGATGTGTCTTCAATGAAGGCTTTTGAAACCGTCTCTGAGGGAATTGTCTTTGCGCGCAACTACATGGATGGTTTTTGGACGGTCGATGAATGCTACGTCTTTCATAGCACTTGGAAGTACGAAACTGCTGCTGTTTCCCTTGACCTTTTCACCATCGTAGAAGAGCAAAAAACATGGCGTGTCTACAATTGGTTGCAGCACTTTTCCCAAAGCACCCTCGAGGCTGAGCTGAAGTCTAGTGGCTTTGAGATTGACGACATAAGCAGCAGATTTGATGCGAGTGACACAGAGGCTCATTCGTTTACAGTCGTTGCGAGACGATTCGGAAGCTGACGTTGGAACCGACGTGGCCGATGGCCGCTTTGTCCGCAATACAGTAATCGAACCAGTATAGTCGAGCGTCGCGCAATCGGCGGCATCTGGCGGAGAGAGAGGGATTCGAACCCTCGAGACGGTTGCCCGCCTACACGCGTTCCAGGCGTGCGCCTTCGACCACTCGGCCACCTCTCCGACAAGGCGCGGAGGTATAAGAGCCAACGCGCCTTCTAGCAGCGAGCGGCGAATATACTCCCGACCGGCGCGCACGCAAGGGCTGACATGCCTTGGCCATCCATTCACCCCATTCGTATCGAAAAATGGCCTGACTATTTGCACGCTATAACATCCCGTTGTAGCCAGAAGGCCTTTCCAGACAACAAACGCGCTGAGACATGACAAAACCATGAAGGTAATCATCAGATGGCTTGGCATTTGGTTTTTTGCCGGAGCGCTCATCGCACTCGCGCTTGACGGCATGCAATCGCTGGCCAATCAGGCCGTGACAATGACGCCGCTTGGCGAATTGTGGTATCGCCTCGATCCCGCTAGCCTCAACACGGCGCAGGCGGCCGTTCAGCGGCATCTATCGCCTGAGTTATGGGACCCGGTTATCCTTTCGGTCCTGAAACTCCCGGTCTGGGCTATTGCCGGCGCTGTTGCGATCCTACTTATTCTATTGGGACGCCCGCGGAAGCGCTACGATCCGCTTTCGGACCGCGCCAAGACATAGAGGCGGTGTGGAGAATGCGTCCGCGATCCGAATGGAGAGGTGAGAACGCATGTTTCTTTTTGCCCGCAAACCCCCAAACCTGCCGGCTGCGGATGATGCTTTGCCGGGCCGTGAGACGCCGATCCCCACTGCTGGGACGCATTTCGTCAACGGCCGTTCACTGAAGGGCCCTTATCCGGAAGGTCTTGAGACTGCGATCTTCGGCCTTGGCTGTTTCTGGGGTGCCGAGCGCGTTTTCTGGGAGATGGATGGTGTCTGGGTGACGGCCGTCGGCTACGCTGCGGGCTTTACGCCCAACCCGACCTATCAGGAGGTTTGCTCGGGCCAGACCGGCCATAACGAAGTGGTTCTCGTCGTTTATGATCCGGAAAAAGCCGCCTACCGCGGTCTTTTGAAAGCATTCTTTGAAGCGCATGATCCCACCCAAGGCATGCGGCAAGGAAATGACGTGGGCACGCAGTACCGTTCGGGCATTTACACGACGTCTGATCAACAAAAGGCGGAAGCCGAGGCGGTTCTCGAGAGCTATCAGAAAGCGCTCAAGCAGCGCGGGCTTGGTCCAATCACAACGGAAATTCTGGCAGCTCCCGAATTCTACTTCGCGGAGGATTATCACCAGCAATATCTTGCGAAAAACCCGGGTGGGTATTGTGGGCTTGGCGGCACGGGAATCGCTTGCCCTGCAGAATAGGAGAACTTATCTTCTCCTTTGCAATGGATGCTCCCACCGGTACTGTAAAGGCGGACTCATCGGGCCTCCGCGCCATCAGCATCGGGGCCGCGGGTCCGGTCGGCGCGGAATTTCGGGAAGCTTTCATCGCCGCTTTTGACGAAGCGTCCGCTTGGCTCGTGTCGCGGACCGCGCCGCTTGAGCGCCGTGTTCATCTCACACGCCGAAGCATCAAGCGTTTGCGGGCCATGTTGCGGCTTCTAAAGCCCTCATACGGGCAGAAGATTGCGCCGATAAACGCGGCCTTGCGCGACGCGGCCCGCGCGCTTTCGGGTGCCCGTGATGCGGCTGTCGTCCGTCAGACCCTCAACAAATTGCGCAAGAAAGCCGCAACGCGCGCTGAAAATGACGCGATTGAGAAGCTCTTATCGCTCTTGCCCGAAGAAAAGGCGGCCCCGCCCGGCCACGCCATGGGCGAGGCGAAAAGCCTGATTGCGACCGCGCGCCGCGTTCTTGCGACACTTCATTTGCATGAGAACCACGCGTTAACGAATAACATCATCGAAGGTTATGTGGCGATCTACCGCAAGGGTCAAAAGGGTCTGCATGCATCGGAAGAAAACCCGACGACCGACGGGCTGCATGAGTGGCGCAAGGCGGTTCAGGACCGGCGCTACGCTGCTCAGCTTTTCCGCGCCGATTGGCCGGAGTCGAGCGAGGCG
Source organism: Hyphomicrobiales bacterium (assembly GCA_022360615.1). GTDB lineage: Bacteria > Pseudomonadota > Alphaproteobacteria > Rhizobiales > JAKSCL01 > JAKSCL01. The sequence continues at coordinate 3,395 of JAKSCL010000138.1, forward strand.
CCCGCGAAAGCGCTCGGCACGCTTTCCGATCTTCTAGGCGTCGACCATGACTTGGCGATGGTCGCCGATTTTCTGGAGCAGGTCGGGGAAGACGAACAGCTTGATTTCGTCGAATGCCGGGCCCTCCTGACACTTGTCAATCGTGAGCGCGTCAAACGGCGTGAGAAAGCCTTCGCGCTTGGGCATGAACTCTACGGCAGCAAAACCGGCAAGATCCGGAAAAAATGGAGCGACTGGGCTTCAATCCGTCAGAAGGCGACGAACGCCTCTGCGAAGCCGGAACCTGCGTAGGGCATTAGCGCGTTCCTGGCGCCGGCCGTTTCGGCGGGAGCGGCGGGATGGCTGTCGATGCCGCGCCCGTATCGGTGGTTGACGGTGGGGCCGTTAAAGGCCCGGCCCGGCCTGTTTGAAGCGCCCGCTGAAACAGCGAACCGCGCGGCGCCTCGTTGGCTGCGCGCGGTGGCGATGTCGCGGGGGTATACTCGCGGCTGGCCGGGGCGCTTGCCGCAAGCACGCCCTGGCAGGCCGCCGGAAGATCGGAGAGGCGCAAATCGGGACGTGGCCTCGCCGGTTTGTCGGAGGGTTTCCAAGGCTCGGGGCCCAGCCACCAGGCGAGTTCGCCGCCGCAACCATCGCCCGGCGGCGGCGGGTCCTGATTTGTGCAGCCGCTCATGCCCTCAGGGCAGGTGAGCCGGACGTGAAAATGGTAGTGATGGCCGTACCAAGGACGCACGCGCTGCAGCCATGAACGATCCTGCCATTCAACGGAGCAGAGCGCGTCCTTGATCGCCGGGTGGACGAAAATACGCGCGACCGCCGGGTCGACGGCCGCGCGCCGGATAAGCCGTGCGTGGGTCTCCGTCCAGACATCCGGATTGATGGTGCGCGTGTTCGGCTTCAGCATGGAAATCGCTGAAATGTCTTCGCGTTCTTGGCGCGTCAGACGCCGGTCCGGCATGGGGATCAGCCAGATATCTGCGTCGAGCCCGATCTGGTGCGAGCGGTGTCCGGTCAGCATCGGTCCGCCGCGCGGTTGCGACAGATCGCCAACGAGAAGCCCCGGCCAGCTGTCTTTTTCGGCAGCATCCTTGGCAAGTCTTTCAATGAAAGCGATAAGCGCTGGATGCCCCCAGTTCCGATTGCGGGAAAGGCGCATCGCCTGCCAGTTGGGGCCATCGACCGCAAGCGGCCTGCCGCCGGCCAAACACCCGCGCGCGTAAGAGCCGATCGCCCGGGCGCGTAGATCGGCAGGAGCATTTTTTGCGCCGAAGAGCTGTTTTGCCGGTGCATCCGCAAGGGCCGGGTGGGCCGTGAAAGCACAAAGAGCAAAAACCGCCGACAGGGCTATCCGGTGCGCGCACCGCCTCACTAGCATCGCTCCACCCCGCTTCGTCTGAATTGCTGAAACCTTATACGATTCGACGGTCGGACATGCGCTGTTTTGCCCGGGGCGTTCGGCCCGAATCTACTGATCTTCCCCAATTTACAGCCATGACCGCAATATGCACTGCTTGGCCCGGATGCGGCCCGATCTTGACCAATATTTTGGCGAAAAGGAGTTCCTCATGCGGCTTATTTTTCTTGTGCTGCTCGCCGCTTTTCTGGTCCTCGCCGCTCCAACGGAAAAGGCGCAGGCTGCGGTCACCGCTGAAATCGACCTCTCCGATCAGGTCATGCATGTTTATGTCAACGGCCGGAAAAAGCACTCCTGGCCCGTTTCAACCGCGCGGCGCGGCTATCGCACGCCGACGGGTACCTATTCCATCAAGCGCATGCATAAGATGTGGCATTCGCGCAGGTATAACATGTCGCCCATGCCCCATTCCCTCTTCTTCCATGGCGGCTATGCGGTGCACGGCACGACGGAGGTGAAGAACCTCGGACGTCCGGCTTCGCATGGATGCGTCAGGCTCCATCCGAAAAACGCCGCCCGCCTTTATGGGCTCGTTCAACGCCACGGACCTGGAAACAGCCGGATTAAAATTCGGCGTTGAACGGAGAAAGGCGCGCGATTGCGTTTTGGCCTTTGCGAAGGTTTGCACCCCGATGAGCGGCGGCTAGGCGGGCGATGTGGCTGACGGAAAAGAAACGTCCTGCCCACGCCTGCCTATTGCGATTTCCGCCCCTTCAGCGCCTCGCGCAAGCGCTGATCTTCACGAAAGATATCCCTGCCGAAGCGGATGAGGTTATCTTCGCCGAGCCAGGCCGATTGATAGGTGATAATGATTGGCACCACATCGATCGGCCGGTAAAGCAGCGAACGGCCCGACTCAATCTGTGCTTCAAGGCTTGTCTGGTTGCCGTAGCTTGCGGCAAGAACGAAAGGCGCAAGGCCGACCGCATCCTTGATGCCGATGGCTGTGCGCGGCAGGCGGCCGTCGCACTCTCCCTCCATGCGCTCACGCTCCAGGTCGAACAGCATGATTTCCTCAGCCGTGTCGGCGCGGAAAAGCAGATGCCCCAGAGGATTGCCCGCGCCCGGCTCGAGATGCAGCGAGAACCGGCCGGTGGCGTCGCGGAAGTCCCGCATTGTGAACTGGTTCCATGGATAAGCGGCGAGCGGCTGGCGTGTGCTGTATTCGTAAAGGACGTAGCCGTCGCGGGCGACGGCGTCGGGATCCTCTCTCAGGCGTGGCAACAACCGGTTGAAGAAATAGTCTTCTGAAACGGTGAGCGCCGGGTTGATTGCGATTTCGCGAATCCGGCCCGCGGCAACAACGCCATTCTGCAAGGGGCAGTTCAAAGTGATTTCAAAGCTTTTGCGCACCCGCCCTTCGGATATCACGCTCAATCGGCCTTCGCCCTTGTTGACGAAAATCGAAGTGCTGTCGGCCGTTTCCGGCATCCAGCGCAGGCGTTCAAGCGCAAGCGCAATCTGCTCGATCCGCCGTTCGACAGGCACGTTCATGGCAAGCAGTGTCGGCGTATCGACATTCCCCGTCGGCCGGAGCGCGTAGCGGGCTTGAAAGGCCTTCAAAGCGATCGGTATGATCCCATCAAGCGCGCGCGTGCCGTCGCTCGACTGGCTGAATGTGGTCAAAAGGCCCTCGGCGGCAAGGCGTCCGGCAAGCGCGGTTCCTTCAGGGCCTGAAAACCGGGTCACCCCTTCCGCCGATGGCGGAACGGACGGCCACCCGCCATTTTCCCCTATCTCGATATAACGCCGCAATTGCTGCGAGAGCCCGCGATACTCGTCGTTAAAAGGCTCCCAGGCGGCGAAGAAACGGTCGATGTCGTTGAAACGGGTGAGAGCTGCGAGCACGCCTGCACCGTCGACGCTGCGGGGTTCGGCGAAAAACTCCGGATAGACTTTGGATGGAAGGATGCGTCCCACCTTCATATCGGACGCATAGTCAAGGAAATGAGCGCTGTACCAAAGCTCGACCTCAGCCTCTTCGGCAGCTGTTGCGGCTTCTGAATCCTCTTTCAGATGCAAAAGGAAATCAGCCGGATAATCGGCGGAATCGAGGCCGTCATAGCGGGCGTTGAGCATGCGGTCGACAAGCCCATCGGCCCGGCGGCTTGCCAGCCAAAGGAGTTGAGCGCCATCGCCCGTATAAAAGCTTAGGAGGATCGGTGCATGCTTCTTGATGGTCAAGGGCAGCATGCCGTTGCTGTCAAGAATCCCCTTGATTTCTGCGAGAACAGCATCGCGGTCGCCAGCGTTGGAGGGTACGGCGCCAATAAACGCAAATACCGTTGCAAAAACCGCCAAACACACATGTTGAAAAGCGCTGCGGACCACCGTTCCTACCCCTTTCGCGATCCAAGCTGCTTACAGATTTAACTTGGCTTAATTGCAAAACGTTTGCAGCAACACCATACATATGGAGACACTGTGCGGAATAGGGAGAGGTCGCCGCTTCGATGAACAATCAGTGTCCACCGGTTGGTATCGCTAAATCGAGGGCACTGCTTGTCGCATCGGCCCTCGCCCTTCTATCACTTCAGCCACAAGCGCCGGCACACGCGCTCGATCTATGCCCGCTCGATATCCGGGTCACGTTTTCCGAAGGCGCACCGCGCGACGCCTTTCTCATCGAAAACAAGAGCCAGTCCAACTGGGAACTGATCGCCGTCACGCTTGATCTGCGATCGGCCGATGGCGGCTTGTTCTTCGACACCACGGCCGGCGGCAAGGGCTCCTCCGTCTATCAACTCTACCGCACCGAAGGCGGCTCGGCCCAGCTCCAATGGGTCGCACCGCTCGCCGATGGCGCGACCGAGATGACCTTGAATTTCAAGGCTTTTCCGCCTGGACGCGAATTCCGCTTTTCGACCGATCTCGACACCACCTTCAGCGAGGCCGCGTTCGGGACCCAGGTGCGCAGCGAGGATCTGAATGGCGCGTTTGGCGACGGCAACACCGCCCGGATTTCGCCCGGATTGTGCATGAACCTTTCCTAGCCGTCCGCTGCATCCGCCGCTGACAAGTAGGCGCGATGTGTTATCTGTCTGCGGGAAATGGCAACACCACCTCATGGGGAGGACGAGAGATGGAGTGGATGGTTTATCTTTCGGGCGAAATTCACACCGACTGGCGCGAGCGCATCGAGGCGGGTGCGGCAAAAGCCGGCCTCCCGGTTTCCTTCACTGCGCCGGTGACGAACCACAGCTTTTCCGATGATTGCGGTGTCACCATTCTGGGCGCGGAGGAGAAACCGTTTTGGGCCGACCACAAGGGCGCAAAGATGAACGCCATCCGCACCCGCACGCTGATTGAGCAAGCCGACATCGTCGTCGTCCGCTTCGGCGAGAAATACAGACAATGGAACGCGGCTTTCGATGCCGGTTATGCAGCCGCCCTCAATACGCCGCTGATTGTCGTCCATCCGCCCGAGTTCGGCCATGCGCTGAAAGAGGTGGATGGCGCGGCACTTGCTGTGTGCGAGACGCCTGAACAGGTCATCGATATCTTGCGTTATGTGATGACCGGCGCGCTCGATCACCCAGCCGCCGTCGAAGCCGCCGAATAGGTTATCGGCTAGCGCCTGAAAGAGCAGTATGACAAAAGCGGTCGCGTTACTCCTGGCGCTGGCGATGCTCGTTCACATCATCAAACCGCTTGGCCTGCCGGGGCTGAGGCAGCGCAAGGATGCCTGGAAAATCGCGGTCGCCGCGCTGATCGTGATGACGGTGCTTGTGGGCCTGCGGCCGGGGTGATCATTCCGTACGGGCTATGAGAATTCTGAGGCCGGCTGCACCAAAGGCAACGGCGCTTCCCAATCGCGTTCTCAAGTCGTCAAGAGATCGATCTCCTGGGCGCTGAAGCCGTATCCAGCCATCATCGCCCGATGTTCTGTGCTTCCCAAGTACCGGTCGAGCACCTTGTCGACAGACACCCGGAAGTCGTCGTCGGTTTTGCTGAATGCAAACGATCCGAAGGCAGGCTTCTTTTCGCCCGGAGGAACAGCGACAACCTCCAACTGCCACGCCGGGTTTTGCTCCATGAAACCGGTGTGCGCCCGTGCAACGCTTGCATAGGCGCCGGCCTGACCGTGCCGGACTGCGTTGGCGGCTTCCCGGTAGGTTTCAAAGATCATAATGCGGTTTTCAGGGACGCCGAACGCGACAGCCGATCGGTGCTGAAACTGGTCTCGTATGACGGCGAGTACGCACCGGGGATTTTCAGCGACGGATCGATAGCCTGACAGCTTGAAGGGGTTCCCCTCTGCCACCAAAAGCCCATCTGGAAGCGCCCAGATCGGTCGGCTAAACGCGGCAATAAGCCTCCGTTCATCGGTTGCGAAAAGCCCCGTCGTCATTCGCCAGCGCCCATCGGACACGCCGGGCAGGAGTTCGGCGAATTCCGTCTCGACCGGTTCAAAGCCATCTACGCCGATCTCTGAAAAAACGTATCTTGCAAGCTCGACATCGCAGCCCGCAACGCTGCCGTCGGGTTCCCGGTAGTTGAATGGCGGCTCGATGAGGTAGGCGAACTTCATGCTCCGGTCCTTCCGCCAGAAAGACTGTTATGTGTTGAAAGGTGTTACCTCAGCCCAAGGCAACCGTGTGAAGCGGCTGGCTGTCAATGACCGCTTTGGAAGCGCAGCCATTCCAAAGGCTCATCCGATTGATTTCGTGCGGGCGCCCGCGCCCTCAAAGCACCTTGTACATAATCGTCGTTGAATCGAGACGGTCGCCGGCGGGGTTGAGGCTATAGCCGGGCAAAACACCGACCGGTTTGTAACCCAAGGATGTGTAAAGCGGTTCGGCATTGTCGCCCGTCACCGTGTCGAGTGTCATCAGGCTCCGCCCGAGACCGCTGGCGTGCCGCTCAAGCTCAGCCATCAATGCCCGCGCAATGCCTTGACGGCGGAATTCGGGATGGACCAGGAGTTTCGAGACCTCGGCCCGGTGCGGCTGGTTCGGCGGCGTGTCCGTGTCCAATTGAACGGAGCCCGCGATCCGTCCGTCTTTCCATGCGACGAGCAGCACGCGAGTCCCGTCTTTGACCGCCGGGCGCACTTTCTCGATCCAGAACATTTCGGCATCTTTTTCGGTGAAAGGCAGAACGAAGTGAACGCCGGCGCCGCCATGCACGCAAGCCTGCAGGAGCCCGCCGAGGCTGCTGATATGGGTCTCGATGTCATCGGTGGAGAAGGTCGATAGTGTGGCTTGACGATCCTTGGTCATGCCGTGTCACACAATAAAGATGATATAGCGGGCGCCGGTGTGGTCCGGTGTTCGAAAGGCGCTCGCGCCGAAAAGCTGGTAGCGCAGGCAGCCGCCCTGCCTCAGGGCATGCGTCTGCCCGTCCACAGACACTTCGAGTTCGCCCTCCATGAGAACGAGATGGTGCTCAAGGCCGGGCCGCGGCGGCGCGTCATAGGCGATGCGCGTGCCGGGTTCCAATTCGCATTCAAGAGCCTCGCCGGCGAGCGTCTCGGCCGGCGGAGAGACGGCGCGGCGCTTGAGGCCGGTTTCAGGGTCGGTCCAAAGGGCTTGTGCATTGCGGCTGAGAAGCGGCTGAAACCCGCCTTCCACCATATGCATGAGCCGCGACATGGTGAGGCCATGGGCCGCGCAGAGTTTGCCAAGCACACTTGCCGTTGGGCTCACCTCTGCGTTTTCAAGCCGCGACAGCGTCGCGCGGCTTACCGTGCTGCGTTTTGCAAGGTCGTCCAGAGACCAGCCGCGCTCAGTCCTTAAATGTTTCAGGCGTCGGGCGATCCTCCGGTCGATGGAGGTGTCATCTGTGAGCGGGTATTCCATATATGGTATATATTCCCGAATATGAAATAACGTCAACCCCGCCATCGGGAGGCCGTCATCAGCTTGCTACTTTGCGATTTCATGATCACATCAGAGCATTTTGCAGCGAGGCGGATTCACCGAGCGTCGGCAAAATGCGTCATTTTCAAAAGGTTGGCGCATGTTCTTGTCGGAAAACCGCCTACACTTTTCCGGAACATGCGCCAAAGCGGAGGGAGAGCGGATGGCCGATATCGAAAAGCTTTTTAAGGATTTGAAGACGGCGCGCGACGAGTTGCGGCTGCAGCTTCATCTGGCCTCGAAGGAGGCGGAGGACGAATGGGACGAGCTGCAAGAGGCGTGGCACAAGTTCCTCTCACGATCCGAACTCGACAAGAGTGCCGATGAAGTCGGAGAAGCCGCGCGCGAACTGGGTTTGAAACTCAAGGCCGCCTATGACCGAATGAAGCAGGCAATTGACTGACTGCGGGGCGCATTCGCGCCCGCAGCCCTTGACCGTCCCAGTCAGGCCGCTGCCACGTCGCTTAGGAATCCGTCGATCGTTTCCTGCAAGGCGCTTGAACGGCGTGAAAGCGTGCGCGTTGAGTCCGTCATCTTCCGCGATGAGGCGGCCGCATCGCCTGTTGCGTGGTCCACCCGCTTGATGGCTGCGCTGACCGTTGCCGTGCGCTGAGAGGCATCTTGAATGTTGCGCGAGATATCGACGGTTGCAGCGCCCTGTTGCTCGACGGCGGATGCGATGCCGGTCGTAAGCATGTTGATTTCGTCTATGGCCTCGACAATTTCGCCGATTGCACCGACAGCATCATTCGTTGAAGCTTGGATTTCTGAGACTTGGCTGGCGATCTCGCTTGTTGCGCGTGCCGTTTGTTCGGCCAGGTCTTTGACTTCCTGCGCGACAACCGCAAAGCCGCGGCCTGCTTCGCCGGCGCGTGCCGCTTCAATCGTTGAATTGAGTGCAAGCAGGTTCGTCTGTTCGGCGATATCGGAGATGAGACTGACGACCTTGCCAATTTCCTCTGCGCCGGTTGCGAGGCCTGAGACCTGATCATTCGTCTCTTGGGCGGTGTTGTTTGCCCGCTGGACGGCGGCGGTGGCCTTTGCGATCTGGCTGGCCACCTCGCGCATGGACATACTCAGTTCTTCCGACGCAGCCGCAATCGCCTCGACATTGTGTGAGGCCTCGGCGGATGAATGTGTCGCTTCCGATGTCTGATCTTTCGTCTCGGATGACATTCGGCTGACGGTCTCAACCGCACTGTTCATGCGTTCCATATCGGTTTCGACGCCGGACAGATGTTCGCCGACACTTTGCCTGAAGTCCGTGATGAGTTCATCGAGACGCTCTTGCCGTGCGGTCTGCGCCGCGATGTCATTGGCCGCGGCCGCCTCAAGCCGCGTCCGTTCGATGGCGTTCTGGCGAAACACCTCAACGGCCCGCGACATGCTGCCGATCTCATCACGGCGATGGATGCCGGTGAGTTCGATGTCGTCATGGCCTTCGGCAAGATACGCCATGGATCGCGTCAGCGCACCGACCGGTCTCACGACAGACCGGAGAACGGCAAAAACAAACGCTGTCAGCATCACGACGGCAAGCAGCATCGCGCCGGCAAAGCCCATTGCGATCTGTGATCTGATGTTTTGGAAAAGATCGCTTCGGTTCCATACAATGGCGGCGAAGCCGATGGGGTCGGAAGCGTTCCCGAAAAAAATCGGCGCGGCGGCCGATTGCACGGCTCCATGTGCTGAATAAGCAATGCTGTTCGTCTTTTGCGATGCCGAAAGCGGGGTGTCGAGTTCGGACGTGAGTTCAGCGTGGACGACGAGCTCGGTAATCAGATTACGTTCGGCATCAAATGCGGCAAAGACGGCGCCGCGGAACGATTCATCGGCGCTCAATTCATTGAACACCCCTTCGATCGTCTCCGCTTTCTTAAACCGGACGCCGCCAGCGATCTCCTTTGCGATGAGGGACACCATCTGGCGTTGCGATTCTTCAAGATTTTGTTTGAGCGCTTGAACCTGCATCCATCCATTGAACGCGGACAGCACCATGAAGCCGGCCAGCATGCACAAAAAGGCCAGACCTCCTATCTTGAAGTTGACGGAACGCCAAAAACCTGTGGCCGTGCCGCTTTGGGTTTCCTGGGTGTCATCCATGACGATGTCCCCCACACCAATGTGTGTACTGGTCAGGCGTTCATTGGAGCATTTCAACGTTGACGCCGACCGTGATCGCGCCGATTGGCGAACCGCTGTCGGGATCGACCACGGTCATGGAAACCTGGCTTTGATAGGTTTGCGTCGATTCATCCTGCTCGATTTCGCCGATGTGGATGGCGCCGGCGCCTTTTCCGAAGGTCTCGGTGAACTTCGCTTCATCGCCCTGCCAATAGTCTGATGTCACGTCACTTTGGGCAACGTTCAGACCCTTCATGTCAGTCACGAAGATCTCGGTGAAGAGGCCGGCGGAATTCTCGCGTTTGCTCACCAGCATTTTCGACGCCGGGTTGCCCAGTTTCTCAGAAATCATCGGCTGGCTCGACGCGCCCACTTCGGCACGCCATTGTTTGTCGAGCGCATCGATCTTTGCGCCGTCGAATGCTGAGGTCTCGGTGTTTTGCGCCCTAACGGCAGCAACGATTTCCGGGGCCGAAGCGATGGCGGCGATCTTTGTTTTTGCGAGCTCTTCCAGTTGAGGTCCGAATTCATTCGCGATTGCCGGCAAGCTGGTCAGGCTAAGGGCGAGCACCCCGGCAAGCAAAGGTCGGGTGATAGAACGCATGGCGTTTCCTCTTCAGAAAATTTTCTCTATTTGCCATGCCATGGAGGCACGGATAACGCTTGATACGAGATTGGTAGCAAAATTTTCGTTAAGTTCCCGTGCCAAATGTTTCTCATGCACAGGGCATTCACAGATATTTTTACCAGGGAGGGTAAATGTGCGCCAAAATTCGAAATGAACTTCTGTATTTCTGGGTTTGGTAGGAAGTACTTTTCTGTATCGCGTTGGAAAGAGCCGGCGGGCGCGAATTGCATGGCGTGCGACGCCAATGCTAGTCTTTGAGCAGTGTCAACAAGCGA
>JAKSCL010000064.1 GCA_022360615.1 Hyphomicrobiales bacterium
GCAGCGCAGTGGCGACACGGAGCGCCGGCAAATGCGGCACTTGGAAAGAGCGCATGCTCTTGTCGGAAAACCGGTGTCCACTTTTCCGGAGCATGCGCGTGTCAGGCACGATTTTGGACCCAACGCAGCTCATTGTTAAATCCTCACCACGACCTAGTACACCCGCGCCTTCGGTTTGATGTAGGCCACTTCATTCGACATGGTGAAGTTGTGCACCGGACGGTAGTCGATGGCGACCTCTCCGTCGTCGAACCAGGCGAGCGTGTGCTTCATCCATTCAGAATCGTCGCGGTCGGGATAGTCTTCGCGGGCGTGCGCGCCGCGGCTTTCCTTGCGGTTGACGGCGGATTCCATCGTCACGACGGCCTGGCGGATAAGGTTGTCGAACTCAATCGTCTCCACAAGGTCCGTGTTCCATATGAGCGAACGGTCCTTGACCGCAATGTCGTCCATGCCTTTCCAGACCTCCTGGATAAGACTTTGACCTTCCTCAAGGATTTCGCCCGTGCGGAATACCGCGCAGTTGGACTGCATGGTTTTCTGCATCCTCAAGCGAAGTTCCGCCGTCGGCGTGCCGCCATCGGCGTGGCGGTATTTGTCAAGAAGGGTTATGGCGTTTTCGCCCGCGCCTTGCGGCAGTTCCGGCGCTTTCTCCGTAGGGTCGACAATCTCGGCGCATTTCAGGCCCGCAGCCCGGCCGAAGACCACGAGATCGATGAGCGAGTTGGAGCCGAGGCGGTTCGCGCCATGCACCGAAACGCAGGCCGCTTCGCCGACCGCCATGAGGCCCGGCACGACCGTTTCCGGATTGCCGTCTTTCAGTGTGACGACCTCGCCCCAATAATTCGTCTGCACGCCGCCCATGTTATAGTGGACAGTGGGCAGCACCGGGATCGGTTCCTTCGTCACGTCGACGCCGGCAAAAATCCGGGCCGATTCCGAAATGCCCGGAAGCCGTTCGGCGAGAACCGCCGGGTCGAGGTGCTCAAGGTGTAGATAGATGTGGTCTTGCTCCGGCCCAACGCCGCGGCCGTCGCGGACCTCCATGGACATGGAGCGCGAAACCACGTCACGTGAGGCGAGATCCTTCGCCGACGGCGCGAAGCGCTCCATGAAGCGCTCGCCTTCGGAGTTTGTCAGATAGCCGCCCTCACCGCGCGCGCCTTCCGTGATCAGGCAGCCCGCACCGTAAATGCCGGTCGGGTGGAATTGCACGAATTCCATATCCTGAACGGGAAGCCCAGCGCGCAGCACCATGGCGTTTCCATCCCCGGTGCAGGTGTGGGCCGATGTACAGGAGAAATAGGCCCTGCCATAGCCGCCGGTTGCCAGAATCACCATTTTTGCGCGGAAGCGGTGCATGGTGCCGTCGTCGAGGTTCCAGGCGACGACACCACGGCATGCGCCCTCTTCCATGATGAGATCGAGTGCGAAATACTCAATGAAGAACTGCGCATTGTGCTTCAACGCCGCGCCATAAAGCGTGTGCAGGATAGCATGGCCGGTGCGGTCGGCAGCCGCACAGGTGCGCTGCACGGGCGGACCCTCGCCCATATTCTGCATGTGGCCGCCGAAAGGGCGCTGGTAGATCTTGCCGTCTTCCGTGCGCGAGAACGGCACCCCGTAATGCTCGAGCTCGTAGACGGCGGCGGGTGCTTCGCGCACAAGATACTCGATGGCGTCCTGATCGCCCAGCCAGTCCGATCCCTTGACGGTGTCGTACATGTGCCACTGCCAGCTGTCCGGGCCCATATTGCCCAGCGATGCGGCAATGCCGCCCTGGGCTGCGACCGTGTGCGAGCGGGTCGGAAAAACCTTGGTGATGCAGGCCGTCTTCAACCCCGCCTCCACGCAGCCGACAGTCGCCCGCAGGCCAGAGCCGCCCGCACCAATCACCACCACGTCAAATGTGTGGTCTGTGAAGGGATAGGCACGCCCATTGGTGCCGGGCGCGGCGTGTCCATTGCTCTTTCCGTTGGCTTTTCCGTTTTCCGCCATGACGTCAGACCTTAGACCTTTGTTCGAAACCTGGTTCCGGGGCTCAGCTCACACCGATCTTGATCAGTGCGTAAGCGCAGGCAAGGCCCACAAAAACGGCGAAGAATGTATTCGCCATTAATGCGAGCACTTTGGTGCCTTCGTTGTGGATGTAATCCTCGATGATGATCTGCATACCGAGGCGCATATGAATAACCGCCGACAACACCGTCAAAAGCATCAAAATCGTTACAATGGGTGAGGAGAAATAACTCATCACGGTGTTGTAATCCGCGCCGTGAAGCGCGGCGATCGACCCAACGAAAAAGAGTGTAAGGGGAATGTTGGCGAGCGCGGTCATGCGCTGCTGCCAGAAGTGCTCGGTGCCCTCATTGGCTGAACCGAGGCCGCGGACGCGCTTCAATGGGGTTTTCATGGCCTTCATGCTCATCACCCTAGAAAACCAGCGTGCCGACGATCCAGATCGTGAGCGTCAGCGTCAACGATCCAGCAAGCGTTAGCTTGGCGAGCATTTGGGCTCTCGGCACATCAAGCATTGCGCCGGTATCCCAAATGAAATGGCGCACACCGCCCAGCATGTGGTGCAAGAGCGCCCAGGTATAACCGAAAAGGACAAGGCGGCCCACGAAAGATCCCATGATGCCGTTCGCGAAATCAAAGTATTCCGGACCCGATGCAGCAGCGACCAACCACCAGACGACGAGAAGCGTGCCAACATAGAGGGCGCCTCCGGTGATACGGTGCAGGATCGACATCACCATTGTGAACAATGGCTTGTAAATCTGCAAATGCGGCGAGAGCGGGCGTCCGCCCGGGTTCGCGTCAGCCATAGGCATCCCTTTTTTCGGCAGCGCAAAAAACACTATTGCGAACCGTTCTAAAATCAATGCGACGATCGGTCAAAGCCCCGAATCCGCATAGGGTCCATTCGAATCAATGGTTGATGACTGAAAAACGCGCCTCGAGCGGAAAACGCTGCACGGGCGCCGCCGGGTGAGAGCAAATTCCGCACTAGCCGCTTGGCAAAAGGACCCAGTAGTCCAGATCGAGAATCACCTCAGGGAGATAGGCGTCATCCGTGTCCTTGAGGGGGAAGTCCGTGCAAGGCCGGTTCTTGGTTGCAATAGTGCGCAAGCGCAAGGCGCCGACATCGTCACGGCCTGGCAGCGTGTCCCTGGAGAGGATTTCCGACCAGGCGAAGACCGTCTCGCCCGCAAACAGCGGAGCGACGTGGCGGCCGCCATTGATGGCAGCGATCTGAAAGGCGTTGGCGAGTCCGTTGAAGGATAGCGTCCGGGCAAGCGAGATCACATGCCCGCCATAGATGAGCCGCTGCCCGAACCGGCCTTGTGCTTCGGTGAACTGGTTGAAGTGGACGCGGGCCGTATTCTGGTAAAGCCGGGTCGCCATCTGATGTTCGGCTTCCTCGACCGTGAAGCCGTCCACATGGTCGATTCTCTCGCCCACGGCGTAATCGCCAAAGAGATCCGGGGCGCCTGAAAGTATCGTATCATAGGCGGCCGGGTCGATGACCGGGCATGCGTCGCCCAGCATGTCCGGTGTGAGGACGGAAAGCGCCTTCGGCACGGTAGGCTCGGGTGCGGGCGAAGCGGGATCGCGTTTCCGCACCATCACCCAGCGCATATAGTCGAGCACCGGCGTGTCATGCTGGTTGATGCCCGTGGAACGGACATAAACGACACCGGTCTTGCCATTCGAATTCTCCTTCACGCCAACAACGCGGGATACGGCGGTCAGCGTGTCGCCTGGATAGACGGCATGGAGAAACCGGCATTCGGCATAGCCAAGATTGGCGACGGCATTCAGTGAAATATCCGGCACCGTCTTACCGAAGACGATATGAAAGACGAGGAAATCGTCGAGCGGGGCATGGGGATAGCCAATGGCGCGCGCATAAACGTCTGAGGACTGGACGGCAAAGCGCGGCCCGTAAAGCGCCTGGTAAAGCGCCTGATCGCCCGCCGTCACGGTGCGCGGCGTCGCGTGCCGGATCTCCATGCCGATATGGAAATCCTCGAAATAATGACCGGGATTGGTTTTTGTCATGGGTTCGATTCTCAGCCGTTCCGCTAAACGCATTTCAATTCTTGCAACGCCCCGCGAAAGGAGTGATCTTTTTCTACTGCCTGGGTCAAGTCCAGGACAGCACTGAAGAAGACTGTCCGGCAAAGGCTGAATACACGCACATCGTGCTGCCCCGGCCGGGGATGATATGTCGAGAATTGCGGTCCGTGACCATCACACAGCGGTAGTGTCTCTCCCCCCTTTCCGGCCCAATACCGTGTGGGTCCGGTGCTTCCGGGGCGAAGTCATGGGCAAAGGCAACAGCGTGCCCATCGAGGTCGCGGACCGTACTTCGTATCGTAGGGCGGTTGATCGATTAATGCCCCATGCTCCTTTAATTCCTTGTAAAATGCGTTCGCATCTTGGACGCAGATGTAAGCAGCCGAGTATTGATTGAGCGGAATGCTTCCATCCTCGGAGCGGTGGAGCGCTATCGTGACATCGCCGCGTTGAACGATACAGAAGTCCGGATCATCCGGGTCCTCGCCCCAAAAGCCGTGGCTCTGAAAGCCAAGCACATCGCCCCAATGGGCGGCGCTCGCTTTCACATTTGTCACCTGCAAAACCGGCATGGCCCGGACACAACGCCCATGACGCTGCGTCAGCGCCCGGCTGCGGCAATCGCCGCTGCGACGGCTATGGTCTTTTCCGCCATTTCCAAATGGAGGCGCTCGGCCATCCGGCCATTGACGGTAATTGCGCCTTTGTCCGCGTTTTCAGGCAGTGCGAAAGCGTCGATGATTGCGCGGGCGCTTGCCACGTCGTCCTCAGAAGGCGCAAAGACGCCGTTCGCCGTTGCAATCTGGTTCGGGTGGATGAGGGTCTTGCCATCCATGCCGCAATCGCGGCCCTGTTCGCATTCCATGCGCAGGCCGGTCTCGTCGTTGAAGTCGTTGAACACACCATCGATGACCGCAAGGCCGTGGGCCCGCGCCGCGGCGACGCAGGTCATCAGCCAGGGGAGCAGCACTTCGCGGCCGGGCGCGAGACGGGCGCCCGTTTCTTTCGCCAGATCGTTGGTGCCCAGCACAAAGGCCGCCAAAGGTATATCTGCATCTTGCGACGCGGCGGCGATTTCGCCGGCGTTCAGCATTGCAAGCGGCGTCTCCATCATCGCCCAGATGGCGACGTCCTCCAGGTCGGAGGCCGAAAAGGCGGCAGCTATGCGGCGTACGTCGTCCGCCCGGTTGACTTTCGGCACGAGGATCGCGTTCGGGCGTGCGGCGATGGCCGCGAACAGGTCCTCCTCGCCCCAATCCGTCTCCAGCCCGTTCATGCGGATCACGACTTCGGTTTTGTCGTAACCGCCGAACTGGACAGCGGAGCGCACCTGCTCGCGCGCCGTTTCCTTCATGTCAGGGGCAACGGCATCTTCCAAATCGAAAATAACGGTGTCGGCGGGAAGGCTTTTTGCCTTTTCAAGGGCCCGGGTGTTCGAACCGGGCATGTAAAGGACGCTGCGGCGGGGATGGATCGCTAGCGGCATGGCGCCTCCAAGGGAATGAAACCTTTGGGCTGAAGCTTAGCGCATGCTCTGGAAAAGTGGGAACCGGTTTTCTGGTAAGCGTGTGCGCAACTCGTAAGCGCCGCATTATGGTGACGGCAGGGATTGGGCCCTGGCATTAAAACCTTGCGGGTGGCGGTAAATCCCCGCCACCCGCCTTCTCCGAAGGCTTTACGCAGTCAGTCGGCCGCGCCGTCGGCGAGCAGGGACCCGCCAAAAAGCGTGTCATGCATCAGCTTGTAGACGTCGGTGTTGTCCATGAGCGGCTTCACCTTCTCATGGTTGAGGCCAGCCGCGCGCACCAGAATGCCGCCTGCCACATCGTTATAGCCGATGAAAGCGATACCGAAGGGATGGCGTTCACCCGCTTGATCGGGTTCTGCGACGAAAGGATCGCCGAACTGGCCCTGAACACCATGGAGAACACCCCCGCCCGATGTCGTTGCGGGCACCGGTTCGTCGCCGTCAAAATTTCCGGGATTGCTGAAAATCTGCAATCCGGCTGCGTCGCTGTCGGCGGCCATGACGAGAAGCGTGTCGTCCCGCTCCTCGATGAAGTCGAGGATGGTGCCAATGGCGTCGTCGGCCCGGCTCAGTGCTTCGAGCGTTCCGGCCGCGTTCATGCGGTTCGGGAAGTTGTCGCTGCCTTCCTCTTCGATGACGGCGTAAAAGCCCTCTGGTTCGCGGGCGATGATTTGCAGGGCGACGTCGGTCATCTCGGCGATGGTTGGGGCGCCGTCGACATAGTTCGGCTTATCTTCGATGATGTTCCGGGCCGTTTCCTGTGCGTTGAATGTTGCGCCACGCGCGAACACGCCGAGTACCCGGTCCACTTCCGCCGTATCGAGCGCGAGGAGCTCATCGCGGTTGTAGACGACGGTGTAACCGGCGGCTTCGGCCTCTTCGATCAGGTTCAGATCGTCTTCGCGCGAACCTTCGCCGTGGCGGCCCTCGACGCCTGCCGGCAGAAGATAGCGTTCACCGCCCGCCATCAGGACCGGGAAGCCAGACCTCACCACTTGCACGGCGATCTCATCCACATTGCGGCGGGATTCAACAGAAGCCGCGAACACGCCTGTTCCCGGCTCGCCGATATGACCCGTCTGGACAAGCGCCACGGCCTTACCTGCCTCATGCGCTTCTTCGGCAATCGACATGGTCTGACCGGATGCGGCGGTGATCTCGTCCGTTCCGTCGAGACCGTAGGAGTCCGCGACGACTTTCACGCCGTAGGCGTGAACGGTGGCGCCGCCATGGGAGGTGGCGGTGAGGTTGTTTTTCATATGGCCGGTATAGACGCCGATGCCCGGCAGCCGGTCCCAGTTGAGGACGCCGTCCGGCCCGACTTTGAGAGCCCGCAAGGCGGTCCAGTGATTGACCCCGGAACCATCGGGGTGAAAGAAAATGACGTTGCCTGTTTCAGCGGCGTCTTGCGCAAATGCTTGTGAGGGGATCAGCAGTGCTGCGGCAAGCGCAAGCGATGTGCAGGCGGTCCTGAATGGTCGCATGATTGTTCACCTTGTTTTTGGTTGCGCAGCCGCTTATTTGGCTGTCGCACATTACAGGCGATTGAAGCTTTGCCGGCTAAATTGTGGCAAAACCTGCGACAAAACCGCAATCGCTTGAAAACGCTTCTGAATCCCGCCGGATTTCTCCGATGCAATCGTCAAAGACCGTCCTATGCATCTCATCCCACGTGGCGCGCGGACATGTGGGGAATGCCGCGATGGTTTTCGCGTTTCAACGTCTTGGTGTGGACGTGATCGATGTGCCGACCGTCATCCTGCCCTTTCATCCGGGGCATGGGCCAGGGACGCGGATTCCGGTCTCTGGCGACGGGTTCGCCGGTCTTTTGGATGATTTGTGCCGGCGCAAGGGCTTCGAGCGAATCGATGCGGTGATTTCAGGCTACTTGGCAGAGCCTGACCAGGCTGGGGCAATCGCTATGACGGTCGATCTTCTGAAAAAGAAAAACCCGGCTGCGATTTATTGCTGCGATCCCGTCATCGGCGACGGAGCATCCGGCGCGGATGGCAGACTCTACGTGGATCAGGCGATCGCTATTGCTGTGAGGGATATGCTGATTCCGCGCGCCGATGTCATAACGCCGAATGCATTTGAACTCTCATGGCTCACCGGCGAGGCAGCATCCGACAACATCGTGCTGGCCAGTCTTGCCGGTAGGCTCGGTGCGGATATCGCACTCGTTACGTCAGCTTTTCCGATGATGCGGGATCACGCGGCAACGCTCGCAGTGACAAAGGAGCGGGCTTTGATTGCCGAAGGGCGTGCCGTGGCGCAGCCGCCACATGGTATCGGCGATCTTCTCGCCGCGCTCTTTCTTTTCCACCATTTGAGCGGCCGCACACTCGATGAAGGTTTGCGAAAGGCGGTGGCCTCCGTCCATGATCTTGCCATGCAGACCGTGCGGCTCCAGCGCGACGAATTGCCGCTTGTGGCGGAGCAGCACCGGCTCACCCAGACGCCCGCCGTTGTCCAGCTTCGGCAGTTGGTCTTTTGAGCGATATCCCGACATGGGTCGCAGGTGTCGACGGTTGTCCGCAAGGCTGGATTTGCGTGCTGCGCCCGCTTGCAGCGCCTGAAAGCGCTGTCATACGGTTTGCCGTAGCCTTTGCCGATGTTTTGCAGTTTCCTGAAAAGCCGGCCACCATCGCTGTTGATATCCCCATCGGCTTTCCGGAACGCATTGAAGGTAGCGGGCGGTCTTGCGAGCGGCTGGTTCGGAAACTTCTGGGACCGCGGCAGTCAAGCGTGTTTTCAACACCCGCCCGCGCCGTGATGCATGAAGAAGATTACCGCGAGGGTTGCGCGTTGGCGCTCACTCTCTCCGAGCCGCCACGAAAAATCTCCAAGCAAGCGTTCAATCTTTTTCCTAAAATCCGCGAACTCGACGCATTGCTCACGCCGGAACTCAACCAGCGGATTTATGAGTGTCATCCGGAAGTGGCGTTCTGGGTGCTGAACGGGTGTGCGCCTGCTTCCTTGCCGAAGAAGGTCAAAAGCCGTCCGAACCCGGACGGGCTTGAGGAGCGGCGGAAGCTTCTTGTCAATGCGGGCTATGACGCAGCCTTCCTTTCACCGTCGTCAAAACTGCCGGGACGGGCCGGTGTTGACGATCTCATCGACGCGGCGGTCTGTTCCTGGTCAGCGGCGCGGATCGCGCACGGTGAGGCGGTTTCCTTTCCCGACCCGCCGGAATGGGACGCCCAGGACAACCGCATGGCGATTACCGTGTAAGCTGCAACGGCATCCTGCCGCCTGTTTGCGTTTGGACATATCCATGGTTTCTCAAAACGATATTGCCGCCGCTCATCAGCGCATTGCCCCTCACATACGGCGAACGCCGGTGATCGAGATCGAATCCGATGCCTTCGGTAGCCATCCGCCCCTGTCGCTTAAGCTCGAATTCATGCAGCATACGGGCGCGTTCAAGGCGCGCGGCGCGCTCAACAGTCTTCTTTCCCGCAACATTCCGAAGGCGGGTGTGGCGGCCGCTTCGGGCGGCAATCACGGTGCGGCAGTGGCCTTTGCCGCGCAGATGGTGGGCGTTCCCGCGCGCATCTTCGTGCCGGAAATCTCAAGCCCGGCGAAGCTCGCTAAAATCCGCGGCTACGGTGCCGACCTCGTCGTTGAAGGCCCCCGCTATGCCGACGCACTTGAGCGCTGCGAAGCCTTTGTCGCCGAGACCGGTGCGCTCAGCATCCATGCCTATGACAGCGCCGAGACGGTCACCGGCCAGGGCACGGTCGCCCGCGAATGGACTGAGCAGGTTTCCGGTCTCGATACGGTCCTCGTCGCGGTCGGCGGCGGTGGGCTGATTGCCGGTGTGGCTGCTTGGTTCCACGATGCGGCAAAGGTGATCGGCGTGGAGCCTGAAGGCGCTTGCGGCCTTGCGGCGGCGCTTTCGGCTGGCCATCCGGTCGATGTGGAGGTCCATTCGGTTGCCGCCGATTCGCTTGGCGCGCGCCGCGTTGGAAAAGTGCCGTTTGAGATCGCAAAACAGCGTGTTGCAGACGTTCTGACCGTCCCGGATGCTGACATCATAGAATCGCAAAGGCGCTTGTGGCGGGTTTTGAGGGTCGCGGCTGAACCAGGCGCGGCTGCAGCCATCGCCCCGATCGTTTCGGGTGCGTACCGCCCAAAGCCCGATGAAAAGATCGGAATTCTCATATGCGGCGGCAATGTCGACGCGAAGGTCCTCTCCGACGTGCTTGAGAACTGAAAGAAAAAGCCTGAAATCCTGGATTTTTGGGATTCTTTCTCCCCAACGTTCTTGTCTTTCAGGCCCTGATTGTGCAATGCGAAGCGGTCCCGTTGTCCGTATTCCGTTGGGGATTTCCGCCTGATGTCGTCTCTTATCCTCACCAATCTCACATCGCCAATGGTCCTCTTTTTCGTGCTGGGCCTGCTGGCGGCTCTGGCACGGTCCGACCTCTCGATACCGGACGCGATCGCCAAGGCGACGGCGCTTTATCTGATGATGGCGATTGGCTTCAAGGGCGGGGTAGGCGTTGCGGAACATGGGCTCGATTCGACCCTTCTCATCGTGCTCGCGCTCGGCGCGGCCTTGAGTTTCACGATCCCGCTGCTTGCGAACCAGTTCCTCAAGCGTTTCACGGCGCTCCCGGCCGTCGATGCGGCTGCAGTTGCCGCGCATTACGGTTCGATCTCGATTGTTACCTTTGTCGCCGCGACCCAGGCCGTCCTCATCCAGGGAGGCACGGCGGAGGGCTATATGGTGGCCGTTGCCGCAGTTATGGAGACGCCGGCCATTTTGGCGGCACTTTGGCTTGTGAGCCGGACGCGCAGCAAAAATGACAACGAACGTGCTGGAGGGTCCAATGGCGCGCTCATCCGTGAAATCGCGCTCAATGGTTCGATCGTCATGCTGGTGGGTTCGTTCTTCATCGGGCTCGCAACCGGCGAGGAAGGACTGGCGAAAATATCGCCCTTCATCACCGATCCCTTCCAGGGCGTCTTGTGCTTCTTCCTCCTGGACATGGGGCTAATTGCGGGCCGTGGCCTGCGCCAAAGCTGGCGGGAGCTGAAGCCGGGTCTAATTGCCTTTGGTATCTATATGCCGGTCCTGTCTGCTCTCATTGCCGCGCTGGTCATATGGCCGGTGCCCTTGTCGGCAGGAGGCGCGGCGCTCTTCATCACGCTTGTTGCGTCCGCTTCCTATATCGCGGTGCCGGCCGCCATGCGCGTCGCGCTGCCCGAGGCGCGGCCGGCCATCTATCTCACCATGTCGCTGGGGATCACCTTTCCCTTCAACCTGACATTCGGTATCCCCCTTTATCTCGCAATCGCGGAGTTCGTCTCATGACCGGCGATCTGCCCACCTACGCCAAGAAACGTATCGAGATCGTTGTCGAAGCGCCGATCCTCAACCGCCTTTTGGACCTCCTCGATGATCTGAAGGTGACCGGTTATACGGTGATCCCGGCGCTTGCCGGGCGCGGGCGGGAAGGTTCATGGCGGCGCGATGGTCTGGTCGGCGGAGCTGGACAGATGGTCGTTGTCATCTGCATTATGGATCCCACACGCGTGCGCGACGTGCTTGAGCCCGTTTATTCGCTCGTCTCGCGGCAGATCGGAATCGTCACAGTCGACGATGTGCAGGTGATCCGCACCGATCATTTTTAGCGGTCAAGCCGTTCCGCTTCGACGACATGCGTTTTTTTCCGAAAAAACTCTCAGAGGGGCATCAGCGCTTCCGCGCAAGCCGGATGGCCGGCGAGCGGGTGCATTATCAAAGGCTCGCCGAAAGCGGGCAGAAGCCCGATGTGATGATTATCTCGTGCTGCGATTCCCGCGTTGCGCCTGAGATCGTCTTCGATGCGAGCCCCGGCGAAATCTTCGTTGTGCGCAATGTGGCGAACCTCGTGCCGCCCTACGCGCCCGATGGCAAGTATCACGGCACGAGCGCTGCGCTCGAATACGCCGTGCAAGTCCTCAAGGTGAAGCACATTCTCGTGCTTGGGCATGGCCGCTGCGGCGGTGTGAAAGCCTTTCTCGAAGGGCTGACGGAACCGCTTTCACCCGGCGATTTCATCGGCAAATGGATAAGCTTGATTGCGCCGGCCGCCGACCGGCTGCAGCAGGTCGGCTTCCACGGAACGGATGCGCAGGGACGGATGGAGCGGGCCTCCATCCTTCAGTCGCTGGACAATCTGCGCACCTTTCCAAGTATCGAGGCTTTGGTTTTCCAGGGCGACCTTACACTCCATGGCGCCTGGTTCGATATCGCGACCGGCGCGCTTGAGATTTTCGACCGCGGGACGAAGCAGTTTCTGGCTACGTTGGAGGCTTAGGCCGCCTGCCGCTTCTCTAGGAGCCCGCGATTGATGATGGCTTCGGCGATCTGGATGGTGTTGAGCGCTGCGCCCTTGCGCAGGTTATCCGACACGCACCACAGATTCAGGCCGTTCTCGATCGTAATGTCCTCGCGCACCCTTGAGACGAAGGTCGCGTAATCGCCGACACAGTCAACCGGCGTGATGTAGGTCTCCTCGTCCGGATTATCGACAACA
>JAKSCL010000062.1 GCA_022360615.1 Hyphomicrobiales bacterium
AGACCCAGGACGGCTTGATCAACCAGTCCCAGTCGTTTTGAAGCGCACTTCGCGTGAAAAACAACACAAGAAGGATCACGCACAGGATATCCGGCGGCGTGTTGTCGATGAGATAAATGAAGGGTGCCAGCAAAAACAGTGGAAGCGCGATCCGGTCAATGAGGTCCGAATCCCGCCAGAGGGAGTGCCAGTCTTCGCTGATTTGCGTCTTAGAAAGGGAATAGGTCGACATCAGGGCACCGGAAGAAACGAAACAAGTCAGGTCCAACGAACTCAAACAATTCCGGTAAGCGGTGCTCTGCCTGAACAAAGCAACGCGGGACGCTCACGTCCAATATCGCGCATAATGTCAACCGGTGACGAGCCCCTATCGAACCGCGGCGGTTATTGTCAATAAGCCGCATAACTAAGTGCGGTGTTTTGAGGCTTTTGCGAGGCGCCTGTAAAGATCGAGGTAGGCGCCGATCACCCGGTCTTTCGCATAGCGCTTCTGGTATGTCTCACGCCCCGCAGCCGCTAGCGATTCGGCCAGTTCGGTGTTGTTGGCAACCCGCTCAATCTGCGCCGCCAAGGCGTCCGCATCGTCGATGGCAAAGAACAGGCCATCCTTTTCATCGGTGATCTGGCTGAGCGGACCGCCGGCCCGTGACGCGATCACCGGCACCTCATGAAACCAGGCTTCGAGAACTACGCTGCCGAATGCCTCGACCCGCGATGGCATGACGCAGATATCGGCGGCACGGAAATAGGGGCTGATATCGTTGACCCAGCCGGCAAAATGAACCTGCTCCGCCACCCCGCTTTCGCGTGCAAGTGAGCGCAGCCCGTCTTCAAGCGGGCCGTTACCCGCGACGACCAAGTGGAAGGTTTCAGGCAAATGCGATAACGCCGCGATCGCCGTGTCGATTGCTTTGTTCTCATGCAGCCTGCCGAAAATCACGAGAGCCGTGTCGGTGTCCTTGATGCCGAAGCGCCCGCGTATCTCCGCACGCGCTGGAAACATGGGGACGGTGACCTCAGCGACGAAATTGGGGATGAGGCTGATGCGCTCTTCCGGCCAGCCCTGCCCGGTTACATGGCCGGTAAGGCCGGGCGCAATGACAACGATGTGGTCGAGCCCCTTGAAGTATTTAACATCATAATAGCCGCCAATCCGGCCAATCACCGGCACGACGCCGCGCGGCGCATGCCAGCTGGCCCGCGCCATCCAGCTTTGCGCCACATTGGGTTGAAAGTCAGCGATGATGCGTTTCAACTGCCCTGCTGTCCGGAGATCGAAACGGCCCCCGAAACCGGCGGTTTCAAAGGCAACGCCCTTTTCGGCGAGGCGCCCGGCCGCCCATGAGCCTTTTGGCACGGCGCACAGAACGTCGACCCCTTCGATCTCCGCAAGCGCAGCCGCGAAGCGCACGAAGAAATTCTCGGCCCCGCCGGGCCGGCGCGCACCGAGCATCTGAAGCACGCGCAGGCGCGCCGGATCGGTGTTCATGACGGAAGAACGGACCTCAGTGGAAAGACGCGGCGCAAACGCCGCCCGGTTGCAATTTCATGGGGTGAGGCTTATAGCATCGCGCGGGCGCGAGGAAAGCCGAAGCGCGCGGCAGTGCGCGCGATCAGAGGGAAAAGGACAAGAAAACCAAGATCAAGCGGTCCGTGTCATGTCACAGGCAAATCCGCGTGTTGCGACAGGTCCTTGACCTTTTCGCACCTTCTGCCGAAAGCCGCCCTTTCACCGCCAGCTCCATCCGCTGTATTGTTTCTGAATGCTCGACCAAGCGTCCCAAACGATGATCGACACGTCATCCAATACCCGCGCAGCGGTGCGCGTCAGTGTCGTTATTCCGGCAAAGGACGAGGCCGACAATCTACGGGACCTCATCCCTGAAATCCAACAAGCACTTGACGGTGAGAGGTACGAAATCATTGTTGTCGACGATGGTTCGGACGATGGCACTGCGGAATTGGTCGCCGCGATGAACCGCGCCGATGCGCGCATCCGGACGATCCGGCACTCCCGCTCCTGCGGGCAAAGCGCGGCACTTTGGTCTGGCGTCCAAACCGCGAAGGGCGAGTTGATTGCAACGCTCGACGGCGATGGCCAGAACGATCCGCAATATCTGCCTGGACTTCTTGACGCACTGGACAATCCGGAGATTGGCCTTGCCACCGGGCAAAGAGTTGGCCGCCGGGCCAGCTTCTCGAAGCGGATGGGCTCAAGAATCGCCAATGCCGTACGCGGCTGGATGCTCAATGACAACACGCGCGACACGGGCTGCGGATTGAAAGCCTTTCGCCGCGCCGCCTTTTGCGATTTACCTTATTTTTCGAGTTTGCACCGGTTTCTGCCCGCCCTTTTTAAAGGCGACGGCTGGCAGGTGGCACATCGTGACGTGGTCGACCGCCCGCGCATGCATGGCCGCTCGAAATACGGCATTTTCGACAGGCTCGCCGTGGGCGTTCCCGACATGTTCGGCGTACGTTGGCTGATCAACCGCCGCAAGCGCCATCCCCTACGCCTTGCCGGCCAGCTTGAGGACAGCGAGCGCGGCGCATGAGCAACACCCGAAGGCCCAATGCGGAGAAACAGGTATCACGCAGCCGGATTCTGCCGACGGTTATGATCATTGCAGCTGTCGTACTCGTCGCCGTCGCACTGAAGTTGAGCGGCAGCTTTTTCAGCGACCGCTTTCTCGACGACATCGAAGCCTGGATGGCTTCTGCCCGCGACACACCGTGGGCCATCCTGCCGGTGATGGCTGTTTTCCTCGGTCTTAGTTTCACGGGCTTCCCGCAATTCGCACTCGTCGCATTGACGGCGCTTGTCTTCGGGCCCCTGCTCGGCTTTGTCTATTCCTGGGTGGCGACGATGATTTCGGCCAGCACCCATTTCGGGCTGGGCAAACGCTTCGGAAACCGGCTCTTGAACCGTTACGGCGGCGAGCGCACGCATGTCTTCAGCCGAAAGATTGCCCAGCATGGCATTCTTGCAAGCGCTGGGGTGCGGGTGATCCCGTCCGCACCTTTCATCGTCGTGAATACCGCTGCCGGCGTATCGCACATGGCCTATTGGAAGTTTGTGCTCGGCACCGGGCTCGGCACTGTTCCAAAGACCGGCCTCATCTCCTTCGTCGGCGGCAATGTGATGGACATCTTGCGCGAGCAGAACCTCCAAGACATCGCGCTTGTGGTTGCCATCGTTGTCTTATGGATCGCCCTTGGTCTGTTGGCGCGCGCTTACTTCATTCCGCGCCTGCGCCGCACGGCACCGCCGGCCGAGGCTGAGGCGGCCGAGGCGCTTGCCGTTGCTGCGGAAGGCGAAGCGCAAACCGAAACGGAAAGCGGCGCAGTGACGCAGGATAGTGCCGCCGAACGGTTGGAAACCGCCGGATCCGCCCCACCTCGCGGGCCGAACCGGATCGCAGCGGAATAGCCAAGCGCTCAGCGCATTGGAAATATGACGATTATGCGACGATCTGGGGTTTTCAAACCCTCAAGGCATTGCTACATCACGGGCTCGTTCCGTTGACGCGGGGTGGAGCAGCCCGGTAGCTCGTCAGGCTCATAACCTGAAGGTCGCAGGTTCAAATCCTGCCCCCGCAACCATCGTCGGCAGCACCTCGGAAGTGCTCGAAGAAGCGGCCTCATCCGGGCCGCTTTTTTCGTTCCGCCGCCCACGACGGGTGCGCCCTCCCGCACCCATCGACAGCAGCGGTTCCGCTGCATCCGACTGAGCGGTCCCATCGTCGGGGCCGCTCTTGTCGTTTTGCCGCTCACGACGGTTGCCCATCCCCGCACCCACTGTCAGCAGCACCTGTTCGTCCTCCGGATGGGCGGGTGTCTTCTTGCCGGCGGCCAATGTCAGAATGCCGGCGAGATCGCCTTCAAGCCACAGATCGGCTTTGTCGTCCCCGCTGCGCCCCACAACAATGCGACCAACGAGCGAGCGAATATCTTCGCTCGCCTCAAGCCGCGTTTGTTCGTCTTGGAGCGCAGCGAACAGCCCGTCGACTCGCTTGCGATACTCTTCAGCCATGCTCGGATGGAGCAGCGCCGGCGGTTCCTCCGCGTGCTCCAGCTCTCGCACAAGCATTTCTTTGCGATCCTCAAGGGCGTCCATTTCCACCTTCATGGATGGCCGATAGAGCCCATCCTTGATCGCCTCGATCATGGCGCCAATTTGCCGCTCGACCTTTTGCAATTCCGCCTGAGCCGCTGCCAAGCCTGAAGACGCTTCCATGCGCAGGCGATTGATTTCGCGCGTGTACTCCTCGCAGAATTCCTTAAAGAGCGTAGGGGACATGAGGTGGTTGCGCAACGCGTGGAGAATGCGCTGCTCCAGTTCCGAGCGCGCGATCCTCGTGTGGTTTGAGCATGTCCCTTTGTTCTTTAGGGTCGAACAGCCGAACTGATCTCGATATGCGATGGAGAACCCGCCGCCGCATTCTGAGCATTTGATCAGTCCCGAGAAGAGATAGCGCCGACGCTGAGTCGCTCGGAGCCCGTTCCCATCCGCGCTTACATAGCGCTGGCGGATTTCACGTTGACGCTCTTTTACGGCGCGCCAAAGATCGTCGTCCAGTATTCGCAGCTCCGGCACGTCCTGAATGATCCATTCATCTTCGGGGTTGGGACGCGCCACGCGCTTGCCGGTCTCCGGGTCTTTCAAGAAACGCTGTCGGTTCCAGATCAACCGGCCGGTGTAGAGTTCGTTGTTAAGAACGCCATTGCCTCGCTTCACATTGCCAAAAAGCGTGCTCGGTCCCCAACCTTTGCCACGAGGGCCTGGCACGCCTTCGGCGTTGAGTTCATGAGCAATCTGGCGCGGCGACTTGCCGGCCGCGTAGTCGACGAAGATGCGGCGGACGATGGTCGCCTCGGCCGGGTCAATCTCACGCTCGCCGCGCTCCGGTTCGCCGTCGGCGCCGGTTTTGCGCACGACCTTGTAGCCATAGCTGTTGCCGCCACCGGACTTCCCATCCTCCACGCGGCCGCGCAGGCCACGTCGGGTCTTGTCAGCCAAGTCCTTGAGATAGAGCGCGCCCATCGTGCCTTTGAGGCCGATATGCAATTCGCTGATGTCGCCCTCGGACAGCGTAACCATGCGCACGCCGGTGAATGTGAGCCGCTTATAGACGCCCGCGATGTCCTCCTGGTCACGACTGATCCGATCGAGCGACTCCGCAAGGACGAGATCGAAACGCCCCCCTTGCGCGTCCTGCATCAACGCCTGGATACCAGACCGGATCAGGCTGGCGCCAGAGACCGACCGATCGCTGTAGCTATCGACGATGCGCCAGCCCTCACGTTCCGCACGCTCTCGACAGAGTCGGAGTTGGTCCTCAATCGAGGCGTCCCGTTGATTGTCGGAAGAGTAACGGGCGTATAGGGCGACGGACAGCATGGACTTGCCTTTCTACTACTCCTCCGATCTTGAATCCTTTTTTGCTTCCAAACAAGATTGCGCGTGGTGATGTCTTGCAGAATGGCGCGCGAGCGCGCGCACGATGTTTCGAAGTCTCAAATCAGGCTGGACGGCTAAACCGTCTAATTCCTTTGCACCGTTTAACGGTCTGGGCTTGCCATCACTCTTACTGCGATCCTCGTTCATATGAGGAGCATGAACAGCCCGAAGCGCCAAACAAAGCACTCCGTGTCCATTTCAATCCAAGTTGGCTAACCACACCTATGACTCACTTGCCGTAGCTTGGCTCTCACTCGATTTACTTTCCATCTAACGCTGATTGTTCTCATACAGAGACTTCACCTGAAAATACTCGCACGCGACTTTCTCGCGTATCGAACTCCGCGGAGGCTAATGGCGGATCATCCGCAAAGGTCCAGCAGGCGTATGATTTATCGGCTGAAATGGTCCCGATTGCCGCATGTCCACAATCAGCCAGGATTGCGGATTCCGACCATTATGAGAGATGGCTCCCCGCCGGAATCACCATCACGTGGGCCTTTGCCTTTCTTTTTTCTTTGCCGTCGCTTTCTTTTGAGCTCTGGACTTGGCGCCGGAGGGCTTGCTGCGGAGCACATCGAGAAACGCCTGGACCTTGTGTGAGCGGTGCAGATCGACATGGGTGACGGTCCATGTCGGATCGCTCCACGCGTCACGCGGCGCGATGATTTCGACCAGACTGCGGTCTGACAGGGCGATTCTTTCCGGAAGAAACCCGACGCCGACGCCATCGCTCACGGCGAGCCACATAAGCGCGACCGAACTGCTGCGGAA
>JAKSCL010000201.1 GCA_022360615.1 Hyphomicrobiales bacterium
TCATCAAAACGCCACGGACGGTCGCCACGGCCGTAAGCAAAGCGGCCAGTACGAGAAGGGTTGGTTCGCTCGTGCGCCAGTAAGTCGCAAACACCGAGCCGACAACGAATATAGAACCCGCCAGGAGCGTGCGGCCCTCCTGGTAAAGCGAATCCACAAGCGGAATATAAATGTCCGCAGATAGACTGTGCCCGTCCGGTATTCGACTCGTGACGTTCATTGCTTTGCGCCCCAGCGATGACACTATTTAGCGGCTATTTTCATAACGGCCACCTGATTTGCCGCTCATGTTTTCACTAAATTCGTCAATGTTTCTCTAACTTCTACTGTAAGTCGGTATTTCGGCGTTTTGACAGCCTGGTTCCCAAGCCGTCTTTGAGCAAATACTGCGCTGTCGAAATATGCCCCGCACCGCCTGGAGCAAACCACAGAACTTCGGCATTTAGCGATTAATCTCACCGCAACATCTTTGTGTGACGTTTGTACCTGTTATCTGGTGGGAACGATGGCCATGCTTTCAATGTCTTTCCGACAGGGCGGAGCGTCTCTCACAGCTTTCGCTCTGATATTGCTCACTTTTTTTGCCGCGAAATCGGACGGCTCGGCGATGGCCGATGAGCAGAAGACCATCCGGGCGGTTATGCATGCCGCACTCCGCGTCACCGATCCGCTGGCGACCACCGCGTACATCACGCGGAACTATGGCTACATGATCTACGACACGCTTTTAGGGACCGATGAAAACTTCAAGATCCAGCCTCAAATGGCAAGCTGGTCGGTATCGGGGGACAAACGCACCTACACGTTTCAGTTGCGGGAAGGATTGACCTGGCACGACGGCAGTCCGGTGACGGCCGAAGATTGCATTGCCTCCATCAAACGCTGGGCGGAACGCGACACTTTAGGCCAGCGTCTCATGGAGGAGGCCAAATCGCTTGAGGCCATCGACGGCCGTACCTTTCAGTTAACGCTTAAGCGCCCGGTTGGCTTTGTTCTTCAGGCCTTCGCCAAGCTATCGCCCTACCCGCTTTTCATGATGCCGAAACGGATTGCCGAGATGCCTTTCGGGACACCGGTTACCGACTATACGGGCTCGGGACCTTTCAGGTTTGTGGCGGATGAATTCAAGCCCGGCGTCAAGGCTGTCTTTGAGAAGAACGAGAACTACGTGCCCCGCGACGAACCACCGAGTTGGACAGCAGGCGGGAAACACGTGAAAGTCGACCGGGTCGAATGGATCGTCATGCCGGACGCGAAAATGCAGGTGAACGCCCTGCGCGCCGGCGAGATCGATATGGTGGAACACACGCCATTCGACTTGCTCCCCCTCATCGAAGCGGACGCGAGGATCATGATCCGCGCCATCGACCCATTCGGTTCGCAGATCATGGGCCGCATGAATTTCCTGCATCCGCCGTTCGACGATGCTGAAGTGCGCCGTGCAGCATTACTGGCGCTCAATCAGAAGGATTTCCTTCAGGCTCTCGTCGGCAACCCAGCCTACTATCGCGAATGCGCCGCCATGTTCATTTGCGGCACACCCCTTGAAACGGACATCGGCGGCCAAACGCTTCTCAACGATACGATGGAAGAAGCACGCGCAGCCCTTGCGGCATCGGATTACGACGGCGCGCCCGTGGTGATCCTCCAGCCGACGGATGTCGGGGTTGTCAAGACCCACCCCATCGTTGCTGCTCAGTTGCTAAGCGACGCAGGTTTCACGGTCGATGCCCAACCCATGGATTGGCAAGCGGTGGTGAGCCGCCGCGCTAGTCAGAAACCGCCGGAAGAAGGCGGCTGGAACATGTTCTTCACCATCTGGAACGCCACCGACCTTCTCAACCCGCTCGTCAATCATGCGCTTAACGGGCGCGGCACCAGCGGCGCATGGTTCGGTTGGCCGGACGACCCGAAGCTTGAAGAATACCGCATGGCTTATGCGGCGGCCGTCAGTGACGACGCACGCAAGGCCATCGCGAAGGATATGCAGAAATACGCCTACGATCAGGTCATCGCGCTGCCGCTCGGCCAGTTTCTGCCGCAAACAGCCTGGCGCAGATCTCTGTCGGGCGTCCAGGACAGCCCCATCCCGCTCTTCTGGGGGCTCAGCAAGAACTGAACGCTATGTCGACGCAGCAAAGCGCGGGGCGGGCGCAACCGACCGAAAAGGCGTGATTGATGACAGGCTTTGTCATGCGGCGGATCATGATGGTGTTTCCCGTCATGGGATTCGTCGCTCTCTTCGTCTTTCTGCTCTTGCATCTCGGACCCGGCGACCCAGCGGCAATCATCGCCGGTGACCACGCGACGCCCGAGAAATTGGCTGAAATCCGGGCAGCGCACAATCTCGACCAGCCAATCCCGTGGCAATTCATGACATGGATCGCGCATGTGCTGCACGGCGATCTCGGGACATCGCTTTTATCCGGCCTACCTGTCACCACGCTGATTGCATCGCGGCTTGAGCCGACCCTTGTTTTGGCGTTTCTCACCCTTGCCTTCTCAACGGCCGTCGCCTTGCCTTTGGGCGCGCTCGCCGCATGCAAGCGCGACGGCATCATCGACAAGCTCGCAACCGGCTACTGCGTTCTGGGCACATCGGTTCCGTTCTTCGTGGTCGCTTATTTTCTGGTTCTAGTCTTTGCAATCGAGCTGCGGCTCCTTCCGGTTCAAGGCTACCCAGACGCAGCGGACGGGTTCGGGAATCTTCTGCTCCACCTCGTCCTGCCGGTCGCCACGCTTTCCGTGCCGGTCATCGCACTCGTGACCCGGACCGTCAAAACAGCACTCCTTGACGTGCTGAGCGAAGACCATGTTCGAACAGCGCGCGCCAAAGGTATCTCCGAAGCCAGCGTCATCGTCTTTCACGGGCTGCGCAACGCCGCCCTGCCAATTGTCACGGTTTTGGGAAACATTTTCGCCTTGTTGATTGGCGGCGTAGTTGTCACCGAGAGCATCTTCAACCTGCCGGGCATCGGCCGCCTGACCGTCGATGCCGTACTTGCGCGCGATTACCCCATCGTACAGGGCATCATCCTTCTCGCAGGCGCCGCTCACGTCCTCTTGAACCTCGCGGTGGACCTTCTGTACCTCAAATTCGATCCGCGGGTGCGCTACCAATGAGTCCGCGCAACGCCCTGCATATGCTGTCGATACGCAGCTGGTATCGGCCCATGTCTTTGCCGCGCGGCATGACGGCGGCATCGGTCTCGGCCGCCGCGGTGCTCGCGGCCATCGCAGCGCTTGCCTTTTTCGCGCCTTTCATTGCACCGCACGATCCAACGTTTGTAGCACCGACCGTCAGACTTCAATCCGCTGACCAGACTTATCTCCTTGGGACCGATTCCTTTGGCCGCGACCTTCTTTCCCGGTTGATCTACGGGGGACAGGTTTCGCTTTTAATAGGGCTTGGCACCGCCGTCCTCGCGACCGCCGCCGGCATGCTGCTGGGCCTGACAGCGGGCTATTTCCGCGCCGCAGACTCTCTCATCATGCGCGCTATGGACGCCATGATGGCGATCCCGAGCATCCTCCTCGCGATTGCCATCGTCTCGCTTTGGGGGGCAAGCCTTCAAAGCGTTCTTTTCGCCGTCGCGATATCCGAGACCCCGCGTGTGGCGCGTCTTGCCCGTTCGCTCACGCTCACGGCCCGCAGCGAACTCTATGTCGAGGCGGCCCAAACCCTAGGGACATCACCGTTTCAAATCCTTTGGCGGCACGTCATCCCAAATGCGCTTGGCCCCCTGATTGTACTCGGCACTTACATCTGCGCCTCGGCCATCATCCTTGAATCGATCCTGTCCTTTCTCGGCACCGGCATCGACCCGCAAATCCCGACCTGGGGCAACATCATTGCGGAAGGCCGTATGTACATCGAGATAAAGCCATCGCTTGTGCTTTGGCCGAGCCTGTTTCTGACCGTGACGGTCTGGGCGCTCCACATCTTGGGCGACACCACGCGCGACCGGCTCGATCCGAAAGCGCTGACCCGAAAGATGGCCGATCAATGAGCCAGCCGCTTCTCCAACTGCATGGGTTGTCGGCAAGCCAACGCGATGGCCGCAAGCTCGGACGGCCTGTCCTAAAAGACGTCTCCCTTCATTTGGATAAAGGCGAAACCCTATGCGTCGTGGGGCGAAGCGGGGCCGGGAAATCCCTTACCGCACTTGCCGTGATGGGCCTTATGCCGCCACGCGACATGGCCATCACCGGCGGCGCAATCCGCCTTCAAGGCGAAGACCTTTTGAACGCGAACCCAAAGCGTCTGCGCCAGCTTCGCGGCCCGAGGATGGCGATGGTGTTTCAAGAACCGATGACGGCACTCAACCCCTTGATGACCATTGGCCGTCAGATCGAGGAAACGCTTGCCGGCCACGGTGTGACAGCGCGTCGCGAGCGCGCAATCGAAATGCTTAAACGGGTCGGACTAAGCGGCGCGGCCCGGTTTCATGCGGCCTTTCCGCACGAATTGTCTGGCGGCCAGCGTCAGCGGGCGATGATAGCCATGGCACTCATTTTGAAGCCTTTGCTCCTCATCGCAGACGAGCCGACAACAGCCCTCGACGTTCTCACGCAAAAGCAAATTCTCGGCCTTTTGCGCGAACTGACAGCTGAAGCCGGAACCGCGATCGTCTATATCACGCACGATATGGGCGTCGTTGCCGACATTGCCGATCGCGTTGCCGTGATGCATCATGGCCGCATCCTTGAAACCGGAGCGGCGGCGGACGTCCTCGCCCATCCTCAGTGTGCCGTCACACGGGCTCTGATTGCGGCAGGAACGGACATCAGCGTCAAACCGCAAAACAAAAACCTCTCCGGCGAGCCCGTTCTCACCGTGGAGGGGCTCGTTAAAACGTACGAAGCCGGAAAAAGCCTGCGCCGCAACGGCGAAACGATCGGCGCTGTCCGCGGTATCTCCCTTTCCCTGAGAAGCGGCCGGACCCTCGGTATCATCGGTGAAACGGGTTCAGGAAAAACGACGATTGCGCGTTCGATCATGCGGCTGACGGACCCGGATAGCGGCACAATCCATGTGGGCGGAACAGAGTTGACGGCGCTTTCCGGCCTTCGTCTGAAACCATACCGCAAGAAAGTACAGATCGTTTTCCAGGACCCTTACCGGTCACTTAATCCACGCCGCACCATTGGTCAGTCAATCAGTGAGGGCCCATGCAACTACGGCCTGTGCCGCAAAACGGCCAGAGAACGCGCCCAGCGCCTTCTCACGCTCGTCGGCCTTACGGAAGACGTGATCGATCTCTACCCGCATCAGTTTTCCGGCGGTGAACGACAGCGCATAGCCTTGGCCCGGGCATTGGCGCTTGAGCCGCTTGCCCTCATTGCGGACGAGCCCGTTTCCGCTCTGGACATGGCGACGCAGGCGACTGTACTTCAGCTTTTACGGGATATTCAGGAGAAAACCGGCGTAGCAATCATGCTCATCACACACGATCTGCGGGTGGCGGCACAGATGTGCGACGATATCGCCCTTCTCCGCGCCGGACGGATTGTGGAATCCGGTTCTGCAGCGCAACTGTTCTCCGCCCCGCAAACGGCTTACGCCCGTGCACTCCTCAACGCGCTTCCCGGCCGTCCCGCCAAACACGACAATAAGCGGCGTGCAAGCGGGTAGCCATTCAAATCAAAACCTGCCACGAAAAGTTGTAACTTAAAATATATTCAACCAAATGAAAATTTAAAATCTAATCGAAATATAAGAGTATCTTTGCAACCAAAGATAAGAAGCGGATCTATAGGTTAATATTATCGCAATTTCCTTGCGTTATCTCCCTCTCATTCTTGGGAGAGAAACATGCCAGCGAAATCGGTAAAGACTTCGCGTTCAACGGGCAGGCGCCGCGCTCCGAAAGCTTCAGGCTTGCCAGAAAAGCAATCCAATCAGGCAGATATTGCGCGCAATCAGCAAATTTCAGACATTATAGAAAGCCTTCCAGCCAGTTTTCTGCTGTGCGATGCAGATGATCGCGTGATCATCTGCAACAACCGCTACAAGGAATGGTTCTTTCCCGGTCTTGAACACGAAATCTATCCTGGCCGCACCTTCAACGAACTTCTTTCCATATTTCACAAAAGCGCCCTTTCGGCGGAAGCTCGGAACGGGGTGCCCTGGGTGGAAAGAAGGGCAAGACTCCGCCGCGAACCCGGGACACCGTTTGAGCATCACTTGAAAGACGGGCGCGTCTTGCGCGTTTTCGAGCGGCGCACATCGGATGGCGGCATGGTCACGATCCACACGGACATCACCGATCTGACCCGTCAAAAGGATGCGGTTGCGGAGACGTCGGATCAGCTTCAGATCACGCTTGAAGCCATCGACCAGGGCATCTCGATGATGGATGCCGACCTGAAGTGCGGCGCTGTAAACCGGCGCTTCCTTGAGCTTCTCGACCTCCCCAAAGAACTGGGCAATCCGGGGACGCCCTTTGAGGCTTTTATCCGCTACAACGCGGAAAGAGGCGAATATGGCGCGGGTGACATTGATGAACTCGTGCGCGAGCGTATTGAACTGGCACGGAAATTCCTCCCCCACTGCTTCGAACGTACCCGCCCCGATGGCACGGTCATTGAGGTTCGAGGGAACCCGGTTCCCTCCGGCGGCTTCGTCACGACATATACGGACATCACGGAGCGGAAAAAGGCCGAGGAGAAACTTCGCAAGCACGAAGAGGAATTGGAAGAACAGATCGCCCGTTTCGACGCCGCGCTTGCGAACATGTCGCAAGGCCTGTGCATGTTCGACAGGGACAAGAACCTTCTGGTATGCAACGACCGGTTCATCGAGATCTACAACCTGCCCCCTGCGCTTGCGAAACGGGGAACCCCGTTTAAGAAGATCGTCGAGCACCGCGTGGCGAGCGGCGTCTATTGCGGAGACGACCCAGCCGAATACATCCGCGAACGTCTCACCGCGGTTGAGGAACTGAAACCGTCCACCAAGATCCACGAACTCACAAACGGGCGCATTGTCGCCATTGTTTTCCAGCCAATGACCGGCGGTGGCTGGGTCGCGACGCATGAGGACATCACCGAACTGCAGCGCATACAGGCCCGGCTGGCCCATATGGCATTGCATGACACGCTGACCGACTTACCGAACCGCGCCCTTTTTCGGGAACGTATGCTGGAGATGGATCCGCACATAAAGCGGGGAGAGCGGTTCGCGGTCATGTGTCTCGATCTTGACCGTTTCAAGGGCGTGAATGACACGCTTGGTCATCCAGTCGGCGACAAATTGCTGATCGCGGCTGCCGACCGTCTTAGAAGCTGTGTCCGCGAGGTCGACACGATAGCCCGCCTCGGTGGCGACGAATTCGCCATTCTGCAAGCATCCGACGATCATCCCGAACACACCGCCGCCCTTGCGCAACGCATCTGCGATACGATGGCGGTACCGTTCGAAATCGACGGTCACCAAGTGGTGATAGGAGCCAGCATTGGGATTGCTTTTGCGCCCGATGACGGCGAGAGTCCGGACGATCTCCTAAGGAACGCGGATATGGCGCTCTACCGCGCGAAAAACGACGGCCGCGGCATCTATTGCTTCTTCGAGCCCGAGATGGACGCGCGCATGCAGGCCCGCCGCCATCTTGAGCTTGATCTCCGCAAGGCGCTCGATGCCGAGGAATTCGAACTTCACTACCAGCCGCTGGTTGACATGCAGTCAGGCGAAGTCGCCGGGTTCGAAGCCCTTTTGCGTTGGCCGCACCCGGAACGCGGTCCAGTCTCGCCGGGCGAGTTCATTCCCATTGCCGAAGATATCGGTCTCATCATTCCACTTGGCGAGTGGGTCATTCGCAAGGCGTGCGCAGATGCCGCCTCCTGGCCGCGAAATATCAGGATAGCCGTCAATCTCTCACCCGCCCAATTCCGGAGCGAGAATCTCGTCAACACGGTTTTCAGCGCACTTGCCCGTTCGCAACTGGCACCCCAGCGGCTCGAACTGGAGATCACCGAAAATGCATTGTTGGAAAACAGCGAATCCACGCTGAAAACGTTGCATGCGCTGCGCGACATGGGCGTGCGCATCGCCATGGACGACTTTGGCACGGGTTACTCCTCGCTCAGCTATCTGCGCAGCTTTCCCTTCGACAAGATCAAAATTGATGGAAGTTTCGTGCGAGATCTCTCAGGCAAACCGGATGCCGCAGCCATCGTCAACGCGGTCGCAAGCCTTAGCCGCAGCCTCGGAATGGTGACGACCGCAGAAGGCGTTGAGACCGAAGCCCAGCGCGAACTGGTCAAAGCCGCGGGCTACACCGAGATGCAAGGCTTCCTGTTCAGCCCGGCACTCAAATCCGACGCCCTCCAAGAAACCTTCTTCTCCGGCAAGAAAAAGAAAAGCGCGAACGGCTGACTCCCGGCCGCCCCGGCCATGAGCGTCCGCAAGATTTTGCTGTCACTTAGATAGTTAGGCATTTACCTAAATTTTTCTTGCAGCATTGCTGCACACCCTGTAAGTTAGGCATATGCCTAACCAAACAGAACCACTCGACAGCGTTTTTCACGCCCTTGCCGATCCCACCCGGCGGGCGGTGCTGCAGCAACTCTCCAGAGGTCCGGCCTCAGTCAGTGAACTCGCCAAGCCCTTTGAGATGGCCCTGCCCTCCTTTCTCCAGCATCTGAGAGTATTGGAGGATAGCGGTCTCGTGCGCTCCGAAAAAACTGGACGCGTGCGCACTTGCGAGATGGAACCGAAACCCTTGACGGCGGCGGAGAAGTGGATCGGCGAGCAGCGCGCCCTGTGGGAAGGCCGCCTCGACCGCCTGGAAAACTACCTCACCGAACTGCAGGCAAAGGGGAAGGACGATGGCGATGGCTCGTGACGCGACGGCCGGTCACACCATGCCCGAAGGCTTCGGCGCGGTCCGCGATCTGGCAATCGCCTGCATCCGTGACGAGAAAATGGACCGTCTTACGGGCTGGCCGTCCCGCGTGGGCGCTTTCAGGGAGGAACCCATGACAACAGAAAACCTGAGCAATGAAATCGGACATCCGGAAAATCTCGAGGCGGCGCCGGAAGAAGACCGCCGCATCGTCCTCACGCGGATTTTGAACGCGCCACGGGCTCTCGTCTGGAAGGCTTGGACGACGCCCGTGCACATCGTGCGCTGGTGGGGTCCCAAGGGCTTTCAAAGCACCGATTGTGAGATCGATCTGCGCGTGGGTGGGACGTTCCGTCTCGCCATGCATGGACCAGACGGCACCGTCTATCCCTGCTGCGGGGTGTTTACCGAAATCACGCCGCCCGAACGGCTTGTCTATGAAGGCGACGCGCATCGCGAAGAGGCCTGCGGCGCGGGCCTGCCGCCGCGTGCCCGCGTCACCGTCACCTTCGATGAGGAGGGCGGCAAAACCCGGCTGACGCTTGAAACGCGTTTCGACAGCGTTGCCGCCTGCCGCGCCGCTGAGGAAAGCGGCGTCGTGCCCGGCTGGAACGACACGTTCGACCGGTTGGCGGGCGAACTCGCAACGATGTGAGCCACCTAACAATCAAGGAGGACCTTCCAATGGAACCGAATATCGTCTCGCGAAAAGACTGGCTCGCCGCGCGCACAGGGCTCCTCGCGGAAGAGCGCGAACTGACCCGTTTACGCGACCGGATTGCCGAAAAGCGCCGAGCGCTGCCCTGGGTCAGGGTCGAGAAGGCTTATGTCTTCCAAACGACGGACGGACCGAAATCGCTCGCCGATTTGTTTGAGGGCCGCAGCCAACTTTTCATCCAGCATTTCATGCTGGCGCCAGGTGGCCACATCTGTCCCGGCTGTGCGGGAATGTGCGACCACGTGGACGCCGCGCGGCGGCATT
This sequence comes from Hyphomicrobiales bacterium, assembly GCA_022360615.1. Lineage (GTDB taxonomy): Bacteria > Pseudomonadota > Alphaproteobacteria > Rhizobiales > JAKSCL01 > JAKSCL01. The sequence continues at coordinate 9,829 of JAKSCL010000201.1, forward strand.
TCGAGCACGCCGACCTGTCCTTTGCGGCCGTCTCCCGCGCGCCTTTTGAGGAGATTGAGCGCGCCAAGGCGCGTATGGGCTGGACGTTCCAATGGGTCTCGTGCGCCGGAAACGGCTTCAACCACGATTTCGGCGCCGCATTCACGCCGGAAGAGATTGCCCAAGGTAAGCCGCTCTACAATTACGGGACCACCCCTTATCTCGCTGAGGACCTGCCCGCGACGAGCATCTTTGCAAAAGATGCCAAGGGAAACGCGTTCCATACCTATTCCGCCTACGCGCGTGGCACTGAAGCGCTCTTTACGCCTTTCAATTTCCTCGATCTCGCACCCAAGGGCCGCAACGAAGCGGCCGGAACCATGAACTGGGTCCGGCTGCATGACGAGTACGATGACAGCGCCTCAACGGACGCATGCTGCGGCACGGCGGCGTGACGCAAGGCCGAGAAATGGGGACATGATGGCCGGGACGAACGCGTTCATCGTTACAAAGCCGTCGGACGCGGAAATCACCGTGACACGCATATTCGATGCGCCGCGGGCCCTCGCGTTCGACGCTTTCACCAAACCGCAGATGGTGAAGAACTGGCTTCTCGGCCACGGCGACTGGCCGCTGGTTGAATGCCGAATCGATCTTAGGGTAGGCGGCGCATTTCGCTATGTCTGGCGCAACGCGGAAAAAGGCGAATGCGGCGTCAGCGGAACCTATAAGGAAATCTCGCCGCCCACCCGCGCCGTTCACACCGAACTCTTCGATGAGGACTGGACCGGCGGCGAGAGGGTGTTCGCGGCCGTCTTTACCGAAAATGACGGCCGGACCACGGTCGCAGTCACCATGCGTTATTCCGCACGCGCCGCACGCGACGGCGCGCTTGAGACCGACATGACGTCCGGCTGGTCCGCAGCCTATGACCGGCTCGACGCCTACCTTCCATCCCTTGCCGAAAGGACAGTCTGATGCGCATCAACGCCTATCTGGAATTCGACGGCCAATGCCAAGAGGCTTTCAAATTCTACCAGAGCGTCCTTGGCGGCAAGATCACGGCCATGATGCCGTTTGAGGGCTCGCCGGGCGAGGGGCACGTCCCGCCCGGATGGCGCTCAAAGACCATGCATGCTCAACTCGACCTTGGTGACGATGTCCTGATGGGCTCGGACGGCATGCCCGGAAAGATGGAAAAGCCGCAAGGGTTCGATGTGTCCATTCAAGTCCAGGAACCGGCAGAAGCGGAACGGATCTTCAATGCGCTCGCAGACGGCGGCGACGTCGTCATGGCCATTGACGAAACCTTCTGGGCCCATCGCTTCGGCATGCTAACCGACCGCTTCGGCACCCCGTGGATGGTGAACTGCTCGAAGACCGAATAGCGGACGCCCTGTCAGAACAGGTCAAGCATCCGCGATGCAATCAAGCCATGGAGAGGAAAGCGCATGACGGGAACAGCGAAACTGCGGACCTGCCTCTGGTTTAACGGCAAGGGCGAGGAAGCCGCCGAATTCTATGTCTCGCTCCTGCCGGAAAGCCATATCGAAAAAATCTACCGCCCCGATCCGGACGGCCCGGCGCTCGTAACCGAGTTCACGCTCGCAGGCGCTCCATACATGACGTTGAATGGCGGGCCTCACTTCGATCACTCACCCGCGGCATCGGTCTCCGTCCTCACAAAGGACCAGGCCGAAACGGACAGGCTTTGGGAAACGCTGACAGCCGACGGCGGACAGGAAGGACAGTGCGCCTGGCTCACCGACAAATACGGCGTCTCCTGGCAGATCGTGCCCGAGGTTCTGCCGAAAATGGTGGGATCGGACGACAAAGCAGCCGCAGCCCGCGCCCATCGGGCAATGATGGGCATGACCAAAATCGATATTGCGGCACTTGAAGCCGCCTTCCATAGCAACTGAAGGAGACTGGATGATGCCCTATGTCGATGGTTTCGTGCTCGCGGTGCCCACGGCGAACCGCAACGCCTACAAAGAAGTCGCCCAGGACGTTGCCGCGATCTTTATGGACCATGGCGCGTTAAAACTGGTCGAGTGCTGGGGCGATGATGTGCCCGATGGCAAGGTGACCTCCTTTCCCATGGCCGTGAAATGCAAAGATGACGAGGCCGTCGTCTTTTCATGGATTCTCTGGCCGTCGCGCGAAGTCCGCGACGAAGGAAGTAAGAAGGCGATGGAGGACCCGCGCATGAAAGACATGGACATGTCGAAAATGCCCTTTGACGGCAAGCGCATGATTTTCGGCGGCTTCGAGATGATCTTTGAGACCTAGAGCGTGTCCAGGAAAAGTGGACACCGATTTTCCGTCCGGACACGCGAAAAAACAAAGACTTGGAGCAATTGAGCGATGCAAACTCAATCCA
>JAKSCL010000168.1 GCA_022360615.1 Hyphomicrobiales bacterium
ACCGCTCGACCTACGGCTTCACGCAGATGGGCGGCGAGGGCGCGAACTGGATCGGCGAAGCGCCTTTTTCCACCCGCGATCACGTTTTCCAGAATTTGGGCGACGGCACCTATAACCACTCGGGCATTCTGGCGATCCGCGCATCCATCGCGGCGGGCGTGAACGTCACTTACAAGATTCTCTATAACGACGCCGTCGCCATGACCGGCGGGCAGGCGCATGAAGGCGGGCTGAAAGTACCCGGCATCGCCAGCCAGGTGGTGGCCGAAGGCGCAAAAAAGGTTGTCCTCATTTCCGACGAGCCGCACAAATATCCCTCCGTCGGTTCCGGATTGCCGCCGGGCATGAGCATCCATCACCGCGACGAGCTGGACACGATCCAGAAAGAGCTCCGCGAGGTTCCAGGCGTCACGGTCCTCATCTACGATCAGACCTGCGCGGCTGAAAAACGACGACGCCGCAAGCGCGGCGCATTCCCCGATCCGGACAAGCGCGTCATCATCAACGATCTTGTCTGCGAGGGCTGCGGCGATTGCGGTGTGCAATCGAACTGCGTTGCCGTTCAGCCGGTTGAGACCGAGTTCGGCCGCAAGCGCGCCATCGACCAGTCATCATGCAACAAGGACTTTTCCTGCCTGAAAGGCTTCTGCCCCAGCTTTGTGACCGTCCATGGCGGGCGGCTTCGCAAGCCCCAGGCGGTCAAAGCCGCGATTGATCTCCCGGACCTTCCCGAGCCTTCGCTGAAATCCCTCGATGAACCCTTTTCCCTGATCGTCACGGGGATCGGCGGCACCGGCATCGTCACGATCAGTGCGCTTCTCGGCATGGCCGCGCATTTGGAGGGAAAAGGCTGCGGCATGATCGATATGGCGGGGCTTGCCCAAAAGGGCGGCGCGGTCGCCTCCCATCTGAAGATCGCAGCCACATCCGACGATATCAAAGCCATCAGAATTGGCGCCGGACATGCGGACCTCATTCTCGGTGGCGACCTTTTGGTGACGGGCTCGGAAAAGGTTCTGGCCTCGATCGACAAAGGCCGCACCGCCATTGTCGCCAACACGCATGAGACGCTTCCAGGCGAGTTTACCCGCGATGCCGATTACAACCTGCCGAGCCTGCGCATCTCAAAGACCCTTGCGAAGGAGGCGGGGCGCGGGAACGTGCAATTCATCGATGCGACAAAGCTCGCAACCGCGCTTCTCGGCAACTCGATCGCGACCAATCTCTTCCTTCTCGGCTTTGCCTATCAAAAGGGCCATCTGCCGCTTAGCGCCGAGGCCATCCTCAAGGCGATTGAGTTGAATGGCGTCGCCATTGAAATGAACAAGCAGGCCTTCGCATGGGGACGCCGCGCCGCGATCAACAAGAAACGCGTTGAGAATCTGATCCCCGACGAGGAGAAAATCCTGCCCTGGCATCGCATCTCCGACACGTTGGATGAGACGATCGCGCGCCGCGAAGCTTTCCTGAAAGACTATCAGAACGCCGCTTATGCGGAACGTTACCGGAAGCTCGTCAACCGGGCGGCCGAGGCTGAAAAAACAAGGACACCCGGAATTTCCGGCCTCACGGAAGCGGTCGCGAAATACCTTTTCAAGCTCATGGCTTACAAGGATGAATATGAGGTCGCCCGGCTTTATTCGGACGGCTCATTCGCCAAGCAAGTGGAAAGCCAATTCGAAGGTGACTTCCGGCTGGAATTCCACCTTGCGCCGCCGCTTCTCGCGCCACGCGATCCTGAGACCGGGCATCTGAGGAAGATGACTTTCGGTCCCTGGATGCTGAAAGCCTTCGGCGTGCTGGCGAAGTTCAGATTTCTGCGCGGGACGGCGCTCGACCCGTTTGGCTATAACGCGGAACGGCGCACGGAACGCCGCCTGATTGCCGACTATGAAGCGCTGATCGGCGAGATCGAGGAAAAGCTCTCGCCCGATACCCATGCCGTCGCGGTCACGCTTGCCGCCATCCCTGAGAAAATCCGGGGGTATGGCCATGTGAAGGAGAAATCGCTCGAAGCGGCGGAGGCCGAACGCGAAACGCTCCTTGAAGTGCTTCACGCCGGTGGTATGCCGCACGCCCAAGCTGCGGAGTGAGACCGGACGGCGGTGCGCCATGTTGCCAGGCGATACACTTGCGCCGCCCTCGGCCCAGACTGAAATCCAAATACACAAACGCCCTTTTCAGGGCTGGCCAAGCCCCGCGCACTCGCTTAGTGGTCTCATCTTTCCTTCAACGCCTCTCAATGCGCGGGGAGTGTCCATCATGGCCAAGCGTATCCTGAGTTTTTCAACCGAGCCCGGCGACCTCTCCGACATCGAACTCTCCTTTGAGTGCGAGGACGGCAGCAAAGAGACGGTCTCCGTGCCGGGCGACATCATCCCTCTTCTTGCCGGGCATCTGATCGCCGAGACGCAGAAGGTCGAGAAAGGCGGCGACATGGACAAGGAGGGCGACGCCAAAAATGCGCTCAGGGTCGAGACCGTGCAGTTCGGCACCGCGCATGCCGATGGCCTTGCCCATGTCGCGCTCCGCTTCAAGGTCCAAGGCGGGCTCAACCTTTTAACGATCCTGCCGCGTCAGGGAGCCGCGAAGCTCGCCAAGGAACTCGATAAACACGCGCGCAATCTGTGAGCCGCGACGTTACCGGATAACGATCCGTCCCTCGATTTCGGGCGCCACCTCACCGTGCACGACGATGTAATCGATAACGTGGCTTGCCATCAATCGCGCCTCGGTCTCATCGATGATGCGCGGGATACCTTCCAGCATGGCATAGCCATCGCCGCCATTGGCGAGAAAATCGTTGGTCGCCAGCACATAGACGCGCCCTGGATCGAGCGGCGTGCCGTCAATAGTAACGGAAGTAAGCGTCGGCACCGGCCCGCCGCCAACTGCAATGATCGCCTCCATATTCGAGACCTGCGGAAAGCCGCCGCGCCCGGCTGAGATGAAGCCCCAGCGCAAAACATCCATCAACTGCGCGCCGGTGATTTCCAGAACCACCGTTTTGTTGCCGAAAGGCAATTCGGCGAGGATGTCGCGGCGTGTAAGCATCGTGCCCGCCTCGTAATCGCGGTTTGCGCGGATGCCGCCGCCATTCGTCAGCGCGACATCGGCGCCGGTCGCCCAGCGCATGGCATCGGCGATCAGATTGCCGATGGCCGATTCCCGCGCCCGCACCACGGCATTGCGGCTCGTCATCGGTGTCGTGAGGCGGCCGATCTCCTGATCAAGTTCGCCAGCAAGCTTCCTCTCAT
>JAKSCL010000114.1 GCA_022360615.1 Hyphomicrobiales bacterium
ACTTGGTTTCAATATCCAAATGGGAAAAGGGCATTGCCGGTTGTGGCGGCATTCCGGACATAACCAAACGACGGCAATGCGAGGAGGCTGTGTGAAAACCCCTTTTGCTTGGTCACCGTGATATCCTCCCGTTGACTGAATCGGGGGTTGCGATGACACGGTTTATCGAGGGGGCGGATCGGAGCCAGGCGCTTTTGTTGCCGGAATGTCTGGACGATTATGTCGGGCACGACAGTCCCGTGCGTGTGATCGATGCGTTTGTTGAGATGCTGGATTTGGGGGCGCTCGGCTTTCGTGTCGAACCGGAGGCGACGGGACGGCCCGGCTATCATCCGGGCGTGATGCTTCGGATCTACATCTACGGATATCTGAACCAGATCCAGTCGTCGCGGCGGCTGGAGCGGGAGTGCGGGCGCAATCTCGAGCTGATCTGGCTGACCGGGCGGTTGAAGCCCGACTTCAAGACGATTGCGGACTTCAGGCGGAACAACGGTCCCGCGATTCGCAGGGTCTGTCGTGAGTTCTTTGCCTTGTGCCGCGGGCTCAGCCTTCTGGACAGTGATCTGGTGGCCATTGATGGCAGCCGGTTCAAGGCGGTGAACGCCAAGGCCAAGAGCTTCACGCGGGAAAAGCTACGCAGGAAGCTGGGCGAGATCGATGCGGCCATCGAGAAATATCTGGCGGAGGTCGAGCGCGCCGACGAGGCACTCGACAAGACCGGCTGGACGATCCCGACCGAACGGCTCACGCGCACCGTTCGAAAACTGGCGCACCTGAAGAAGGAATCAGATCGTTTGAGGGGCGTGGAACGGCGCATGGACGAAACCGGCGAAACCCAGGTCTCGCTCAGTGATCCCGATGCCCGCGCCATGGCGACGACCGCCCGCATGCCCCGCGTCGTCGGCTACAACGTCCAGACGGCCGTTGAGGCCAAGCACCATCTGATCGTCGCTCACGAGGTGACCAATCACGGCTATGATCGCGATGCACTGCACACCATGGCTCTGTCGGCGCGCGACGCCATGGGTTCGGACATGATCGAAGTCGTGGCGGACAAGGGGTATTACAAGGGTGAGGAGATCGTTGTCTGTGACGCCGATGGCATCGCCGTCACTGTCGCCAAGCCGATGACATCAGGTGCCAGCTCCAAAGGACGCTTTGATCGCGCCGACTTTGCCTATGATGCCGACCGGGATGTCTATGTCTGCCCGACGGGTGAAGACATGGCCTATCGCTTCTCGAGTGAGGAAGACGGCAAGACCTTTCGCTCATATTGGACAACCGCCTGTTCGGACTGCCCGATCAAGCAGCGGTGTACGCCATCAAAGGAACGCCGCATTCGCTGCTGGGAACATGAGGATGTTCTGGAGCGCGTGCAAAGGCGGATCGACGACAATCCGGATCGGCTGGCGCTCCGGTCCATGACCGTCGAACACCCGTTCGGATCCATCAAGTCCTGGATGGGTGCAACCCACTGCACCATGCGAAGGATGAAGCATGTGGCGACCGAGATGGCGCTGCATGTGCTCGCTTATAACTTCAAGCGGGTGATGGCGATCATTGGCATCCCCACCATGATCAAAGCCATGGCGGCATAGGTATCGGTGCCCGAACGCCGCGTTCTGCACAAAACCGGTCTGAAAGAGCCCATTGCCCCGAAAAACGGGCCCTGAGACGGCTATATGACGACAAATCGTCAAAACCCGCCCAATCAGACAAACCAATCATCTCGACAAGGCAACCGGCCCGTTTCCACACAGCCTCTGGAGCATTGCGGCCGGAAGCGCAGCCCCGGCACGATGATCAAGTCAATTTCGCAGGCCTGCGCCGGGTGAGCGTGTCGCCCTTGCCGCAACCGGCAACGCGGTTTGCCGGTTGCAAGGTCTATTGCGCGGGTGACGGGGCAGGCTTCGTCAATGCCCGTTTCCGATGGGTCGAGACGAAACCGCTCACACCGAGCAGTGCTGCACCAACCATCACGACGATGTAGCCATCCGGGTATGACACTTCCATCGCCACACCGATCATCGTCGGTGCGGCCATGGCACCAAGCTGATAGGTGATCAGGAATGCTGCATTCGCCACGGCAAGATCGGCAACGCGCACGGTTTGGCCGATATATGTCAATGACAGCGCGTAGAAGCCGACGCCGATGCCGCCCATCACGAAGACCAAGGCGGTGACGACGGACAGATCGTCAGCGAAGGGGACGGATGCCGCCGCAGCTGCGAAGATCAAGCCGACTGAGATCAACATGGTGCGGGCGGAGAGCTTGTCGGCCAGGTAACCGATCGGGAGGATGAGCGCCAGACCGCCGAGCATGAACATAGTGACGATCTGGAGGGCCTGCTCTTCGGTCGTACCGATAGCCACCGAATAGACCGGAAGCATCGAGACGTTGCCAAGTTCGATGAAACCGCCGACCAAGCCGCCGATCATCGCAATCGGTGCAAGCTTCAGAGCTCCGAAAACGCCCGTTTGCGGGTGAGCTGGCATCTTCGGCGCCAACCGAATGGCGGCAACGAGCGGAAACACGGCAAGGAAAATGCCTGCCGCGCCGATCAAGAACGGCATCCAGCCCTCGATGCCAACCCATTGGAGCATGTAGGGGCCAACCACGAAGCCGGAAAAGAGGGCAATCGCGTAAAGAGCCAGAAGCCGGCCACGGTTCTTGTCAGTGGCGACCGTGTTGATCCAGGTCTCTCCGACCAGCCACGGCAAGGCTAGCCCGGCTCCCATGATGAAGCGCAGGGCCAGCCAAGCTTCGGGCGATGGGAATACTGGCATTAAGAGGAAGCTGATGCCCACCAGCGCACATCCAAGCGCCATCGCGCCGACGGTGTTGAGCCGGGCCACCAGCCTGGGAAAGAAGGGCAAACAAAGGAGGATCGCGAGCGCCGGCATGCTTCCGGCAAGACCGGTCAGCCAGCTGGGCGAGCCCCATTCCTTGAAGGTCAATGAGGTGACCGGATATCCGATCCCGTATGAAACACCGACCCCCACGGTCGATAGAATCACTGCGCCAACGCTGAGCATCCTCTGGCGAGGCGTAAGTTCGGTGAGCTCAAGTGCAGACATCCGTTCGCTCCAAAAAAGGCCTCCGGCGACCCTGCGCGATGTCGCAGAGGCTGTAAAACTTTAACGTTGAGCGATATATCTCTACACTGTAGAACTTCAAGGGATAATTTCTACAATGTCGAAAAATGTGTTTCAGACAGGACCGAAAGGCTTGGATGCGGAGGCCATCCTGCAAGACGGGCTTGAGCTCATGGAGGAAATCGGGCCAGACAGCTTCAGCGTCCGAAAGCTCGCGGCCAAGATAGGCTGCGACCCCATGGCGATACTCTACCACTTCAAGTCGAAACGTGGGCTTGAGCGCGCGATGGCCGATATGCTCATCACCAAAATCCGTCATCCGGAGGTCGGGCAGCCCTGGCGCGCGTGCCTATCGGACGTGGCGCTGCAATACCGAAGCCTCGCGCTGGACCATCCGCAATCGTTTCCGCTCCTGATGCGCTATTGGACGACCGGCCCGGCCGATTTCGAACTCATGGAAATCATGTTCGAAGCACTTCGCAAGGCGAACATTGGTGACGATTTGGCCGGGAAGCTCGTATTCGGGTTCTACGCCAGCATTCTTGGCCTGGCGTTGGCCGAAGTCGGCGGCCTGCTCAAGCCGCCGGCGCCGGATATAGTCGAGGAGATCAGAGGTTTGCCTGATGGCGCGTTCCCGAACGTCAAAGCCCTCCTAAGAGACGTCGAGCAACGCGGCAGCGACGGTGCATTCCGCGCCGCCATCGATGTCATGCTCGACGGCATCGAAGCCGCCGGCCGTCAAGCGTGGCAAGCCGATGGGGCGCAAAGCCTCTAGGTCGTTGTGAGGATTTAAGGAATGGCTGCGCCGGAGCGGGAATTCGTCGGTGCAAGGAACGAGGACGACGGACATGCTTTGCGCATATTCGAGGACGCGTGACGCCGAAATGGCGGATTTGCGCCCGGCCCTCATGGGTTGGGCCAA